>JAICTU010000118.1 GCA_025936205.1 Polyangiaceae bacterium | reverse complement strand
TCAATCAAGCGGTGCGCAAAGACGGCCCGATCCCCGTGGAACGGGCGATTCCGATTTTGATTCAGGTGTGCGGCGCCCTGCAAGAAGCGCATGAGCTCGGCATCGTGCATCGCGATCTCAAGCCCGAGAACGTCTGGGTGGAGCGCAGGGGCGGGGTCTGCTCGGTGAAGGTGCTCGACTTCGGCCTGGCGCAGGTGTCGGGGCAGCTGCGCCTGACCCACCCGAGCACGACCCACGGCACCCCCGAGTACATGAGCCCGGAGCAAGCCATGGGCGCGGCAATCGACGGCCGCGCCGACCTGTATGCTCTCGGCGTGATGCTGTACGAGATGCTGTGCGGGCGGCTGCCGTTCGAGGCGGAGTCGACGGTCGGCGTCATGCACCAGCACCGCTATGCGCCCATGCCGCCGTTTCGGCGCTGGTTGCCGCCGGACAGCGCCGCTTGCCGCCTCGAGCCGATCGTCGCGCGCTGCCTGGAGAAGGCCCCGCAGGCTCGCTTCGAATCCGCGGCCCAGCTCTGGCGCGCCCTGGCGCCCTTCCGGGCGCGCCGTGAGACGCTGAAGCTGCCAGGTGGTCCTCGTTTCGCCCTGGCCCCGGCCGCATCCGAGGAGGAGCCGCCGGCTTCTTCCTTGCACGAGGCCCCGCCTGCCCGCAGGCTGAGTCATGCAGCGCTGCTCCTCTGGATCGTGGTCGGATCGTGCCTGGGGGGCCTGCTGTACGCGCTCTATCTGTGGGGCGCGGTATTTGCGGGACGCGGTGTCTGAAACGGGACTGAGTCAGCTGGCCGGTTTTGGCCGCAAGGGTGTAGCGATGCGAGATTGCCCCGTGATGTATGTGGGCGATACTTCTCGTGGGCCTGCGTCATCTGAGGCAAGGGGGCGAACGCGGGGCCCAGGACTCGAGTGAATGGCGAAACAGCAGATCTTGTTGGTGGATGCAGACTCCAGCAGTGCGCGTGTTCTCGAGGTCAGCCTGCGCAGTGCCGGCTTCACGGTCACCACCGCCACCAGCGCCGAGACGGCGCTCGCCAAGCTCGAGCACGGCGCGCCTGACCTGATCCTGACCGACACGCGGCTGCCGGACTCCGACGGTTTCGGATTGGTACGCGAAGTGCGTTCGCGGCCAGAGCTACGCGACGTCCCGATCGTCTTCCTCACCGAGCAGGGCGCCCTGGAGGACAAGCTGCGTGGACTGGAGCTCGGCGTAGACGACTATCTCGCCAAGCCGATCTTCGTGCGCGAGGTCGTGACGCGGGTGCACATGCTGCTCGCCCGACGCAACCAGCAGCGGATTGCGGCGGAGTCGCTGGCCCGCACGCGCTTCTCGGGCTCGCTGGAAGACGTGGCCGTGGTGGACCTGCTGCAGACGATCGCGGTCAGCGGCAAGAGTGGCGTTGCAGTGGTGAAACGCGGCGACCGCGAGGCTCAGCTGTTCTTTCAAAAGGGCCAGCTGATCGACGCGGAAGTTGGTGACCTGCGCGGTGAGGAGGCGGTGTACCGGGCCATCACCTGGACCACCGGCACCTTCGACCTCGAGTTTCGCACCGTGGACCATCCGGTCGTGATCGAGGCCTCGACCAATGCGCTGCTGATGGAGGGCCTGCGGCGTGTGGATGAGCTGGGCCGCATCGCCGAGCAGCTGCCGCCCGAGACCACGCTGATCGATGTCGATCACGACGCGCTGCTCGGGCGCCTGAACGAGATCCCTGACGAGCTCAATGGCGTGCTGCGCCTGATCGACGGCAAGCGTACGCTGCTCGATCTGATCGACGATTCGCCCTTCGACGATCTCTCCACGCTCACGGTGCTCTCCAAGTTTTACTTCGAGGGCTTGATCATTGCGGTCGAGCCGCAGGAGCGCGAGCCGGAGGCAGAAGAGGGCGCGCTCGGGTCGGAGATCGCTGCGGCAGGGGACGCCCTGGTCGTGCCTGCGGGCGCCTCGGCGGAGCCGGTCTTGCTGCGCCGCTCCAGCCCCGCGGAGCCCGCATCGCCGTCGACGACGCCTTCCGTGCCGGCGGAGGCCGAGCAACGTCCGTCGCTGCTCGCGCCGCGCCGTGTCTCTTCGCCGGCAGCGCAGGAGGGCTCCAGCGCGCCGCGCTCCATCGAGCCTACGCCGCGCTCCATCGAGCCCGCGCCCCGTTCCATCGAACCCGCACCCCGTTCGATCGAGCCCGCGCCCGCACCGCGTACGGTCGAGCCCGCGCCGATGCTGAGCGCACGCCCCAGCGCCGGTCCGCGGCCGGAGCCGGCGCGTGATGGGCAGCGCAACACGCCGCTGCTTCCGAGCGCGTGGGGGCCGGCAGCGCTGCCCGCGGAGGCCCGCCTTGGCGGGCGCGAGCCGGTGCGGGTGATGCCCAAGAGCATCGTTAACATCGGCGCCGAGGAGCGCAAAGCAGGTGCCCAAGCGCGTTCGGGCTCCGTTCGGGAGGGAGAAGAGGCGGGGCCCGAGCCCGAGACGCGGCGGATCACGCTGCCGGCTCCCGGCGGCGGCGAAGCCGCTTCCAACGACTCCACACCCAGCGTGAGAACGCGCGGTGGCACCGTGCTTGGCATGGGCAACGTGGTGGGCCGCATCCGGCGTCCAGCGGACGTGGCGGCGGCCCGCGAGGCCCCGGCACGCGAGACGCGCGAGGCCCGTGAAACGCCACTGCGCGAGGTAGCTTCGGCGCGCGACGCCACTGCGCCCGTTCGGGTCACCCCCGAAGCGCCGCCTGCGCAGCCGCGAGGCGGCACGCGCTTCGGCATCGGCATGGGTGCGCCGCCCGCGGCCCGCCAAGAAGCACAGCGTTCTTCGGGGGGCTCGCCAGAACCCGGGCGCCTCGAGCCCGCCGCGCTCGAACCCCGACGGGTCGGGGCCGCGCCGGCGTCTGCCGCGGTGTTGCCCGCGGCCGTGTTGCCTGGGTCCACCACGGCATCGAGCTCGGAGACGCCGGTCGCTCCGGCTCCTGTCGAGCATCACTCGCCCAACTCCGAAGCGGACTTCTTCAATGCGGGGGACCAGGGCACCTACGTCGGCGGCCCGAAGAGTGCTCCGCCCCTCGCTCCCATCAGGGAGGAAGAGGAAGAAGAAGACGGCGGCGCCATTGCCGCGGCGAGCTACCGCGAGAACCTGCGCCGCAGGGAGCGCGCGCGCCGTAGCTCGCGGCTGGTGGGGGCTATCATCGCGCTGGCGGCGGTGCCCTTGCTGGTGGGCCTGTGGCGCGCGACCCGTTCCAAGGTCGAGGAAGCGGTCGAGCCCCCGAGCGCGACACCTACCGCGAACGTCGCCGTCGCCCCGGACCCGCCGCCGCCCGCGGTGCCGGTAGCAGCGGCGGAGCCAGTGGCTGCTGCCGAACGTGCCGATCCCGAGGAGCCGGAGCCTGGGGTGCCACCCGCGGCCAAGGGCGCCGCCCCCGAGCCCGCCGTCGCCGAGCCGACCCAGGTGCCTGCGCCCGCCCAGGCGGTCAAGGAGCCCGCTCCCGCAGCTCCAAAGCCGGCAGCGGCACCCACGGCCAAGCCGCCCACCGCGCATGCGAAGGCGCCTCGCAGTCCTGCGGGCACTCGCCCGGTGCCGGCACCCGAGCCCGCCTTCACTCCTCCGCCGCCCTCGCCGCGCCCGGCAGCGGCTCCAGTGGCCAAGCCCGCCCCGCGCGCCAGCGGCGAGAAGCCGCCCACCGCTTCCTTCCCCGTGAAGTGACGCTTGGGGGCCGGGCCCTGAGAAGTTCGCGCGAACCGGGCGCGAAAGAGCCCGTGATCCCCTGGAGTTCACCGGGCGCGCAGCTTGCGCGGGATTGCCGTGCGGCGCTGAAGCACTCTGGCCTTTGGCGGAGGGGTTCTGCGCTCGCAAATCGAAGTTGCCATGGAAACCTCGATTGGTACGGCGCGGGGGGACCTGGCGAGCTGCTTCGACGGAGCGGACGCTGGCGTGGCACGCCGCCGCACGGAACCTCCCCGCTGCTAGTCTCGCTCTTTTCGCGATGAATTCGTGAGGATCTCTCAGGGCCGGGCCTCAGCCCGGCGTCATCGCCCGGCACCTCGGGGTGCGGGGCGACCCTGCGCTCAGCGTCGCCGTGGGCCGCGGGGGCTCAGCGGGGCCTGGGGCTCTGGCAGAAACGCTCGATGGCCTCGGCGACCGCGGTCGGCTGCTCTTCGTGCGGCACGTGGCCGGCACCCAGCAGCTGAAAGCCCGCGTCCCGGATCTCGCGCGACATGCGCTGCCCGAGCGCCGCGGGATACAGGGTGTCGTCGCGCCCCCAGAGCACCAGAGTCGGCATCGAGATGCGCGCGATATGGGCAACGACCGAGCGTGTGTCGCGCGTGGCACGTAACGTCGCGAGCGCACTCGCGCGAGCCGCGGGCGCGTTGAACGATTCGTAGTAGTGGTCGAGACGCGCACTGGGAATGCGCGCATCGCGAGATAGGTACGATTCCTTGAAGTAAGCCTTGAAGGTCGACTTGCCCCAGAGTTGCTTGAAAGCAAAACCTCCGATCAGCGGGGCCAGGGCCACGCGATGGGCCAGATCCGCGCGCGCGGGATAACAGAGGGCGTCCACCAGCACGAGCCGCGAGATCAGCTCTGGATGGCGTGCCGCGAGCGTGATGGCCACGGCTCCGCCCAATGCATGCCCCACGAGCACTGCACGGCCCAGCTCGAGCCCCGCATACAGGTCCAGGACCGCGTCCGCAAAGCTGTTGATGCCGTAGGGGAAACGATTTTCCGGCGGTTTCTCGCTCTGGCCAAAGCCCGGCAAGTCGGGCGCTACGACACGGAAACTAGACGCGAGCACGTCGCCCACGGCGTCCCACGTGCTGTGATCCATGAATAGGCCGTGCAACAGCAATAGGCTGGGGCCCGATCCTTTTTCGGTGACACGGAGCCTCACGCCGTTGGCTTTGACGTCACGCTGAATGCGCGCGCTGGACACGATGGCCCAGGCTAGTGCTCGGATCTCCGGGGAGCGAGCGCAAAGTGTAGGAGAAGCAAGCGAGGCGATTTTCGACGTTCGCCGGGGCCGTGCGCGGTCGCTGCTCGGAAAGCGCGCGCCTGCAGTTTGAGCCGCGCGGCCCTGGTGTGACAGCAGCTGTCAGATCTCGAAGATGAAGCAGCCTCGTGCTGCTGCCGCTGTGACTCTCACAAATTTTCGCGAGAAAAGATGTTTCCATGGGTCCACTCAGTAGATTATATTCGTCTGCGTTGATGCCGTAGTTTCTCGGCATGTCTGCTCTCGAACACTTCGTTGGATCGAGATCGATGCAGGCGGCTGCTTCAGCGGGGAACGCCCCGCACCCCGAGTAGAAACGAATCAAGGTCGCTGCGAGTTCAATCGAGCGAGCATCTTCGGGTGGCTTCACCCGAGCGTGCGCGAGCGTAACGGGCGCGCCGCGAGTGCGATCGAGGCAACAACAGAATTGCGCCGGCGAGGTCTATCGCGGCGTTGGGGTTCGGCCGCACAGGTGTGCGCCGGGTCTCGTGTATCTCGAGCAAGCGGCAAAGAGTCATGGTTGGGATCGACGATAGTGTTCTCTCTGGTTTGGAGCGCCAATATGCGGCGGGCTTGACCTCGAACGCTCTGATCGACCTGTGCGGTGCGCACGGCATCCCGCTGAGCGAAGCCACGCTGCGCAAGTACGTGCAGCTCGGCCTGCTGCCGCGCAGCACGCGCGTCGGGCAAAAGGGCAAGCACCAGGGGTCGCACGGCGTCTATCCGGTGCACGTGTTCCGGGCCTTGCTGCGCATCCGGGAAATGCTGGCGGAGAGCTATACGATCGAGGAAATCCGGCGCGACTTCCTGTTCGCACGGAACGAGCTCGAGCAGTTCGAACACATCTTGGTTTGTCTCTTCAAGTCGCTGACCAGCGCGGTGGAGCGGCGCAACCCCGAGGAAGGGTCGCAGCTGATGGGCCGTGAGGTGAAGGAGTTGGAGAAGCAGGCGCGGCAGCTGCTGACGCGCCTGAGGTCGATGGAAGGGCGCTTGATGCGGCCGGCTCGGGCGGGCCGGGCAGGCGCGGCGCCCGAGGCAGCGAAAGCATCCTGAGGCAGGGCGGGGCGGGTCGTGGGCGTGGTGGCGAGCGGAAGCAGAGCAAGGGTCGGAGGCGAGTGATGAATGCTAGGAAACTCGAGGCGTGTTTGGTCCCGGAAGGTTCACAGGAGGTGGAGGAGGAGCACGCCGATCCCCAACTGGGCGATGCGCCCGCCGACTTCGCCATCGGCGATGGTATCACGCGCGAGCAGCGCCGCTCACGCCGCAAGCGCGCCGTGCGAGCCCGCACGATCAGCGTGAAGCGCATGACCAAGCGCGAGCTCGAGATCGGTCGGCTCCTGTACCCCGAGGACGACTACAACAAGCCCCGCGTACGCAGTGCGTGCCAGGGCGGCGCTCGCCCTTGCCCCTATGTCTCGTGCAAGCACCACCTGTACGTCGACGTGTCGCCGCGCACGGGCGCCATCAAGCTCAACTTTCCAGACCTCGAAGTCTGGGAGATGGGCGACTCGTGCGCCCTGGACGTGGCCGACCGCGGAGGGACGACGCTGGAAGACGTGGGCGCGATCATGAACCTCACCCGCGAGCGCATCCGGCAGGTGGAAGTCAAGGCGCTGGCCAAGCTCGAAGCCCTGCGCGACATGATGGCTCTGCGCGACTTCGTCGATGAGGGGCCCGTCGGCAAGCGGCGCCTCCCGGTGCTGTCCCAGGCGGAGCTGCGCGGCATCGACCCCGCAGCGGCCAGCGGCGAAGGGGAAGGCGAGAGCGAAAGCGAAGGCGAGGCTGAAGAGTGGGAAGGGGAAGAGGCCGAGTACGCGCAGGACCAGGAGCGCGCGCTGGATCTGGGCCTGTTCGAGAGCTGATCGCAGCCGGGCCAAAATGCGGTAAATGTGCGCTGCACCGCTGCAACACAGCCTGGGCTCCCCGGAGCCGGCTGTGAGAGCTGGTGGCCACACTTCCGGGCCAGGTTTCAAGAGGTTAAAAAGCTCTGCAGCTGCGGCGCGCTGCGCGCTCCGCGCGCTAGAATGTTCAGGGTGGGAATTGCAGATCGAGCGCGCGCCGACAACGGCGAGAGACCGGAAGATGCTGTTCGGCGGTTGTTCCGCCTGAAGAAGGCCGTGGCCCGGGCTCGGGACACGTTGAGTGGCGAGCTGGGCAGCGCCGACCAGCTGAGCCTGGCCAAGCGCGCGGGCGATGCCGCCACGGAGATGGCCCTCTGGGAAGAGGAGCTCGAGCAGGTCCGGGCGGAGCTGGCGGAGCTGATCGCCGAATGCGACCGCTGGCGGATCGCGCACGACAAGCTGCGCGAGCGGATCGATCGCCACGCCCTGGAGCCGCGGACGATGTCCGAGCCGCGCGCAATGCTGGAGCCCCGCGCCGAGGAGCCTGTGCCTCGCAGCGCCAAGATCCCGACCCCGCCGCGTCCCCCGGTGTCCTCCGGCGAGTCGCAAGACTTCTCCGCGATTGATCGTGAGCTGGAGCGGCTCAACGCCAGCATGCTCGCGGCCTTCTCATCGGAATAGCCCGGGTACAACGGCGAGCGCCCCCCCGTTTCGCTACAGCTCGGGAATGTCCGAGCGGGGTTCGATGGTGCATTCACCGGCGAACTGGACCCCGCGATCGATGGAGATCTCGGGGGCGCGCAGATTGCCCGTCACGTGCGCGGGAACCTGCAGCTCGATCGAATCACGCGCCGTGACGTTGCCCCGCAGCGTGCCGCCCTTGACGATCAGCGCGCCGACCGCGACGTCCGCGTGAACCTGCGCACCTTCGCCGATCACCAGGACCCCCTGGCTGCGCACCTCGCCCACGAAGGCCCCATCGATCCGCAAGCTGCCATCGAAGGTGAGCTTGCCCTCGAAGCGCGTGCCGCGACCGAGCAGCGCGGTGAGCTCGACGTCGACGAGCGTGGATTGCATGCCGTGATCCTAGTCGAAGCGGGCGGCACGCAGGCTAAAAGCCAGCGCTCTTTGCCGGGTCGCGCAGCCCGGGAGTTCGAGGGTGCGAGGCGTACTGCCGGGTGAAACTCAAAATCAGTCGAGAAGTAGACGCTCTGAGCAGACAGGCGTTAAAGGTAGGCAACAGTAGGTGAACCTCGGCGTGCGATCGAAGCGCAGAGCTCACCGGGTACCATGCGCCGCATGCACACCGACACAACGTGCGCGAGCACCCGCCAAAAACAGCCAGATCCTCTCGAGAACGCAGCACGGTGCAACGCGTGAGACGCCTTCGATGTTTCAGCACAGCGCAGAGTGTCAGAAGTGACGCCCTGCGTGCGCGATCGATGCGCCGTGAATTCAGCCAAGAGTGCCGTCAAAAGTAAGAGACGAGAGATGTCTGGCTCCCGTGTGGGTCTTCCAAAATTCGATGTGCTGTTCTGCGAGAAGCGTTCACGACTCGCGGCAGATTGCTCTACACTGGTCACGTTTCTTTTTGCATCTCCCCTGGGGAAGACATGCTGAACCTCGCCAATGCTCCTTCCGAGGCACCTCAAGTTCGCCTCGCCAAAGCTGGTGCCACTCGCGTTCTGGTCGTCGACGATGAACCCACGCTGCGCCGGAGCGTGGTGCGCATGCTGGCCGCAAGTGGGATGGATGCCATCCCGGTAGAGGACGGAGCCGCGGCCCTGGCTCTGCTGGAGCGTGAACGCGTTCACGTCGCGCTGGTCGACCTGATGATGCCGAAGATGAACGGGCTCGAGCTGCTCGAAAATCTGCGCGTCAGCCATCCCGGCGTGGAAGTGATCATGATGACGGCCTTCGGCGACGTCGAGGTGGCCGTGAAGTCGGTGCGCGCGGGCGCCTACGATTTCCTGGAGAAGCCGTTTCGCTCGAACGACGAGGTCGTGCTCACCGTCTCCAAGGCGGCAGAGCGGCGGCGCCTGCTGACTCGCACCGAGATGCTCGAGCGCAAGCTGGAGCAGAAGGAGACGTTCGGCGAGCTGATCGGCAACACGCCGAGCATGCAGGAGGTGTATCGCCTGGCGGTGGGTGTCGCACCCACCTCCTCGACGGTGCTGGTGTTGGGTGAGAGCGGCACGGGCAAGGAGCTCACGGCCCGTGCCATTCACGAACACTCGTCACGTTCCAACAAGCCGTTCGTCGCCGTCAACTGCTCGGCGATCCCGGTGGATCTCGTCGAGAGCGAGCTCTTCGGCCACGTGCGCGGCGCGTTCACGGGCGCCATCACCACGCGTGAAGGTCTGTTCGAGGCTGCCGATCAGGGCACCATCTTCCTGGACGAGGTCGGCGATCTGCCACCGCTCGCGCAGGTAAAGTTGCTGCGCGCCCTGCAAGAGGGCGAGATCAAGCGAGTCGGCACCAATGAGACCCGGCGGGTTGACGTGCGCGTGCTCGCCGCAACCAACGTGGATCTGCGCACCAAGATCGCCGCGGGCAAGTTCCGCGAGGATCTCTACTACCGCTTGAATGTGATCTGCATCGAGCTGCCGCCGCTGCGCAAGCGCAGAGACGACATCGCGATCCTGGCCCATCACTTCCTGCGCAAGTACGCCGCGCGCCAGGGGCGGGAAGCTGTCAAGATCAGCGATGAGGCAATGCGTGTGCTGCGCAGCCAGAACTGGCCCGGCAACGTGCGCGAGCTGGAGAATGCGATGGAACACGCACTGGTGTACTGCCGCGAGGACACCATCCTCCCGCAGCATCTGCCGTGCGCGCGCCACTCGCTGGCGCCCTCTCTGCCGGAGGAAACCAGCGTGAGCATGGGAGGTGCGCTGCCTGATGATCTGGCCCATCTGCCGTATCGCGAGGCCAAGCAGCGCGCGCTCAGCATGTTCGATGATGCGTACTTCTCGGCAGTGATGCGCCGCACGGGCGGCAACATCTCCGAGG
The DNA here is from genome assembly GCA_025936205.1 of Polyangiaceae bacterium. Next base: position 10,133 of record JAICTU010000118.1, on the reverse strand, counting down.
CGGCGCGCCAGGCGGGTCTCGATCGCTCGAACTTTCGCCGGGCGTCGAAGCGCTCGGGGCGCAAAGCCAGCGGCTGAGCGCCGCGGCCAGGCGGCTTCCGCCGACCGCCGCCGAGCGCCCTACGATGCCTCGCGCTTGCCGAGCCGGCGCCGCGAGGCGCGGCTGGCGCGCGTGAGGCGAACGCCCAAGCCGCGCCTGGAGGCGGCATCCCGAGGCACCTGTCGGCGCCTCAGGAAACGATGGCTCGCAAGCGCGTGTCTTGCGTGCCGAGCTGGCGATCGATGCTCTGCAGCGCATTCACGATGGCGCTCTCGAGCATGTTGTAGATGGTGTTGGGCGAGCCCTTGAGCGCCTCGTAGTAGCGCTGGCGCTCGGTCGAGTGCAGGATCGCGGGCGGATAGTCCGCGCGCAGCAGCAACATGTTCATGAACAGGCGAGCCACCTTGCCGCTGTCCTTGGCGAACGGGAAGATGCGGATCAAATCGTAGTGAACCCGCCCGGCCACGCGCAGCGGGCTCTTCAGCTTCTTCGGCTCGGGCCCATTGAGCCAGTCGAAGATCTGCCGCACCTTGTAGGGGATCTTGTCGGGTGCCGCGTACTCGTGAAAGTACATTCGGTGTTGCGGGATCTCCTTGCGGTACCGCACCGTCTTGAGATCGCCTTCTTCGGGGTGCAGCGTCAGATAGATGCGCTTCAGCTGGTCGAGCGTCGCCGGCTGGCGCTTGCGTTCACCCAACTCGCGCACGACCTCGATCGCCGCCTTGTGGCGCCGGATCTCCTCGCACACGGACTGCAAGCTGGAGTCGGGCACCACCGTCACATTCGGGTTCACCGCCGTGCGCAGCTCGTCGTACGTGTACACGACACCCTCGAGCGCGCTGTCGTGATGGATCCACGACATCAGGAAGTTTTCCTCGTAGGTGGCCCGGAACTCCTCGCTGGTATGCGAGAGCCGCTCCAGCACCTTCGTGTAGCGCTCCTCGATCGTCGCCGGGGGCTCCGGAGGAGGGGGAGGAGGCGGAAGGGTCCGGGGCTTCGGAACGTAACCGGGAGCTCGCTCCACACTGGAGGGCGGAGGCTGGCTGATCAGCGTCGAGATCGGAGCGCCATCCCCGCGGCGCGTACCGGACTGGTCCGGAATCGACCTCGGGCTGTACACGCGCGTCGTCGTCGATGCGCGTGCGCCACCGGCAGCGCGGCCGCTGGCCTTCGCCACGCGGCCTTCGAGGGCTCGGCGTGCCGCTGCTCGCTCGGTACGGATGCGGTTCTGCTCCGCCTCCTTCGCCTTTCGGAAAGCGTCCCGCTCCGCCTCGCGACGAGCGCGCTCTTCCTCGCGCTGGCGACGAGCCTCTTCCTTCAAGCGCTCGCGCTCCGCGTCACGCTCGGCTTTGAGGCGCACGCGCTCTTGGTCACGCTCGGCCTTGAGCCGCGTCCGCTCCGCTTCCTTCTCCTGGCGCTGGGCCTCTCGTTCCGCTTCCTTCTCGCTCTTGAGCCGGGCCTGCTCGGCTTCCTTCGCCAGACGCTGGGTCTCGCGCTCTTCCTGCTTTTCAGCCAGCTGCCGCTCGCGCTCGGCGACCTTTTCGGCCGCCAGCCGGTCTTTTTCCTGCTTTTTGGCAGTAATTTCGCGGAGACGGGCGTCTTCCCGCTCCTGCTCGAGCCGGGCTTTTTCCTTGGCCTTGTCCGCCACCTGCTGGGCTTTGGCCTTGGCTTGGTCGGCGCGCTCTTGCTCTTTTTGGCGCTGAGCCTGCAGCCGCTGCTGATCCTTCTCGCGCTGGAGGCGCTGCCGCTCGGCTTCCTTCTCGCGCTCGGCCTTCTGGCGCTCTTTCGCCTTCAGCTGCTCCTGCTTGGCGCGCTCTTTCTCGCGGTTGAGCTTCTCGCGCTCCTTGTCCTTTTGCGCTCGGAGCCGCTCTTTCTCGCGCTCCGCCTGCAGGCGCTGCTGCTCCTTGTCCTTCAGCAGCCGAGCGCGTTCTTTCTCGCGCTCCTGGCGCTCGCGCTCCTTTTCGCGCTCGCGCGTGGCCTTTTCACGGTCGCGCAGTGCCGATTTCTTCTTGGCATCCGCAGCTTTGCCAGCCCCCTTGGCAGGAGGTGCAACACTCTGCGGCTTTTTGGCCGAAGGGGGTTGTGAAGCGCGCGGCGCCTCGCTGGCGCGCACAGGACGCTTCTTTGCCGCTGCTGAAGCCCCCGCTTTTGCGACCTTCCTCCCAGCCTCTGCTGGTTTGGCTGCCGTCTGTCGAGAGGCCGCCTGTCGAGAGGGAGGACGCTGCGTGGTCTTCTTGCGTTTTGGTTTCTTAGCTTCGGCCGCCATCCAGATTTCGCCTAGGCGAATGCTCTCGGAGCGCTGGTGCACCGCACTCCACCTGGAAACGCTTCCGACCGGGCAAAACCGCCTGTCAGAGTCGATCCCACGGGCACCCAGCCCAAACTTTGGGAGCTCGCAAGCTAGTCAGCCGCCACCAGATCCGTCAAGCGGACTTTTGCCGTTGAGCCGTGTCGCTGCCGTTCACGCGAGCTACCGAAACTGGTGAGCTCGCGCTGTGCGACAGGGGCTTTCGGGCATGGGCTGCTGAAAACTGGCTGCGGCAAACTGGCTGCGGGTAGAGCGCGCGCCGCGTTATGCAAGGGGCTTCTGCTGAGCCCAATAATCGGGGAAAATCTCGCTGTGCTCGAGCCGCCCCGGACGCTGCGTGAGGATCTCGTAGCCCGTCTCCGTCACCAGCACCGTGTGCTCGAACTGTGCTGAAAGGGATCCGTCGACGGTGACCGCCGTCCAGTCGTCATCGAGCACCTCGACCTCGTGACTGCCGAGGTTGATCATGGGCTCGATGGTGAAGGTCATGCCCGCGCGCAAGCGCTCTCCACGGCCGCGCACCCCCACGTGGCTGACTTTGGGCTCTTCATGAAACTTGCGGCCGATACCGTGCCCGACGAAGTCCGTCACGACACCGCAGCCGAGGCCCTCGGCAAACTCCTGGATGGCGGCGCCGATGTCGCCGAGGCGCGCCCCGGGCTTCACCTCGTTGATGCCGAGCTCCAGGCAGCGACGGGCGATCTCCGTGACCTTCTTGGCGTCTTCGCTGGGGGTGCCGACGTAGAACGTCGCAGAAGTGTCACCGTGAAAGCCCTGATATATGTGGGTCACGTCCACGTTGATGATGTCCCCGTCCACGAGCTTCTGCGCGCCCGGGATGCCATGGCAGACGACGTGATTCACCGAGGTGCAAACGCTCTTCGGGAAGCCGAGATAGTTGAGCGGGGCAGGGCGAGCGCCCATCCGCAACGTGTCTCGATGGACGAAGTCGTTGATTTCCTCCGTCGTGATGCCGGGGCGAATGATGTTCCCCACGGCATGGAGCGTCTCGGCGGCCATTCGGCCGACAACCCTCATGTGCTCAATTTCGCGCGCGGTCTTGACGTGTACGCTCCGGTTCCGAAACAGCATGGCTCGATAGTGTGCCGTCTCGGTTTCGACGCGTCGAGCAGGATCGTCGGGTGTGGTTCGCGCGGCGCTCCGGCGGCGCTCCCGGGGTTCGGCGATTTGACCTCCAATTCGGCACAGATACGTGGCACTCGCACGCGCGACGCCCTACACTGTGCGGCAGTCGTCGAGTCATGTGGGCATCAGCGCTGCAGCGTCGGGGCCTGCCTTCCGCGCGGACCCGCTGACTCGTCTTCAGTGCGCTTTAGTCATTCCAGAGCGTCATTCACCAGAGAGTGTCTTCACCGCCCGGTGAGGCGCGCCTGTCGGCTTCGCTCCGAGAAGTGTGGAATCGAAATGAACTCCCTAACCTCCCTCGTCTTCAGCATCTGTTTGGTCCTTCCTGTGGCGGCCGCTTCGGCAGGTGTCGCCGGAGCGGCAGAGCCAACCGCGGTGAACGGCGGCGCGGCCCTTGCCGGAGTGAACACCTCAGGAGATGCCAAGGCGCCGCTGGCGCTGGAGGCCGATGGGGTGGAGTTCGGAATGAGCGCCGATCAAGTGGCTCGGCTCTACGACCGCTGGTGGGATCGCCACTTTGTCGCGAAGTACCGCAAGACCAACCCGGGCCCGAAGACTCAGGAGCTCGACTACCAGCTCGAAGAGCAGAAGAAGGTCTTACGCCACATCTCGAAGTTCGACTTCAAGACGACGACCTACGACAAATCGGAGTTCCACGACGAGTTCGCGCATGGCAACGGCGAATCGATGAGCTCCACCAAGGTGCTGAGGGCGGGAGCGGACGGGAAGGCCGTGAGTTACACGCGCCGCTTCTTCTTCTTCCAGGACAAGCTCTGGAAGGTCTACGACGAGTACCGCCTGGAGCCGCACGGTGTGTTGGGCGCGGATTTCAAAGAGGCGACCGACAAGGTGGCCGCGAGCGTGGGTCCGAAGGCGAAGCGCACGCGCGGGCCCAGCACGCCATCCGAGAGCGTGGTGTTCGATGGCGGTCCGCAGCGCGTTCGCCTGGTCAAGCTGGCAGCGGACCGCGTGGCGCTCGTGCGTTCGGATAACGCGCTGACGAAGAATGTGCTGGACGGGCGTGCTCAGCACGCGCCGGCGCCCGAGGCCGGCCTGGATCCGGACACGCAGGCCGCGCTGCGCTGAGCGCGGCCCGCCTCACGAAAAGCATCGACTGGCGGCCCATTGGCCGTCAGTCGATCTGTTGTGCTCCCGTCGGGACCAGCCGGCCCCACGTGACGGTCAGCTCCGCGCGGGGAGCGACCGCGGCGATGGCTGGCTGAATCACCCGTTGGGTGGCGACCTGATTGCCTGGGCAACCCGCAAAACGGCCTGCGAGATGCAAGTCCACGCGCTCGGCATCGGCCCGAATCACATACAGGCGACCCCCGTCGGCGGCCACCATCGGCGCCAGAACTTCACGAATGACTGTGAGAATTTCGTCTCGCATTCCACTTCTACTCGGCTGCTTTCAAATCTACCACGGGCCTTGACCAGGGAACGAAGTTTCACCTAGGGTGGCGCCCCCAACCCAGCCTGGGCAAGATTGACAACGGCCCAAGCCATTGTCGCCGAAGTGCTGGGGTGCTAGGGACGTCACCGATTCGGCGGGGTTCCGGTCGATGGGCATGGCTGGGCTCCGGTCCGGTCCCGCGGCGGTCCCGCTCCCGGGCTCGGGAGAGCCCGCCACTGTACGCGACGCAACGATACACTCAGCACTCTCAGAAGAACCAAGATGGCCGTCCACATTCGACTCGCTCGCCACGGCACCAAGAAGGCGCCTTACTACCGCATCGTCGTTACGGATTCGCGCAACCCGCGAGACGGACGCTTCGTCGAGCGCCTGGGGGTCTACAACCCCGTGGTGAATCCCAAGGCGTTCGAGATCGAGCGTTCCCGCTACGAGTACTGGACGTCGAAGGGCGCCCTGCCGTCGGCGACCCTGCTCAACCTTCTGAAGAAGTTTCCGGCGAAAGAGTCGACCCCGAGCTGATCGTGCGGCTCGGAGAGGCGTTGGTTGCGGCAACCCCGTCGCACACGATTCTCTGAGCTCACCTCTTTCCGCCCTGACGCTCTCCTTCCGTTTGCGGCCTTCGTGTCGCGGTCCGTCCGGTCGCGGCAGGGCGATGCGGCTTCCTACGGGGCGGCGTGAGCATTTTCGAAACGAACTGGCATGCCACTCAAGGAACTCATCAGCACGATTGCACAGGCCCTCGTCGATGACCCGGATAGCGTTGAAGTACGGGAAATCGAAGGGGATCAGAACTCCCTGATCGAGCTTCGGGTGGCCAAGGGGGACATCGGTAAGGTCATCGGAAAGGAAGGCCGCACCGCGCAGTCGATGCGAACCATCCTCACGGCTGCGTCGACGAAGCTGGGGCGCCGTGCGCACCTGGATATTGTCGACTAAACATCGTCGACGACATGCCGCGGTCTGTCTCGAGCCCTGCCGGGGACGCAACCGGGGCCGGAGCGCCGCTGCGCATCGGGCGCCTGACGCGCGCTCACGGCTTGAAGGGCGAGCTGGAAGTCCGGCTGGACTGGCCTGACAGTCGAGCGCTGCTCGAAGCAGAGCGCGTGTTGCTGTCGCGTCCCGACGGAGCGAGCGACTCGTACGTCATCGCGAGCACCCGTTCCACGGGCAAAGGGATCCTGCTGCGGCTCGCCGGGGTGGGGGACCGCACTGCGGCGGAGGCGCTCTGCGGCTCCACGGTGAGCGTGCAGCGCGCGGATCTGCCGCCCCTCGAAGCAGGCGAATACTACCTGTGTGATCTGGTCGGGCTTCAAGTCTCGGGCCCCTCGGGCCCGCTCGGGCGCGTGCTCGAGATCCAGATGTACCCGTCCGTCGATGCCATCGTGATCGAGTCTCCTGATGGCGCGCGCTACGAGCAGCCTCTGCTCGAGGAGTGGCTGGAGCGAGTGGACGTGACGGGGGACGGAATCGTGCTGCGCTCGCTCGACGGTCTGCTCGAGGTGCCGAGCCCAGCGCGCTCGGAGGCGGACGCCGCCGCTGCTCCGCCCGAGCTCGCGGGAACATCCAGCCCGCCGAGCCACAAAGCCCGCCGCTGACATGTTTGTCGGTGTCGTCACCCTGTTCCCCGAGTTGATCGCGGCGTTCGGCGCCACGAGCTTGGTCGGGCGCGCCATCGAGACGAAGCTCGTCTCGTTACACATCGAGGATCTGCGCCCGCATGGTATCGGCCGATACAAGAGCGTCGATGACACGCCCTCCGGCGGCGGCTCGGGCATGGTGCTGCGCGTCGATTGCGTCGTCGCGGCGCTGGAAGCGGCCGAAGCGGCGCTCTCTGCCCCGCAACGCCCGCTGCGGATCGTTTTGACGCCGCAAGGCCAGCCCTTCACGCAACGCACTGCGGAGCGCTTGCGCGATCACGGTGCCTTCCTGCTGGCGTGCGGCCGCTACGAGGGCTTCGACGATCGCCTACGCAACTTCATTGACCTGGAGGTCTCGCTCGGAGACTTCGTGATGGCGGGCGGAGAGGTGGCGGCCATGGCGATCATCGAGGCTGCCGCGCGCCTCGTGCCGGGCGTGCTCGGCAATCGAGAGTCGCCGCAGGTCGAATCGTTCAGCGTTGCCAACCGGGGCCTGCTGGAGTTTCCGCAGTTCACCCGACCACAGGAATTCAGGGGCCTGGAAGTTCCCGAGGTGTTGCGCCGCGGGCATCACGCCGAGGTGAACCGCTGGCGCTCGGAACAAGCCCTGCAGCGCACGCGGGAGCGGCGCCCCGATTTGCTGGTGGCAACCGGCGGTACAGCTTCTACGGAGGCGCCCGGCAGCTCGAGTGCCGCGCCCGCGGCGCCCCGCGCCCCGAGCGAACCGCCGGATTCTCGCAGCAGCGGCAGCTGAATTCACCCTGCGGCGCACCCAGCTGCCTCGAATCGGGCCAAAACATCGCCGTGGGCGAACAATCGAGGCGTTCTGCCGGGGCGGCCGCTTGCCACTGGCGCCGGGGGGCAGTAGTAGCCCGCCCATGGCCTCCGCGCATGTGGGTGAGACCCACATTCCCAAGGATTTCGGTCGCTACGCACACCAGTTCTCACTGTTGGAGATCGATTGCGAGCCGGGCAACGTGCCTGGCAAGCCGCGCCTCCAGTCCTGTGCGACGGTCGCGCCAAAGGGCTTCGTCTTCAGCCTGGTGCTGCCGAGCGACCTCTCGAACCTGGAAGGGGGCGAAAAGGCCGAGCGTGCCTGGAAGTCAGTGCGCGCGATCGCCAACATCGTGAAGCCCCGGTGGTGGGTGGTGCGCACGCCCGCGAGCGTGCGTCCGACGCGCAAGTCGCGCGAGGATCTGGCGACCCTCTTCGCGCAGCTGAAGGCCCCCGACGTGCGCATCGCCTGGGAGCCCGCTGGGCTGTAGGAAGACAGCGCTGCCGCGGCGGCCGCGGCGGAGCTCGGCGCGCACCTGGTGCAGGACATCGCCCAGCGCGACCCGGTGCCCGGCGAGGTGCTCTACGCGCGCTTGCTCGCGTTCGGCAGAGGCGCGCGCGTGGGCTTGGGCCTGGCCGAGCGCGTGGCGGAGCGCATCCGCGGTTTCTCCGAAGCGTTCGTGGTCGTGGAAGGTCGAGGGGCGCGCGAGATTCTGCGCGCGCTGGGGCAGGGCGTCGACGACGAGCCGCTCGAGCCGCTCGAGCCGAGCGAAATCGAGGAAACATGAAACGCTCCGGGCTCGCGGTGGCGAGCGAGCCGATCGCTGCCGAGGCCGCGCAGGCCTACCTGCAGGCGGGCGGCGATGCGATCGGGGCGGTGGCAAGCGGCTTCTTTGCTGCCGCGGGACAATCGCCGGGCGTGCTGTTTGGTCCGCTCGCTCTATTGATGGCGCAAGTGGGAGCCGGCTTTCGTGCTTTTGACGGCCGCCAGCGCCAGCCGGGACTGGAGCTGCGCCGACCGCGTGGTCTCCCCCCCGAGGAACAGGCGCCGCTCGCGGCGCGCGTGGCCGTGCCCAGCGGCATTGCCGCGCTTCTGGTGGCGCTGCGCTACGGCCACCAGGCGTCGCTCGGACGCGTGCTGGCGCAAGGCATCACGGTCGCGAAGCAAGTCGACAGCGCTCGCCGGGCGGCCGTGCTCGAACAGATCCAACGGCTGGGCGCTGCGGCGCTGGCCGCGCCCGCAATCTCGCGCCCCCTGATCCACGTGGCGGGCCCGAGCGAAGGCGGCAACCTGTGCATCGCCGATCTCGCGGCCATCCCGGAGATCGACCACCCCGCGCGCAGCCTCGACAACCTGCGCGTTGCACCGTGGGACAACCAGCCTCCCGCCGCCGAGCGCGTGACGGAAGACGCCTGGAACGACCAACTGCCGCGCCAGCAAGGCATCTGCGCGCGCGACGTGCGCGGCGGCCTGGCCGCCCTCTGCTACGACCACGCCAGCAAGGGACTGACCGTCGAAGAGCTCGAACTGATCCTCCCGCTCAACGCCGTGCCCGCACGCCGCGGAGTGCCCCGCATCGCCCCCGGCACCTTCCTCCCGGCGCCAGCCCCGCTCACGATCGAGCTCTCCCCCACCGGCATCCCCCTCGCGGCCACCGTCCGCCTCCACGAACGGGCCCCCCTCACAGTCCACGTCCCCACCACCGCCCCATGAGCGCGCTGCGGCTCGTCTCTCAAACGCCCTAGCGCGTACCAGGAGCGCGCCGCGCGGGGGGGGGCGCGCGGATAAGCGTTCGACGAAACGGCGCAACGCGAGGTGCCCCTCATTTTGCGCCAGTGAAGTTCCACATGGGAACCTGACGCCTCACAAAAAAGGGCACTGCCGGAGTTGGAAAACTCAGCGGAGCGAGTCCTTGGAGATCGCCGGCTCTTTTTTTGCGACCAGTTCGCGGGGATTTCTCAGGGCCGGATCTCCACCATACGCACCCCCTCGTCGCTCACGGCCGAGCTACGAAATCCCCCCGAGTCAGGTTCCCTCCGGAACGAGGGCATGCGAATGCCGCGCAGTGAAGACCGCGCTGCGTTTCACCTTGGCCAGCGCACCCCCGATCTCCAGGGACGACCAACCCCGCCACCGCCGAACCCACAAAGCGCCAAAGGTGCCCGCAAGGAGCGCCCAGGAAGCTTTCGCCTGAGACCAACCCCTCAGAAAGCTCGCAGCGGTATCTCCCCTGACAACAGGAAGAACCAAGCCCCGAGCCGCGACACCCCCCTCGGGTTCGAAGCCACGCTCAGAACCGAGGCAGGCAAGCGAGGCTGGGGCCTCATGATTCGTCACATCTCGGCACTGGGCCGGGGATGACAGCGGGCGGCCCCTCGAGATGAGCGCAGCGGCGGCGTGCAGCATTCGAGCGCACGCTGTGCTGAGGGAATGAGCCGGACCCTCCACTCCACGACACCGTCCGACTCCTCGGGGCGCACAACGGCCTTGGACCGCCGTCAGCCTGGCGCGCGAGTCCGGCAGGCACTGGGCAGACCTTCTGAACTGGATGGACGGCGACGCAGCGACCGGAAGCGGGACGGCCTTGCGAGAGTGGCGCACGCAACCCGCGCGAACACGATACGGCCTCGCGCGAGCCAGCGCGCCGTGCGGGGGCGCACGGGGCCGTGCGGAAGCGGAAGGCGCACGCCGACGAAGCGCGGTCCTCGTCGAGGCTCCGGATCGGCGAACCCGATGGTTGCCGCGCGTGAATTTGCATCGGGAGAGAAGGTCGCGAGAGAGAAGCGCAACGCTCGATGAAAATGGCGTGTGCGC
>JAICTU010000045.1 GCA_025936205.1 Polyangiaceae bacterium | reverse complement strand
GTCTCGTGGCCGCCGACGCGCTCGAACTTGCCGTCTTGCAGCACGCGCAGCAGCTTGGTCTGCAAGCTCGGCTCCAGATCGCCGATCTCATCCCGGAGCAGCGTGCCGGCACCTGCCAGCTCGAAGCGCCCGGCGCGCCGCGCGGTCGCCCCGGTGAAAGAGCCCTTTTCGTGCCCGAACAGCTCGCTCTCGATCAGCCCCGCCGGCACGGCCGCGAGGTTCACGGCCACGAACGGCTCGCGCGCGCGCGGCGAGTAATCGTGCACCGCGCGCGCCACCAGCTCCTTGCCCACGCCCGTCTCACCGGTCACGAGCACGGGCGCCGACGATGCCGCCGCGCGACCGATCAGTTTCCAGGTCACCAGCATGGCCGCACTGGAACCGACCAGGCCCCCGCCCTCGGCAGCGCGCGGCCGCTCCGGCCAACGCGTCTCGCGCGACATGCGGCGCTGCTCGAGGGCACGCTGCACGGTGACGAGCAGCGCCGGTAAATCGAACGGCTTCGTGACGTAGTCGAAGGCGCCGTCGCGCATGGCGCGGATGGTGCGCTCGCTGTCGCCGTACGCCGTCGCAACGATCACGGGGATGTCCCGGCGGGGCCCCGCGCGCAGCTCCGCCAGCAGATCGAGCCCATCGCCGTCCTTGAGCCGGATGTCGAGCAGGATGCAGTCGACCGGCGCCTCTTGCAGCAAGCGGCGCGCTTCCGCGACGCCGGGCGCTCCCAGCGAGCTGCATCCGAGGCGCTCCACGGCGCCGGCCAGGCCTTCGCGCAGACCCGGCTCGTCTTCCACGATCAGCACACAGCCGGGGCTCGTCACTGACGTGCCTCCGCCCGGGCCCTCGCCGGCGCGGGCTCGGTGAGCGGCTCGCCCTCGGGCGCGAGCGGCAATTCCAGCTCGAAGCGCGTCTCACGAGCGGCGCGCGAGTAGCGCACGTCGCCCCCGTGCGCGCGAGCAATCGAGCGCGCCAGCGGCAGCCCGAGCCCGGTGCCGCCGGGCTTGGTGGTAAAGAACGGCTCGAACAGCTCCGTGTGCCGCATCTCCGCCACGCCCTCGCCCGCGTCGCACACGGCCAGCAGCGCGACCTCCCCGAGCTGATCGACCTCGATCAGCACGCGCCCGCGCGCGGGGGATGCCTCCACGGCATTGCGCAGCAAGTTGTCCAGTGCGCGGCCGAGCGAATCGGCGTGCGCCAGCACGCGCGCGTCGCCTTGCACGCGGAACTCGACGTGCCGCTCTGCCGCCCAGGGCGCGAGCGCTTCGCTGCGCGTGCGCGCCAGCTGCCCCAGAGAGAGCGGGGCGCGCGGACCGGTAGAGCGCCCGGCGACCACCAGAAGATCGGCGACCAGGCGATCCAGTCGCTCGATTTCGGAAGTGGCGTGGTGGATCGCGCGCTCCACTTCCAAGGGCAGGCGCGTGACCGAGCCTGCCAGATCGAGCCGCAGCTTGATCGAGGCGAGCGGGTTGCGGACCTCATGCGCCACGCCGGCCGCGACGCGCCCCAGCGCCGCCAGGCGTTCATTCTCCGCTAGCTCGCGCGCCAGGCGCGCCTCTTCGCGCCGCGCGTCCGCCAGGCTCTTCACCAGACCGGCGATGCCATCCGCCACGTCCGAAAGCTCGCGCAGGGGCGAGCGCGGGATGGGGGCCTCCAGATCGCGTGACAGTGCCGCCAGTGCGTTGCGCAGCTCCGTCGCGCCGCGCTGCATGACCGCTGCCGCGCGCACGGTGGTCACGACCAGCACGCTGGTCGCGAGCGCCAGCAGCCAGATGGTGACCTTCCAGGCTTCCAGCTGCGGCAGCGGCCGCACTTCCATGCCCGCCCAGGTGCGCTGACCATTCGCTCCCACCTGCGTCGCAAACACGAGCGTACCGGTCGCCAGCTCCGCCCGCGAAGACTGCGGCTCGGTGGTGGCCTGCGAGAGCGCCGCGCGGATGACCGCTGTCCACGCCGCAGGCACCCCGCGCGGAGCCTGCTCCCGGCTGCTCTCCGGCACGATGCCGGCACGCATGCCGACCACGCCCCCCGGAGCCGGGTCGGAGAGCGTGCGCAGGCCGGCGCTGATCTCGGTCACTGCTTCCAGCACGCCGTCGCGCGTGCGGTCGATGCGGTGCTGCGTACTCACGCTCAGCAGGCGGAACAGCGCACCCACGAGCAACGCGGACACGATCGCACCAAACAGCAGAATCGTCAGCAAGCGGTGTCGAATGAGCGTCCTCTTTCCCACGGGAAGCTTGGGACAGCAAAAGCCGTACCGTCAAGCCGGGGCGCGACCGCGAGCGCAAGCGCCAGAAAACCCTGCACTTGGCAGGAAAGGTGACCCGGCTCGCAGCTGTCTGGGAACTGGACAGGTGTCGGAATCGCAGACGCTCGACGCGCGAAGTCTTCGAGGGCGGGGTTTGCGCGCCTATTTCCTCCTCAGCGCGCAAATCGCAAAGGCAACGGGCTTTGCGAGGGCCTGCGCTGGCTTGTTCGGTAGCGCCGTCGGGCGGCCGCGCCCCCCGCGCGTCCCGCTTGACGCTGGCACGAAACTCGCTGACGAGGCTGCAATGTCACAGAGAGTCCTGGGAGGTCCGTTTCCTCCGGTACGGCGCGAAGGCTCGACCCGGCGCTGGCGCACGCTGGCCGCGATCGGCGCGCTGCTGCTCCTGTTCGCTGGCGGTGCACTCTTCTTCCGCTCGCGTCGCGCCGTCGCCGAACCCCGCGCGGGTGCTCCGGCAGGTGCAGCACAGGGCGGCGCGGCTGCCAGGCCGGTGCCCGTGGTGACCGCCCAGGTGATGGCCCGCGATGTCCCGATCTACCTCGACGGGCTCGGTAACGCGGTGCCCATCAGCACGGTGACGGTGCGTAGCCAGGTCGATGGACGGCTCGAGCGCGTGCTGTTTCAGGAGGGCCAGGCGGTGCACGCCAAGGACGTACTCGCGGAGATCGATCCGCGGCCCTTCACCATCCAGCTGCACCAGGCGGAAGCAGCGCTCGCCCGCGACACGGCGCAGCTCGAGGGGGCGCGCGCCACGCTGAAGCGCGATCAAGGCTTGACCCGGGACAACCTGATCACCCAGCAGCAGCTCGATGATCAGCAGGCGCTGGTGCACCAGTACGAAGCCAACCTGGTGGGAGACCGGGCGCAGATCGAAAACGCCAAGCTGCAGCTCGACTACGCCCGGGTGCGCGCGCCGAGCGCCGGGGTCACGGGCGTGCGCCTGGTGGACCCGGGCAACCTGATCCATGCCAGCGATCCGACGGGGCTGGTGGTGATCACACAGCTGGATCCGATGTCGATCGTCTTCGCTCTGCCGCAGGACGATCTGACGCAGGTCAACCAGGCCCTCGCCAAGGGTCCGCTGCGGGTACAGGTGTCGAGCCGCGACGGCTCGCAGGCGCTCGGCTCCGGGACCCTGGCCCTGGTCGACAACCAGATCAACCAGCAGACGGCCACCGCCAAGCTGAAGGCGATCGTGCCCAACGCCGAACGGCAGCTCTGGCCGAATCAGTTCGTCAAGGTGCGCCTGCAGGTCGAGACGCGCGCGGGCGCGCTGGTGGTGCCCTCGGCATCGATCCAGCGCGGACCTGACGGCAGCTTCGTCTATGTGGTCACGGCAGATCAGACGGTGCAGGTGCGTCCGGTCAACGTGGCGCTGGTCCAGGACAACCAGGCGGTCGTCGACAAGGGTCTGGCGGAGGGCGAGCAGGTCGTGGTCGAAGGTCAGAGCCAGCTCAAGCCCAATGCCAAGGTTGCGCCCCGCGCCGAAGGCGCGCCGAGAAAAGGCGGCGAGGGCGCACCCCGCGGCGAGGGTCCTGGCCCGCAGGAAGCTGAATCCGGGGCACCGCATCCGCGGCGGCAAAAGTCATGACCGGCTTCTCCGAGCTGTTCATCCGGCGGCCTGTCGCCACCACGCTGCTCATGTTCGGGCTGCTGCTGGCAGGCCTGCTGGGCTTCCGCGAGCTACCGATCTCCGCGTTGCCGCAGGTGGACTATCCGACCATCGTGGTCTCTGCGCAGCTGCCCGGGGCCAGCGCGGACACCGTCGCCTCTTCGGTGACCACGCCGCTGGAGCGCCAGTTCGGGCAGATCCCGGCCCTGGCGCAGCTCACCAGCGTGAGCAGCTTCGGCAACTCGCAGATCACGCTGCAGTTTGATCTGGACCGCGACATCGACGCGGCCGAACAAGACGTGCAGGCGGCGATCAACGCCGCGACCACGTTCCTTTCGCGCAGCTTGCCCTCACCGCCGAGCTACAGCAAGAGCAACCCCGCGGACGCGCCGATCCTGACGCTCGGGGTGAGCTCCGACACGCTGCCTCTGAGCCAGGTCGACGACTACGCCGACTCGGTCCTGGCGCAGAAGATCTCACAGGTCTCCGGCGTGGGTCTGGTCTCGATCAACGGCGGCCAGAAGCCGGCGGTGCGCATCCAGGCCGATCCGGAGGCGCTCGCCGGCGCCGGGCTGAGTCTGGAGGATCTGCGCACGGCGGTGGCCGCGGCCAACGTGAACCAGCCCAAGGGCACGCTGGACGGCGCGCGCCAGAACTACTCGCTTGCCACCAACGACCAGCTCAGCGGCGCCGACGGCTTCCGCCCGCTGGTGATCGCCTACAAGAACGGCGCTCCCGTACGCTTGGTCGAGGTCGCTGACGTGATCGACGGCGTCGAGAACGCCGAGCTCGCGGGCTGGGCGGACCAGAAGCGCGCCATTCTGCTCAACGTGCAGCGGCAGCCGGGCGCCAACGTGATCGAGGTCGCCAACCGCATCAAGGCGCTCTTGCCGCAGCTCACTGCCTCCCTGCCGCAAGGCTTGCAGGTGCGCGTGCTGTCGGACCGCACCGAGACGGTGCGCGCGTCCGTCGAGGACGTGGAGTTCACGCTGGTGCTCACCATCGGGCTGGTGGTGGGCGTGATCTTCGCGTTCTTGCGCAACCTGCGCGCGACCGCCATCCCCAGCATCACGGTGCCGCTGTCGCTGGTCGGCACGTTCGGCATCATGTACCTCGCCGGCTACAGTCTGGACAACCTGTCGCTGATGGCGCTCACCATCTCGACCGGCTTCGTCGTCGACGACGCGATCGTGATGATCGAAAACGTGGCGCGCTACATCGAGGACGGCATGTCGCCGTTCGAGGCGGCCATCGCCGGCAGCAAACAGATCGCCTTCACGATTCTGTCGCTCACCGTCTCCCTGGTGGCCGTGCTGATCCCGCTGCTGTTCATGGGCGGGGTGGTCGGGCGCCTGTTCCGCGAATTTGCCGTGACGCTCAGCGTGGCAATCGTGGTCTCCGCGATCCTGTCGCTGACGCTCACGCCCATGATGTGTGCGCACCTGCTGGAGCCGGAGCCCCCCGCCAGCGAGCGCGGCAGGTTCTATCGCGCGTCGGAGCGCGTCTTCGATGCGGCGCTCGACTTCTATGATCGCGGTCTGCGCTGGGTCCTCGCGCACCAGCTGACCACGGCCGTGATCACCGTCGGCACGCTGGCCGTGACGGTGCTGCTCGCGGTCGGCATCCCCAAGGGCTTCTTCCCCGGGCAGGATACGGGGCTCTTGCTCGGCGTCACCCAGGCCGCGCCCGACGTCTCGTTCCCGCGCATGATGGACCTGGAGACGCAGGCCAGCGACATCGTACGCAGCGACCCGGACGTGGACAACGTGGTCTCGTTCATCGGCGCCGACGGCACCAACCCCACTACCAACAGCGGCCGGCTCTCGATCACGCTCAGGCCGCGCAGCGAGCGGCACGCGAGCGCGGGCGAGATCATCGACCGGCTGAGGCCGCGGCTGGCCGAGCTACCCGGCCTGGATGTGCATCTCCAGGCGGTGCAGGACCTGCAGATCGATACGCGCGTCAGCCAGACCCAGTTCCAGTACACGCTCGAGGACTCCGACCCGCAGGAGCTCGCGCTCTGGGCCGACACGATGCAGCGGGAGCTCTCGCAGCTGCCCGAGCTGGCCGACGTGGCGAGCGATCAGCAAAACGGCGGACTCTCCGTCGCGCTGACCATCGACCGCGACACCGCCTCGCGCCTCGGCATCACGCCGCAAGCCATCGACGACACCCTGTACGACGCCTTCGGGCAACGGCAAGTGTCCACCATCTTCACCCAGCTGAACCAGTACCGGGTGATCCTCGAGGTCAAGCCGGAGCTGAAGGATGACCCCGGTGCGCTGGCGCACCTGTATGTGCGCTCCAAGAGCGGCGACACGGTGCCGCTCTCCGCCTTCGCTCATTTCGCCGAGACGACGGCGCCGCTGATCGTCGCGCACCAGGGTCAATTCCCGGCGGCCACGCTCTCCTTCAACCTCGCACCCGGTGCCTCGCTCGGCCAGGCCGTGGACGCGATCCACGAGGCGGAGCGGCGTGTGGCGCTGCCGCCCGGGGTGCGCGCCGATTTCACCGGCACTGCGCGCGCCTTCCGTGAGTCGCTGGCGAGCGAGCCTGCTCTGCTCGCGGCGGCGGTGATCACCGTCTACATCGTGCTGGGCGTGCTCTACGAGAGCTACATTCACCCGATCACCATCCTGTCGTCGCTGCCCTCCGCAGGCGTCGGCGCGCTGCTCGCGTTGCTCGTGTGTGGGCAGGAGTTCAGCGTGATCGCCCTGATCGGGATGATCCTGCTGATCGGCATCGTGAAGAAGAATGCTATCATGATGATCGACTTCGCGCTGGAGGCCGAACGCGATCGAGGGCTCTCGCCGCTCGAGGCGATCCACAAGGCGTGCCTGCTGCGCTTCCGCCCGATCATGATGACCACGCTGGCGGCCTTGCTGGGCGGCATTCCGCTCGCGCTCGGCACCGGCACCGGCTCGGAGCTGCGGCGCCCGCTGGGCGTGTCGATCGTGGGCGGCCTGCTGATCTCCCAGGTGCTGACGCTCTACACCACGCCGGTCATCTATCTGTACATGACCCGCTTCGGCCACTGGCTGCGCAGCGTCACACGGCGTGCGCCGGCGTTGCCCCGCTATGGCGAGGACGACGCCGCCATTGGCCCGTGAGGCCGGGAGAGGCCCGCCATGATGTTCTCCAGCATCTTCATCCGCCGGCCGGTGGCGACCACGCTGCTCTCATTGGGCATCGTGCTCGCCGGTGTCCTGGCCTTCCGCCTGCTGCCGGTCGCGCCACTGCCGCGCGTGGAATTCCCGACCATCAACGTCAACGCCGCGCTGCCCGGAGCCAGCCCGGAGACGATGGCTTCTTCCGTGGCGACGCCGCTCGAGCGCCGCTTTGGACGCATCGCCGGCGTCTCGGAGATCACCTCGACCAGCTCGCTCGGCACCACCAACATCACCCTCCAGTTCGATCTGGCCCGCAACGTGGAGTCGGCGGCGCGCGACGTGCAAGCCGCGATCGCCGCCGCGGGTGGCGAGCTGCCCACCAACCTGCCGACGCGCCCGAACTACCGCAAGGTCAACCCGGCGGACGCGCCTATCATGATCGTGTCCCTGAGCAGCGACACGCTGCCGCTCGCGCAGGTGTTTGACGCGGCCAATACCGTGCTGGTTCAAAAGCTGTCGCGCGTCGAGGGCGTGGGCCAGGTGTTCGTGGGCGGCGGGCAGCAGCCAGCGGTGCGCGTGCAAGTGGACCCCGACGCGCTCGCCGGCGTCGGCCTGGGCCTGGAAGACGTGCGCAGCGCGATCTCGGCGGCGACGGCCAACGCGCCCAAGGGCTCGCTCAGCGGCGGCGGCAAGATGCGCGTGATCTCGGCCAATGACCAACTCTTCGGCGCGGACGCCTTCCGCGACCTGGTGATCGGTCAGAAGGCGGGCGCACCAGTGCGCCTCTCGGATGTGGCCAAGGTGTTCGACGACGTGGAGAACGACCGCGCCGCCGCCTGGACCAACGGCAAGCGCTCGGTGGTGCTGGTCATTCGCCGCCAGCCGGGTGCGAACATCCTGGAGACCAACGAACGCATTCGCCAGCTGTTGCCCGACCTGGCCGCGTCGATCTCGCCCGCCATCCACGTGCAAAACTCCGTCGACCGCACCCAGTCGATCCGCGCCTCGGTACAAGAGGTCGAGCGCGCGCTCCTGGCCAGCGTGGTGCTGGTGGTGGCGGTCGTGTTCTTGTTCCTGCGCAACCTGCGCGCCACCTTCATCCCGAGCGCCGCCGTGCCCTTGTCGCTGATCGGGACCTTCGGCGTCATGTATCTGCTCGACTACAGCATCGACAACCTGTCGCTGATGGCGCTGACGGTGGCCACCGGCTTCGTGGTGGATGACGCGATCGTGGTCACGGAGAACGTCACCCGCCACCTGGAGCAAGGCCAGTCCCCGCTGCAAGCGGCGCTGGCCGGCGCCCGGCAGATCGGCTTCACCATCCTCTCGATCACCGCCTCGCTGGTGGCGGTGTTCCTGCCCATCCTGCTGATGGGCGGCGTGGTGGGCAGACTGTTTCGCGAGTTTGCGGTCACGCTCAGCATCGCGATCGCGATCTCGGCCCTGGTCTCCTTGAGCCTGACGCCGATGTTGTGCTCGCGCCTGCTGCGCGCGCAACCGGAGCATCCCAATGCCGTCCTGCGCGCGCTCGAGCGCGGCTTCGATCGCTTGCAGGCGACCTATCTGCGCGCGCTCGACTGGGTGCTGGCTCACCAGCGCGTCATGCAGGGTGTGACGCTCGCCACCGTGATCACGAGCGTGGCGCTGTTCGTGATCGTGCCCAAGGGGCTGTTCCCACAGCAGGACACCGGGCTGATGATGGGCTTCATGCAAGCCCCGCAGGACATCTCCTTCCCTGCCATGCGCGAGCGCGCCAAGGCGCTGAACGACATTCTCTCCGCCGATCCGGACGTCGACCAGGTCGTCTCCTTCACCGGCGGCGGCGGCTCCACCACCAACACCGGCACCGCCTTCATCAGCCTGAAGCCGAAGCCGCAGCGCAAGAGCACGCCCGACCAGGTGATCGCGCGGCTGCGACCCAAGCTCGCCGCGGTGTCCGGCATCAACCTGTTCCTGCAAGCGGCCCAGGACATGCGCGTGGGCGGCCGGGCCTCGCGCACCCAGTACCAGTACACGCTGCAAGACATCGATCTGCAGGAGCTGAACAGCTGGGCCCCGCGCATGCTCGAGCGCCTGGGCAAGGTCAAAGAGCTGACCGACGTCACCAGCGATCAGCAGAACGCGGGCCTCCAGCTCAGCCTGAACATGGATCGCGACACGCTCGCCCGCCTCGGGCTCACGGCGGGCGTCGTCGACAACGTGCTCTACGACGCCTACGGACAACGCCAGGTGGCGACCAGCTTCACCCAGCTCAACGAGTACCGCGTGGTGATGGAAGTCTCGCCGGCCTTCTCCCAGGGGCCGAGCGGCCTCGACCACCTGTACGTGGGCGCGCCGGACGGCTCGCAAGTCCCCCTGCGCGCGCTGGGCAAGCAGGAGATCGGCAGCTCTCCCGTGCAGGTGAACCATCAGGGCCAGTTTCCCTCCATCACGCTCTCCTTCAACCTCGCTCCCGGCGTGGCGCTCGGGCAGGCGGTGGACGCGATCCACCGGGCCGAGCAAGAGCTGGGCTTGCCGCCGACGATCAAGGCCTCGTTCTCCGGCACGGCCCAGGCATTTCGCGACTCGCTCTCCAGCCAGCCCTTCCTGATCGGCGCGGCGCTGCTCACCGTCTACATCGTGCTCGGCGTGCTCTACGAGAGCTACGCGCATCCGCTCACCATCCTCTCCACCCTGCCCTCCGCGGGCCTGGGCGCGCTGATCGCGCTCTGGCTGAGCGGCACCGACCTGAACGTGATCGCCCTGATCGGCATCGTGCTGCTGATCGGCATCGTGAAGAAGAATGCCATCTTGATGATCGACTTCGCGCTGGAGACGGAACGCGAGGGCGCGCCCGCCAGCCACGCCGTTCGCGAAGCTTGCCGCCTGCGCTTCCGCCCCATCCTGATGACGACCCTGGCGGCCATGCTCGGCGCGTTGCCGCTCGCGCTCGGCAGCGGCGCAGGCAGTGAGCTCCGCCACCCGCTGGGCCTGACCATCATCGGCGGCCTGCTCGTCTCTCAGCTGCTGACGCTGTTCACGACCCCGATCGTCTACCTCACGCTCGATCGCATGGCCGCCCGGCGCCGCGCCCGCAAGGAAGCGCGCAGGGCGGCCCGTGGCCGGGCCCAGCTCCCCCCGGCACTCGGCGCTGCTTGATTTGGGGTCAGCGGGCTCTGTACGGCAACGCTCGTCCTCGAGCCCGCTCTCCGGACCTCACTCCGCGGCCGCCGCGATCACGCTCCGGGCAGGCGTACTGAACGCGCGGGGCCACTCCGAGCGACCGTCAAAGAACGCTTCGGCGCTGTTGCTGCCGCGCTCGATCAACTGCTCGATGAAGGCCGGGTTGCGATCGAGCTTGGATGGATAGTCGAGCTCGGCACCCGAGAGCTCCACCACGCGGATCCGGATCGGCTGGTAGCGATCGGAGAGCGCGGGGTAGCTCTCCAGCAAGCGATTGATCCGGTGCACGAAGTACAGCTCTTGCCCGAGCGAGAGGTTGCCGGCGAGCTCATTGCGACGATCGTTGATCTCCTGCAAGCTGCGCGGCTCACGGGCGCGGCGCTGCGGATTGATCTGGACCAGCCAGATCTCGTCCGGCCGCGGGTCGAGGTCAGTGAATTCCCGCACCGGTGGGTTGGTGGTGAACAGGCCGTCCCAGCACAGGTGCTGGCCCGCCTTCACGGCCCGGAACAGCGGCGGCACGGCCGCCGACGCGATCACGCCATCGTAGGTCAGCTTTTCACCGGTGAAGATCACCCGATCGCCGCACAACACGTCGGTGGCTCCGATCAGGAGCTTGGGATGGCTGCGATCGCCGCTGGGCTGCTGGCGGTCGAGCTGCTCGAGATCGAGATGCTTGCTCAGCAGGCGCCGCAGCGTCGGCTCGGCTGCGGGCTCGTACAGATAAGGATTCAGATCGACCGTGACCGGCAGACGCGACCACCAGACGCTCCAGAAGTTGGAGATCGCATCCGCCCAGTCGTGCACCTCGAGATCGCGCCAGAAGGCGAGCAGGCGCCGCGCTGCTTCTTCTGGACCGCTGGAGACCAACCCACGCCAGACCAGCGATGCGCACATGGCCCCGCCGGACGTGCCGCTCAACGCCACCAGCTGGAAGCGCTCGCGCTCCTCGGCGCCGAGCAGCCTGGCGAGTACGCCGGCAGCAAAAGCAGCGTGACTGCCGCCACCCTGACACGCGATTGCGACTTTTGGAATACTCATGCTCCCCTCCCTTTCGAGTCGCGCGAGACTAGGGGGCGGCTGAACGGCGAGCAATCGTCGCCGACGAGCAAGGCAAGATGCCGCAGCTATCCTGAGCGGCGCATCAGTGACACGTTCACGACAAGCTCGCCGGGAGCGCCGTCCTCGGCCGAGTGCGTTCAGTGTCCGACGCATCTCGGGGGCGCCCTACTGGCGTCGTGTCGGGCTGCCCACGCAGTTCAGATTGCGCTGCCAATCCGAAGACGCGCACGTACCATCCAGACACACGCCCGTCTCGCACTTGCTGGTCTCGCTGCAGGCGCCGCCGATGCCCGGACCCGGGCCGCAGGTGAGCGTGGCCACGTCACAGCTGCCGGATTTGCAGTAGCCGCCCGCGCCGGGGATGCCATTGAGGCACGGCTCCCCTTGTTCCGGGAGCGCCTTGCACAGCCCGCCCACGCACATCGCGCTCGAGTCGCAAGCATTGCCGAACTCACAGCGCTCGCCGGCTCCGACCTGCGGTGCACAGGCGTTGTTACGGCGATCGCAGTACAGCCCCCGTCCAGCATCACAGGTGTACATCATATCCTGCAGCGCGACACTGCCGCCCGCGTAGCAGGGTCCGTCGCCGCTGGCGCCCTCGCGCTGCAGAATGCAGGTATGGCCGTAGCACGTGACCTGACCGACTTCGTCGCCGCTCGCGGCGCAGTCCCCCGACAGCGTGCACTTGCCACCGATCGGAGCGCCTGCGCGCGCCGGCGCGACGAACGCTTTGGCGCACAGCGTGTTCAGCGTGGCGTCCTGGAAGAGCGGTACGTTGCTGCAACGATCGGGATCTTGCGCGCGCGCCTGCGACAGCGCTGACAGACATTCCGCCCCCGCTGCAGGCACGAACTGATCGGGCAGGTAAGCCGCCGTCAGCTTCGCCCACCACTCGCTGCATCCGCCGGGATCGAAGCCCTGCCCCGCGGCGTTACAACAGGGCTCGTAGATCGCGCACACGGCGCTGCCGTACTCGAGCAAAAAGCGATCGCCGTCGCTCGACGCGCCGCTGCTGCCGGCGCCGCCCGCCGCTCCGGCGCTGCCCGCGCTGCCCGCGTTCTCGGACGTCAACAGGTCGGCATCATCGAGCCCCGGCCTCGGAGTGCCGCTGCCGCACGCGCCTGCCAGCACAGATCCGGTAAGAGCTGAAGCCAGCGCAAGCCAGCTCCTCGATCGCCGTGTTTCACCCATTCAGTTCAGGTTAGCTCAGCGCTCCTGGCGAAGCCGCGCTGGGCTTTCGACACGCGTTCGTTGGCTCGCAGCCGCCCGCACACCTGCGCACTCGAGCTGGGCCCCTGCGTGCTCCCCGGCTCGAGGTCGACAAGCGCGTACTGAACCGCTACCCGCGGACTTTGGTGGCCTTGCCACAACCAGAGAGCACCCTGATGCACACTACACGCACATCGGCGCGATGCACCATGTAAGCTGCGCGCATGTCCTGCCGCCGCCTCCTGCTCAGCGTTCTCGCCCTCCTCCTGCACAGCTCGCTCGCATCCGCCAACGTCAAGCTCCCAGCACTCGTTTCCGACGGCATGGTGCTGCAGCAGAAGGCGCCGGTGCGGATCTGGGGCTGGGCTCCTGACGGAGAAAAGGTCACCGTGTCCTTCCGCGGGCAGAGCGCGAACACCCAGGCGCGCGGTGGGTTGTGGGTGGTCACCCTGAAGCCGCTGGAGGCAGGCGGTCCCTTTGAACTAAAGATCACCGGCCAGAACGAGCTTCTGCTCAAAGACGTCTGGGTGGGTGAAGTGTGGGTCTGCAGCGGGCAGTCCAACATGGAGTTCCAGCTCGCCCGCAGCTTCGAGGCGAAGGCGGACATCGACGCCCCGGCCGATCCCGGGTTGCGCATGTTCACGGTGGGCCGCCAGGTCGCCGAAGCGCCGCGCGCTGACGTCACCGGCAAGTGGGAAGCCGCGGCGCCGGAGACCCGCGAGCACTTCTCCGCCGTGGGCTACTACTTCGGGCGCGCGCTGCGCGCCGCGCGCAAGGTGCCCGTGGGCTTGATCCACAGCTCGTGGGGTGGAACTCCGGCAGAAGCCTGGACCAGTCGCAGCGCACTCGTGAAGTGGGGTATGCCCGAGAGCGCCTTCGCCGCGCTGGCGCCGCCGAGCGCGGCGGCGAAGGAAGTCTACGAGCGCTATCTCGCGGCCTGGGTGGCCGCGGGCAAGCCGCAGGGTTTGTTTGAGGATCCAGGCTTGCTCGCCTCGGCCAAGGGCTGGTCGGCGCCCAACCTCGACGCGCGCGACTGGCGCCCGATGACGCTGCCCACGCTCTGGGAACGGGTGGCGCCCGAGCTCCAGGTCGATGGCGGGATCTGGTTCCGTCGCGAGGTCAATATCCCCGCCGCCTGGGCGGGCCATGATCTCGATCTACACCTGGGCGCGATTGACGACTACGACACGACCTTCTTCGACGGCGTGAAGGTGGGCAGCACCGGCGCCGAGACGCCGAACTTCTGGCAAGCGGCGCGGCACTACCGCGTTCCGGGTTCCGCGGTCCACGCCGGCCGCAGCGTGATCGCCGTGCGCGCCTGGGACCACACGGGCGACGGCGGCCTCACGGGGCCCGCGGCAGACATGTGGATCGCGCCGCCGGAGGCCCATGCGAGCGCGCTGCCGTTGACCGGGGAGTGGCGCTACAAAGCCGAGCGCACGCGGCCCACGCAGCCGAGCCCGCCCGGCTTGAATCAGAACCTGCCCAGCGTGCTGTACAACGGCATGCTGGCGCCGCTCGTGCCCTACACGGTCAAAGGCGCGACATGGTACCAGGGGGAGTCCAACGCCGGGCGCTCGAACGAATATCGAGCGCTGCTCGGCGCCATGATCAAGGGCTGGCGGCAAGACTGGAACAGTGGGGACTTTCCATTCCTGATCGTCCAGCTCGCCCCGTACATGGCGATCGCGGAGGAGCCCCAGGAGAGCGGCTGGGCAGCGCTGCGCGAGGCGCAGGTGCAGGTAGCGCAAGATCTGCCCAAGGTCGGCGTGGCAGTGATCACCGACGTGGGCGACGAGAAGGACATCCACCCCACGCGCAAGCAGCCCGTCGGCGAACGGCTGGCGCTCCTGGCACGCAAGCTGGGATACGGCGAGCGCGTCGTCGCTTCCGGCCCCAGTTTTCGCTCCGCCTCGGTCGACAAGGGCAAGCTCGTCGTACGTTTCGACAACGTCGGTAAGGGGCTGCAGAAGCGAGGCGATCGCCTGACGGGCTTCGCCATCGCCGGTGCGGACGAGAAGTTCGTCAACGCCGAAGCACAGATCGCTGGCGATACGGTCGTGGTGTCCAGCCCTCAGGTCGCCGCCCCCAAGTACGTGCGCTTCGGCTGGGCCGACTACCCCGTCGTCAATCTGTGGAACGGCGACGGTTTGCCGGCAGTGCCGTTCCGCACCGATCATCCCGAAGCGCGGAAGCGCTAGCTGTCAGCAGATGCTCGGGCGGATCCATGGGCACCCCATCCGCGAATACATCTGGGCGAACCAGCGTCGGCAGCTGTCGATCCCTCCCGTGTGCAGACGTATGCAGGGGCGCCCCCCGGGCGGGGGGCTTTCGCCACGTCGGAGCTCTCAGACCTCATCCTGGCCCTCACCGGGTTTTGCATCACCCGGCCAGGCGCCTGGCAATGCTACTTCGCCGGCGGATATTCGGCGTGACTCGAGTCGCGAGAGGTGAGCAGCACCTCCGCGCGACTGCCCGTTGGACCTTGCAGGACAAAGCGCCCTTGCTCTGTCAAGAGCGCGTCGTGAAAGTGGCACGTCGTGGGTTCCACGACGAAATGGTCTTCGGCTTTCACCTCCGTGTCGACCACCTGTAGCGCGTTGGGGTCCCACTGCTGGTCTGCAACGAAGCGCGCCACCCGGCGCCGCGCGAGATCGCCGAGCTTCTGCTGGTCAATGTCGTAGCTGCGCACCACCTTGCGGCACTCCGTTGCGCCGCACGGGAGCGCGGAATCCACCCGCACCTGCGTCGGCTGCAAGAGCCCACTCGTCTTGCGCGCCTGCCAGGATGCGCCCACGCGTGCGGGCTTCTCCACCAGATCTTCGAACGTGTCCACGGCGCGCTCCAGTAGCAGCTCGCGCAAGTTGGTGGGCGAGAACTGCTCGGCCACGGCGCCTTGCAGCTCCGGCGGCGCGAGCGAGGCGATCGCCTCCGTGAGCGTCTCCGTACCGGTCACATCCAGCACGCGGCCATAGGGGCCCATCACCTGCACGATCTCCGCTCGCTTCTCGGTGACCTCGTTGCCCATGAGCTCTGCTCGATCGTTCACGCTCAGCGCGAGCTCCACCAGGCGACGGTGATAGAGATAGTTGTCACGTTGCTTCTCGACGCGAACCTCCCACAGGATGCGCCACTCCTGCGCCTCGCGGAAATTCTTCTCGGGCACCGCGAATTCCTCCAGGTGTTTCATCTCGTGCTGAAACACCTGCCCCTCCCGCGGAGCGAACACGAAATTCGAAGCGTCCTCCGCGGCCTTGGCCGGCGGCTGCTGCTCCCCGCCGCACGCAATGCTCGACAGAGCCGTGATCAGAGCCACGGCGCCCCAATGTTTTTTTACCACCTGATTCCCCCCCCCAACGAGTTGCAATACTGCTCTTTTGACAACACGAGCCCAGCAGCACCGACTCACCAGCGCAACTCGAGCTCGAACGACGGGTACAGGCGTGCGCCGTAGAGCGCCCTCGAGACGTAGCCATAGTGCAGGCGAACGTTGCCGAAGAAGTCCGGCGCGAAGCGCGAGCGGAGCCCACCCTCCATCGCCCAGGTGTCGGAAAAGGACAGCTCGGGTGTGCTGTTCTCGAGCGCCAACTCGCTCTGCACCGGCAGCTTTGCGGAGAGTTGGAGCGCCGTATTGTCCGAGACGAACACGCGCACGACAGGTCTGAAAAAGAACTGGCGCGTGGCAAACTCGGCGTCGCTGAATGGCGATCGTTCCCGGCTGCTGGCGCCGGAGCCATAGACCTGCGAGAACGTGTACTGCACTCCAAGATCGAGCTGCGCCCAGCCCAGGATCGATACGCTGGCCGTGAGCGCGAGCGGCACGTTCAAGACGTCGATCCGGGAGACGACTCGTTCCGCGAGCCCCTGAGCGGTCCAGAACCACTGACCGCGGCCGTACCAGACGCCGGTGCGAAACCCGAGATCAAAGTAGCGGGTATCAATGAAGTGCCACGCCCCGCTCACGTTCAGCAGACCCACGCCGACATGCGCGAGGTTCACACCGGCTTCGATGCCTGCCCCAAAGCCATACGTGACGCCGAGCCTGGCGAAGGCGTCACCTCCGCCAAAGCCGAGCGCGCCCACGTCGAAGCCCCAGACCCCGCGAGGCAGACTATAGGCCGAGTAGCGCGTGTCGGCCTGCTCCGGGTTCTGCAGATTGGACACCGCAACCGCGGGCGCCGACGCTGGCGCGCTCGCCGCTGGCTGGGCAGCGGCGAGCCTCGAACCGAGACCACATAGCGCCAGCGCGACCGAGCAAAGGCCGCGCCTCACAACTTCACCCCGATCAGCAACTGGCCCAGGAAGGCGCTCGGGATGGAGCGGTTCACTTGCGCGAGATAGTCGAAACCGGCACCCGCGACGAACCCGCCCAGCGGCCACAACAGCGCTGCCCCCGGCGCCACGTGAACGCCCACGTTCGGCTGGCTCACGTCGCCGTAGAACACATCCGATGCATCCACGTCGCCGAAGTCCCAGCTCATCGAGGTGACGCCCAGACCCAGCTTGTAGCGCAGCACCAGCGCGTACAGCGGCACGTCATAGGCGATGCTCACGCCCGCGTTCAGAGCGGCCGTATCGGCGTCGTAATCGAACTCTCTGCCGATCAGCGGATCTCGTTGTTGCGCCGTCGTGTGACCGAGCGAGTAGTCGAAGTACGCGCCGGCATGCAGACCGAATGCAAACGTGTAGCCGGCATCGAGACCAAAGGACAGGCCGTACGGCGCGAGGTCCATGCTGCGGGCATTCTGCGTGCTCGCGCCGTAGCCGCCCGTGGCCAAAAGATACCAGCCCTCCAGCGCGGGGGCGCTGGCCGGCGGAGCTGCCGCAGGTGCTGGCTCAGCCGCAGCTGCGATGTTCGCTACCAGCAACGCCGCAGCCAGCCCTCGCGCGCCAGCGGATCGCCTCCCCAACATGTGCTCGCACAGCTTCCCACAGTGTCGCGCTCGAGGGAAGCCGCTCGCAGCGACAGATGGTGCAACTGCGTGCTTCACGCTGTGAAATTCCTGCATCGCGAGCGCGACGGCGAACGCTGGATGTTCGCACGTTACGGAAAAGTAGCCGATGCCCAGGCTGCCTCACCACGCTCTCGAGGCCAACGATCGTCACCGTGGCGGAGCACTCACCGCAACGTAGCGGCGAGACAGCTGCTCGAGCGAGTCGTCGACGAGCAACTCCTGCTGGGTCCAACAAGATCACGCAGTAGTGATCGCGCGCGACGATCCCGTGGACCCGCGCCGGATCGAAGACGATGAACTTGGCTCCCGAGCGCGCCGCCATGCGGCGCAGCGGCCGAGCGCTTGCAGCTGCCCGAGCGCCGCACTCAGCTCCGCCGCGCTGGAGCTCTCGCAAAGGCGGGTCCCCAGCGCTCCGGTGTTCCCAGCGCCAGCACCGGCGATGGCGCACAGGACGGGGTTCCTGAACAGCTGAACCTGAAGGTACTGGCGCGCCAGCGCCTTTTGCCAGCTCGCCGACAGCTTGCCCATTGGCCTGCGGCTCCGAACGCTCGATCCTACGGGGCGCCGAACTCTACCCCCGAGTGGACGGGTTGCGGCGCTGGCCCGCCGGAGGACGGTTTGTTCCGGCCCTGTCCCCAGGTCGTCACCGCGGGGTGACACGGGGGCGTGATGCTTCAGCGAATGTTCACCTCCAGGCGCTCCTTCATCCGTTCCGGTGCTCTCGTTCTCGCTGCCACAGGCTCGATGGCTTCCGTCGTCAGCGCGGCTCGCCCGGCGCACGCGCGCCGCCGCCGCCCCGTGCGGCCGTTTCAGGGCCCGCTCAGCGGCTCATTCCGCGGCTACGGCGAGCTGATCCCCGATCCGAACGGGATCCTCGATCTGCCCAGAGGCTTTCAGTACCGCATTCTCTCGCGTACCGGCGAGGCGCTGAGCAACGGCGGTGTGGTGCCCTCCGGGCACGACGGCATGGCCACCTTCGAGGCCGCGCGCGGCACCTGGCTGGTGCGCAACCACGAAATGAACTCCGAGGACGTGTTGGAGGACGGCCTGATCGCCATCCCCACCACCGGCGTCGCCCCCACCTACGATCCGGATGGCGCGGGCGGCACGACGACCTTGCTGGTCGGTGAAGGTCGCAAGCTCCTGCACCACGAGATCAGCCTCGCCGGCACGGTCGACAACTGCGCCGGCGGTCGCAGCCCCTGGCGCACCTGGCTCAGCTGCGAAGAGACGGACGAGATCCTGTCCAGGCCGCACGGCTACATCTTCGAGGTCGACCCGAGGCGCGGCGGAAACCCGGAGCCCATCGTCCCATTGGGTCGCTTCGAGCACGAAGCCGTGTCCTTCGATCTGAAAGGTCGCGCGTACCTGACCGAAGACGCCAGCGAGCCGCTCGGCTGCATCTACCGCTTCACCCCGCACCATCCGCTCGCCGGCCCCGGCAGCCTGCACGCCGGCGGCGTGCTCGAAGCCCTGTCCGTCGAAGGCATCGACAGCGACCTTTCCGTGGTGCAGGAGCCAGGCACACGCCTGCGGGTGCGCTGGCTCCGTGTGCCCCGCCCAAACCCGCTGCGAGGCGAGACGCCGGTGCGCGAACAAGCGATCGCGCGCGGCGCGACGCCGCTGAAGAAGGCTGAGGGCACCTGGCTCGGCTACGACGGTAGCATCTGGTTCGTGTCCAGCTACGCCGGCGGCCCCCTCGCCGAGGATCCAGAAGACATCACCGCCGCGGCCCACTCGGGCCAGATCTGGCGCTATGCTCCCCAGCACCAGGAGCTGGAGCTGATCGCCTTCATTCCCGTCGGCTCGCCCTTCGACGGCCCCGACAACATCACGGCGGTCCCCCACGGCTTCGCCGTGGCCTGCACGGACGGCGAGGATGACAACTGGCTGCTCGCGATCGGCAACGACGGCGGCGTCTCGCCCCTCGCCTTCAACTCCCTGAGCGACTCCGAGTTCGCGGGCGCCACCTTCTCGCCGGATGGTGGGACCCTGTTCGCCAACATCCAGAGCGACGGGTTGACCGTGGCGATCTGGGGTCCATGGCAGTCCAGCTGCCGCTGAGCACGAGACGTAGCCGGGCGTAACGCGTGCTGGCGCACGGCGTCAGCTGCGTCTCCCGTATCAGACTGGTACGCGCGCGCACAAGTTTCGCGTCGAATTGGTACGTTCACGAGCAATCGTGCAAATTCCACGAGCCATTCTCGCGGCGAGACCCACTAACTTGCTGCGGTGAAGAGATCTGGCCGCCATCGTGGCGTGCCTTGCTCGTCCGGAGTTTCCTTGTCCTCGATGTTCGGTCGCCTCCCCCGTGCAGCGTCGGGCGTTCTCGCCCTGATCAGCTTGATCGCGTGCGGCAACTCGCCGCCCGCACCCACTTCCGTCACCCAGCCCTCGCAGGGCGAGGCCGGCAGCGCCAATCAGCCCAGCGCCAACAACGACGCTCGCGACATGGACTTCGTGGGCGGAGGCGAAGGCGGAGGCTCGCTGAGTTGCACGCCGGCCAGCTGCGAGGCGCTGGGCAAGAGCTGCGGCGTGGTCGCCGACGACTGCGGCGGCACGGTCGATTGTGGCTCCTGCGCCGAGGGCGCTGCCTGCGGCATCGTGAGCGCCAACGTTTGCACCTCGCTCAGCGAGCTCTGTACGCCGCAGACGGCCGCAGCGGTCTGCGCCGGCAAGCAATGCGGGGTCGAGGGCGACGGCTGCGGCGGCACCGTCGACTGCGGCTCGTGCCCCGACGGGCAGCTGTGCGGGATCGACGCTCCCTTCCAGTGCGCGATGCCGCAGACCAGCACCCCCGATAGCTGCCCCTCGCGCCTGCCCGGCTGTGCGGAGGCCGGCGCCGAGTGCGGCTTGATCGGCAACGGCTGCGGTGGTCTGTTCGACTGCGGCAGCTGCCCGAGCGGGGAGCTGTGCGGCGTGGGAGGGCCGCAGAAGTGCGGCGCCATTCCCACGTGCGAGCCTGCCGACCCCGCCCTGGCCTGTGCCGGCAAGTGTGGGCCGGTTTCGAACGGCTGCGGCAAGGATGTCGCCGGCGGCCTGATCGACTGCCAGGCTCTCTTTCCCTGCCCCGACGGTGAGACCTGCGGCGGCGGGGGCACCCGCAACCAGTGCGGCGCCGGCGGCGCGGTGTGCACGCCGCTCGAGCGCGACGCGGCCTGCGCCGGCAAGAGCTGCGGCGCCGCCAGCGACGGCTGCGGCGGCGTCTATACCTGCGGCAGCTGCGCCGACGGCGAGGTTTGCCGCGCCGGAGCTTGCGAGGTCCCGCAGCGCTGCGTACCCACACCGCAGCCGATGGCCTGCGCCGGCAAGGCCTGCGGACTGGTCGGCGACGGCTGCGGCGGCACCCACTCGTGTGGGTCCTGTCCCGACGGGCAAGCCTGCGGCACGACGGCGCCCTTCCAGTGCGGCGCACCGGGTAACTCCAGCTGCCAGCCGCGTACGGCGGAGGCGGCTTGCGCGGGCAAGGAATGCGGCGTCGTGTTCGACGGCTGCGGCACCACCGCCGAGCACCGCTTCGATTGCGCCATCGTCCACGGCAGCGGCTGTCCGCTGGGCGAGGCCTGCGGCGTGCGTGCGGCCTTCCAGTGCGACGCTCCGCCGCAGCCGGCATGCACGCCCAATGGCTCCAGCTGCGCCGAGCTCGGTTGGCAGTGCGGCAAGGCCGTGAACAACTGCGGGCAGGTCTTCGACTGCGCCGCCGAAGGCCGCACTTGCGCCGCCTTCGAGACCTGCCAGGGCGCCGCCGGCGCGCCCACGCGCTGCGTGGGCGGAGTGACGGGCTGCGCGTTGTGCGACGCCATCCCCAGCTGCTCCGCCAGCGCTCCGACCCGCATCACCGGCCAGGTCGTGACCCCGGGCAGGACGGACGGCGATACCAATAACCAGCTCGGCGTACCCAACGCCTTCGTCTACATCCCGCGCAGCCCCAACGTCGGCGATCTGCCGGCGATCGGCACGGGCCTGCCCGACGGCGGGACCAGCTGCGATCGCTGCAGCGAGCAGGATCTCGGCCCGATCCTGGCCAGCGCCGTCACCGACAGCGAGGGCAACTACACGCTCTCCGGCAACATCCCCGTGGGGCGCAGCTTCTTGCTCGTGGTCAAGGCCGGTAAATTCCGCCGCGCCGTCAGCCAGCAATTGGCACCCAGCGCGGCCTGCCAGCAGACGGTGCTCTCGGCGGCGCTGCCCGCCAACCCCACCCGCCTGCCCCGTTCGCGCAGCGATGGTCTGGGCGTGAACCTGCCGCGCGTCGCCGTCTCTACCGGGCGCATCGACGCGATGGAGTGCGTGTTCGAGAAGCTCGGCCTGGCTCACTCCGAGTTCGGCAACTTCGGTTCGGCCGCGCGCGTGCACCTGTATCGCGGCGGCCCCTCTGCGGCGACTGCCGCGGGCGCGCGCATCGACGGCAACACGCCCTTCGACTCCGACCTCTATACCTCGGCCGCACGACTCGCGAGCTACGACATGGTGGTCGCCGACTGCGAAGGCGACGACTGGGATGGTCCGCGCAACTTCGCGCAGCGCATCGCCTCCGGCGCCAACGTGCGCGACTACGTGAACCGCGGCGGGCGCCTGTTCGCGAGCCATCTGAGCTTCAGCTGGCTGCACCTGAACGGCACCACCGCCTTCTCCCCCCAGAACCCGCTCGCCACGGGCCTGGCCGCGGCGGGCAGCTGGGACACCAACTACCTCGACGCCGCCAATCTGAACACGAGCGGCACCGGCGTCGTTTCGCTCGGGCGCCCGCGCGCGAGCTCGCGCATCGAAAACTTCGCCGACTGGATGCGCAACGAGGGCGTGATCGGACAGAATAACCAGTTTTCGATCACCGATCCGCGCAGCATGCTGATCGCGCTCGGTCCATCGTCGGAGGAGTTCGTGTTCCGCAGCGGCGGCAACGGCCGCGTGCAGCAGTTCTCGTTCGACACGCCCTACGGTGCCCCCACGGCAGCCAGCTGCGGCCGCGTCGCCTACAGCGGCTTCCACGTCGCGGCCACCGGCGGCGGCGCCTCCCCCTTCGCCAGCTCGGTCTTTCCCGACCACTGCTCGGGCTCGCTCACCGATCAGGAAAAGGTGCTGCTGTACATGCTGTTCGACCTGGGCGCCTGCGTCGGCAGCCCGCCGACGTCGCCCGCCTGTACGCCGCGTGCTTGCCCCGCGGACGGCAGCTGCGGCGTGCTGCCCGACGGCTGCGGCGGCACGCTGGAGTGCGGCTGCCCCGGTGGCAACGCCTGCGTGCAGAACCAGTGCGTCACGCCCAGCTGCGTGCCCACCACTTGCCAGGCGGAGGGCGTGATCTGCTCCTCGATCTCCGACGGCTGCGGCCAGATCCTGGACTGCCCCTGCCCGCTGTGCGTCCCGCTGGAGAAGAGCCGCGCCTGCGCCAACGTCGCCTGCGGCACCGCCTCCGACGGCTGCAGCGGCGTGTACCTGTGCTCCGAGTGCCCCGAGGGCTGTCAGCCGCTGCGCGCCTGCCCGCCCGACAAGGACTGCGGCCTGATCAGCGACGGTTGCGACGGGACGCTCGACTGCGGCAGCTGCGCCAGCGGTCAGCTCTGCGGCGCTCACAGCCCCAACCAGTGCGCGGTGCCCGAGTGCCAGCCGCTCGACTGCGAGGCTCAGGGTGCGAGCTGCGGCCTGATCGGCGACGGCTGCGGCGGCTCCCGCGACTGCGGCCCGTGCCGCGCCGGGCAGACCTGCACCACGGTCGGCGGCAAGCCCAACCAGTGCGCAGGCTGCCTGCCCCGCAGCTGCAGCGATGCCGGCGCCCAGTGCGGGCTGATCGGCGACGGCTGCGGCAACAGCGTTGATTGCGGTCCGTGCCCGCAGGGTCAGACGTGCGGCGCCCAGCAGCCCAACCAGTGCGCCAGCGGTCCCGCCTGCAAACCGCTCGACTGCGCGCGCGCCGGCGCCGAATGCGGTCTGGTCGGCGACGGCTGCGGCGGCACCGTGGACTGCGGCGTCTGCCCGCCGGGGCAGCTGTGCGGCGTGTCGCAGCCCTTCAAGTGCGCGGCTCCCCCGGCGTGCACGCCCCTCACCTGCGAGAGCGCGGGCGCGGAGTGCGGCAAGCTCGGCGACGGCTGCGGCGGCCTGCTCGACTGCGGCGACTGCCGCGCGGGCTGGAGCTGCGGCCTCGGCGCTCCGAACGTGTGCCGGCAGATCCGCTGAGACTCTGCCTCGACAATCAGCGGGACGTCTCGAATCAGGGGGGCCGGACCTCAACCGCCCGGCCCCTGACGGCCCCTCGGGACGCTGCGCGCCCCAAGAACGAGCTCAGTTCACGAGCTGCACGTCGACGCGGCGGTCTTTCTGCCAGCCGGGCTCGTCCGTGCCCGACGCATCCAGCTCCCCGCGCGAGGTCGTGATGATCTTGCTCTCATCCAGCCGGGCCGAGATCATCGCCGATTTCACGCTGTCCGCGCGGTGACCGCCGAGCGCCATGTTGTACTCCGCTTCCCCGCGCGGGTCGGCATGGCCGACCAGGCTCATCGAGCGCCCCTTGAGCGGACCGCTGGTGAAGCACTGCGCCAGCTTCTGAATCACGGGCGAGTCTTCCCCGCGCAGCTTGGCGGAGTCGTACGCAAAGTGCGCCTCTGCATCGTTGATGCCACAGGCCTTGCGGATCGAGTCGGCCACGTAGATTTCCGTGGGACCGGGATCGGCGGCCTTTGCCGCTGGCGGCGGCGGAGCGGCTGCCGGTGCCGGTGGGGGTGGCGGGGCCGGAGCGACCGGCGGCGGCGGGTTTGAGCAGGCAGCGAGCGGGACGAGCAGCGCCAGGCGCTGAAGAGCTTTCATGACAACACCTCCAGGATCGAGGCCGCCCTTATACCGCGATTTGCCGAGCGAGTGACGTGAGAGTGAACACTTTCAGGGAGACGGGCTCGCTGCCGGGGGCGCCGAGAGTGCGCGCAGCTCCACGCACAGCCGCTCGGGATCCGGCGTCAGGCGATCGAGCCGAGCATGAGCGCGCTTCCAGATCGGCACCGCGCGAGCCAGGGCCTCGTGCCCCGCCGGGGTCAGCGCCAGGCGCCGGGCGCGCCGATCGGCTTCATCCTTGCGCACCTCGATCAGCCCGGCGCGCTCGAGCGGCTTCACGTTGGCGGTGAGCGTGGTCGGATCCATCGCCAGCAGGCGCGCCACGTCTCCCATACCGGGCGGGCTGGGGCGGTTCAGCGCATTGAGCAAGGAGAACTGCCCGTGCGTGAGCCCCAGGTCCCGAAATGCGTCGTCGAACACGCGCGCCAGTACGCGCGCCGCACGCTGGACGTGGAGACACAGGCAGCGCTCCCGGATCGACAGCGTCGTCTCACGGGAGACCGGGTTCTCTTGGGGTGTCTTGCGCGGCATGGGTATTTCCCCGGCGTACACCAGGGCGGTGGCTCGTTGACAGGGGCACAATTATATTGATATCAATCTAATCACAATGCAACCAGAACCGCTCTCGAGCACGGAGGCCCCGGTGAAGCTCTACTACTCTCACAACTCGAATCCGCGCCTCGCGGTGGCCGTCGCCCGCCAGGTGAAGGCGCCCGTGGAGTTCGTGCGCGCGGCCCCGTTCGCCCCGGACCAGATCGAGTTCTTCCGGAAGCTGAATCCCAACACGCGTGTGCCGATCCTGGTCGAGAACGGCACCCCCCTCTGGGAGACGGATGCCATCGCCTGCCGCCTGTGCCAGATCACCGGCTCCGATCTGTGGCCCGCTCCCGAGCGCTTGCCGGAGCTCTTGCGCTGGCTGAGCTGGGCTCACCAGCACTTCAACCCGCCGGCGAGCGCGCTCTACTTCGAGTACATCGTCAAGCCCACCTTCACCAGCGACCGTCAACCGCAGTCGGTGATCGACGCCCGCGTGAAAGAGTTTCGCGAATTTGCGGCAGTGCTCGACGGCGTGCTGAAGGGCCGCCGCTGGTTGATCGATGACCGTCTCAGCTACGCGGACCTGCGCGTCGCCTTCGTCTTCCCCTTCGCAGAGCGCGCGCAGCTCCCGCTCGCCGACTATCCCGAGGTCCAGCGGCTGGCAAACCAGCTGAACGAGCTCGAGGCCTGGCGCGACCCGTTCCAGGGGCTGGAGGCGTAACCTTCGGGCTCAGGGCGAGTATTTGTGGACGCTCGGTCGAGCGCCAGCGACGTTGGGTCATGGCGCCTGCGCCGGGCGGACTGCAAAGCAACGGCATGACCGACTTCGACCATCGTGAAACCACCACGCACTACGATCGGCTGCTCGCCCCGCTCTATTCCTGGATGATCGGTGACCTGGCGGCCGCGCGCGCCGCAGCTGCGCGGGAGCTGGCGCAACTCGGCGTTGCGCCGGCCCTGGGCGAGCCGCTGCGCGCCCTCGACCTCGGCGCCGGGCCCGGCGTGCACGCCGTACCCCTGGCGGAGCTCGGGTACGCGGTCACCGCCATCGACAGCTCATCGGAGCTGCTGGCTCAGCTGAAGCAGGCGCGCAGCGACGTGACGACGCTGGTCGGCGACCTGACGTCCGCGCCCGCGCTCGCGCGCGGCCGGTTCGACGTGATTCTCTGTCTCGGTGACACACTCTGTCACCTCGCTTCTCGCGCCGCCGTGCAGGCCGCTCTGCGCGGCGCGCGCGAGCTGCTCGCCCCCGGCGGGCTGCTGCTCCTCTCCTGGCGCGACTACACGCAGGCGCGCAGCGGCGCCGAGCGCGTCTTTCTGGTGCGCGGAGATGCGGAGCGCATCCTCACCTGCTGCCTGCAATACCAGGCGGAGCGCGTCGAGGTGACGGACGTCGTCCACGAGCTCCAGGGAGGCGCCTGGAGGATGCGCGCCAGCGCCTACCACAAGCTGAGGCTCTCGCCGGCCGAGCTGAGCGCCGAGCTGGAGGCGCTGGGTTTGGTCGTCACGCCAGCGCCCGGCGCAGGTTGGCTGAAGCTCGCGGCGCGTCGCCCGCCGTGCTAACGCTGCGCCATGTCGCGCTCCGTCCTGGTCTTGCAACACGCCCCGTGGGAGACCCCGGCCCTGATCGAGACGGCGCTGGGCGACCTGCCCCTGCTCCGGCGCTCGGTGCTCGAGGAGCGCTCGCCGGAGCTACCGCCCGTGTCCCAGCTGCTCGGGCTGGTGGTCATGGGCGGTCCGCAAGACGCAAACGATGACCAGCGCTACCCCGGCCTGCGCGCGGAACGCCGTTTGCTCGCGGAGGCCGTCAGCGCCGACGTGCCGGTGCTGGGCGTGTGTCTGGGCATGCAGCTGCTCGGCCTCGCGCTGGGCGCCACCCTGCACCTGCAGCACGGCAAGGAAATCGGCTTCGCTCCGGTCACGTTGACGGAGGCCGGCGCGCGCGATCCGGTGCTGGGCGCGTTCGCGGCGCAATCCCCGGGCTCGGCGCGCTCGCCTGCGTTCCTGCACTGGCACTCCGACGCGGTGGAGCTGCCGCGCGGCGCCGAGCTGCTGGCGTCGACGGCGCTCACGCCCGTGCAATCCTTTCGCATCGGCTCCGCGCTCGGCACTCAGTTTCATCCGGAGGCCGACGCGGCGTTGCTGAAGACCTGGCTCGGCACGCCGTCCATGGTCGACAGCTTGCCTCCGGGGCTGGCCGAGCGCATCCGTGTCGACGGTGAGATCCATCTGCCCGGCTTGCGGGCGGCAGCGCTGGCAGGGTTGACGCACTTCGCGGACGCCGTGCGGCGCCGCTGAATTGGCTTGGCTAGCGCGGGTTCCGGGGTGCGGGGGCCGTGGCGGTCCGCGGCTCCTCGGGCCAGGCGTCGCGTGGATAGCGCCGCGACAGCTCGCGGCGCAGATCGCCGTAGTCGCGTGCCCAAAAATCCGCCAGATCCGCCGTGACCTGCACGGCGCGGTCGTTCGGCGCGAGCAACCGCAAGGTGAGCGGCACGTGCCCGGCCACGATCACCGGTCCCACCGGCATGCCGAAGAAGTCCTGCAACCGGGCTTCGATGCTCGGCGCCTGACCGCGCGCATATTGCACGCGCAGGCGCCGCCCCCCCTTCAGCACCACCTCCACTGGTGCGTGCCGCTCCAGCTCGCGCCGCTGCTCCGGGCTCAGCTGCTCGACGAACACGCTGCCCCAGTCGAGCTCCCGCAACTCGGCGAGCGAGATCACTCGCTTGCAGGCCGCGTGCAGCAGCCCGCGCGTGCCCAGCTCGTTCACCTGTTGAAAGCCGAGTTCGGGGAGATGCTGGGCGATCAGCTCGCTGCGAGCCACCAGCTCGGGCAAGCTGTCGGCGTTGGCGAACAGGCTGGAGAGCTGAACGAGCGCTGCGCGCTCCACGAGCGCGCCCGTGACGATGCCGGGGTACGCCGGGCGCTCGCTCTGCTGCAACACCACTTCACCCCAGCACAGCTGGCTGATCAGGATCGCCCGTTCCCCCTCCACGTCCCATTCCAGGAGCTCGCGCCCCGACAGGCCTTCCGGCAGGTGCTCGATCAGCCACTCCGTTTCGATCGGCGAGGCCTGCCGCACACAGAGCTGCGGCGGCGCCGCGCCCGGTTCGGCGAGCGCTCCGCGCTCCTGCGCTTCCACGGCCAGCAGCAGCGGGCTCTCCT
>JAICTU010000443.1 GCA_025936205.1 Polyangiaceae bacterium | reverse complement strand
TGACGATTTTCCGGGCTCGCATTGCCGCGGCAGATTCGCTCGCAGCGAGCGCCGCGCGGTTTTTGCCCTGAACGCGCTCGCGCGCTCTGCTGGCGGGCTTTGCGACGGGGCAACGCACGCCTCGAGCGCCATCGGCGCTCGCGAGCGCTCGAGTCGCGCAAATGCGGCCGGCGAAATCGACCGCGCACATGCCATTTTCATCGGGCTTTGCGACTCTCGCGGCCGTCTCTCTCGCGGTGCAATCCAGGCGGAGCCTCGACGAGTATCGCGCTCAGTCGGCGCCCGACGCTTCCGGACGACGCCCCCGTGTCCGTCAAGACCGTAAGCACGCCCACGTGGGCACGCCCACGTGGCACGACGCCGTCCGCACGACGCCGTCCGCCTCCGCATGCGCGCCGCGTCGGGCCGAGGCGTCTCGGAATCACGCGGGGCTGCAATGCGGCTCGCTCTCGCAAGGCCGGCTCCGGCTTCCGCTGGCTCACGCCGTCCCTGCGGAGTCGTGTGCCACGCTGGCGGCAGTCCAAGGCCGCCGCGCGCCCCGAAGCTTCGGAACGTGCCGTGAGGTTGAGGTCCGGCCCAAAGTTCGCTGCGCCGCAGAGGACCCCAGCCACCCGCTCGTGGCGCCCCTGGTGCTGGAGCGAGCGGCAGCGGGCATATCCTAGCGACGCCGGAGGACCTGTGGAGCCGAGCCCCATCTGATTCTCACCACTCGCGGAAGTCCCCCTTTTTTGTGCAGATGTCATGTTCCCTGAGGAACTTCACTTCGCGCAAGAATGAGGGCCTCCTCCCGTTGCGCGGGTTCGTCCAACGCATATCGGCGCAGCGCGCAGACGCTGCTGCCGTAGTGCCGTGACTCGTGACCTTTTTTCGTGGGGATCTCTCAGGGGCCGGCCCATAGCCGCCGCACGCCGTGCGCTCGGGTGATCCACCGTCGCCGCTGCGCTCATCTCGGGGGCCATCCGCCGTCGTCCTTGGCCAAGTGCCGAGATGTCACGAATCTCGACGCTCCGGCTCCGCTTGCGATCCAGTGCAGACGGCTCCAGATCTGGTGGAAAGATGCCGGCGTGCTATGTGGGGCCTATGCCGGAGCGGACTTATACCGATGCGCAGGTCCGGGAAATCCTGCGGCGCGCCGTGGAGCGGGGCACCGACGCGGGCGGCCTCGGCCATGACGACCTGCTGGCGGCCGCCCGCGAGGTGGGCATCGCCACAGATGCGGTCGAGACCGCCATCGCGGAGCTGGAGGCCGAAGGCGAGCTGAAGGAAGAGCTGGTGAAGCTGCGCGGCGAACGCCGCAAGGATCTGGCCGCCAATTTCGCCACCTGGGCCATCGTCAACGCCGGCTTGTTCGGCATCGACTGGGCTACCGGCGGGGGTTGGTGGTTCTACTGGCCGCTGGGGGGCTGGGGCATCTTCCTGCTGCTGCGTCTGAAGGGCGAAATCTTCGCGAGTCCGGCTAGAGATCGTCAGGCCGCCGAGCGCCGCGTCGAGCTGCGGCGCCACCGGCGCGAGCGAGAGCAGGCGGAAGCTCGGCGCCGCAGCGAGCGCGAGAAGCGCCAGAATTCCGGTGGGCTCGAGGGAGTGATCGAGCGCGGCGTGGAAGAGTTGCTGGGCGCGGCGGCGCGACGGATCGCGGGCCGCGTGCGGGTCGAGACGGGCGAGCTCTTCGATGATGAATCCGAACCGCGCGGGGGCGCCCGGCGGCGCGGGAGATGGCGATGATCCGCTGGCTCTTCCTGGCGCTGCTTTCGCCGCTGTGGCTGACTCGCTGGCTGTTCCATTGGGTGAGCTGGCGGCGAAGCAAGCAAACCACCTTGCACGTCCTGCTGCGCGGCTCGCTGCCGGATGTGGCCACCCCGCGCGGCCTGCTCGGCATGCTGCGGCCGTCGAGCGGTCCCGAGCTGATCCCGCTGCTCGAGGGCCTCTCCGCCGCTGCCCGAGACGACCGCCTGAAAACGCTGCTGGTGCGCATCGAGGACCTGCACTGCGGCCTGGCGCGCGCCGAAGAGCTGCGCGCGGCTCTGCTGCGCGTGCGCGACGCGGGCAAGCAGGTGATCGTGCACGCGGACGAGCTGGGGCTCGCCGGCTACTGGGTGGCACTCGGCGCTTCCAGTATCCGGCTCTCGCCGACGGGCTCGCTCAATGTCTCGGGCGTGGCCATGGAGTTCACGCTGCTGCAAGGACTGTTGCAGCGGGTGGGGGTACGCGCCCAGCTGCTCGCATGCGGCAAGTACAAGAGCATGCGCGAGATGTTCACCGAGCCCCAGCTGAGCGAGCCGAACCGCGAGATGCTGACCAGCCTGGTCGACGATCTGAGCAAGCAGCTCACGGCGCTGGTGAGTAGCTCGCGCAACCAGGCTCCGGAAGCGGCGAGCGCCCACATCCACGAGGGGCCCTTCCACGCGCAACAGGCGCGCGAAGCCGGCCTGATCGACTCCTTGCAGTACTGGGACGAACTTTGGGAGGAGCTCGGCGGCGAGCAGCACCGAGTCCGTCCGTTCGCCGACTACCGCAAGGCGCTCGCGCGCCGGCGCTGGCCGAGCCGGCAGCCGCAGATCGGCCTGCTGCGCATCTCGGGCAACATTCGCATGGGACACGATCGCCAGGGCCCGAACGGGCCACGCGCGACCGGCCACCGCTCGCTCGCTCGCGCGCTGCGTCGGCTGACACGTTCGTCGCGCACGCGCGCCATCGTGGTGCGAGTCGACTCCCCCGGCGGCAGCGCTCTCGCGAGTGACTTGATGTGGCGGGAGCTGACTCGCGCCTCCGCCAAGAAGCCTCTGTTCGTGTCCATGGTCAACACGGCGGCCTCGGGCGGCTACTACACGAGCGCGCTGGCAGGGGTGCCGGTCTGGGCGGCCCCCACCACGCTCACCGGCTCCATCGGTGTGCTCGGCGGCAAGCTGGAAGGCTCCGAGCTGATCGCGAAGCTAGGCGTGGCGCGCGAGACCATCGCTTCCGGGCCGCACGCGAACTACTACTCGCCGCTGCATCCCTGGCAGCCCGAGGAGCTGCAGAAGCTGCAGAACGATCTCGAGGCTCTGTATCGCGACTTCGTCGGCAAGATGGCGGCCGGGCGCGGGCTCTCCTACGAGGCGTTGCACGCTGTCGCCCAGGGGCGGGTCTGGACGGGCCGGCAAGCGCGGGACGTGTCACTGGTCGATCAGCTCGGAGGCTTGCACGAGGTCGAGGCGGCGGTCCGTGCGAAGCTCGGGCTCAGCCCGCATGCGGCGCTGCGCTGGACCACGCCGCGTGCTCCGACGCGCTTCGGCGTCGAACGGGACGATCCGACGGAGGCGCTGGAGCGAGCTGCCTCCACGCTGCGCGCCATGCCCTGGGCGGCGGGCGTCGTGCCTGATGTCGGCGAAGCACTGGAGTGGCTGCTCGACCTCGGCAACGAGCGGCTACTTGCCCTTTCGCCCGTCCTGCCACGGATCCGGAGCTGACGGCTCGCGAGGCTCCACCGTTGGGGCTCGGTGCACGTCGGAGAACTCGCCGCCCTTGGGGAATGGCTTGCGCTTGCGCGCTCCCGCGCCGCCCGCCCCCAGCTCACCAGTGCCGGAGGTGTGCTGCAGCAAGACTTGCAGCAGCAACAGCACCACGCACACGCCGGCCAGCGCGAGCCATGCCCAACGGGGCCAGCCACGCCTCGACTTGGGCGGGCTGTCTTCAGATGACATGGTCTTCAGATGACATACCTCTAGATGACATGCCTCTAGATGACATAGTCGATGGCCGCCGACACCTTGACGTTGCGCACCTCGAGCAACACCCGATCGCCCTGTGTGATCCCGCGCTCCTCCACCTCGTGGCGCGGCATCTGCACGTTCAAGCGATCGCCGCCCGGGAGCACCACCGACAGCTTCACATAGCTGCCCACCTTGACCAGGCGCTCTACGAGACCTTCGCGCGCGCCCGGCCCGGTGGACTTCGGCGCGGAGTCGGCCGCTAGCGATCCTGGGCTGCCGTCGATCTCGGTCCCCAGCTGTCGAGCGGTGGTGGGCACTTTCTCCAGCCGCACGTCGTGTGGCCGCACGAACGCCTCCACGCGCGAACCGTCTGCCAGGTCGACTTCAGTGGACAGCCCGATCGGGCCGAAACTGGCCTTGCCTTGCGCCACGCTGCCCGTGAGCACCTTGGCGCCGCCCAGGAACGAGGCGACGAAGCCGGAGCGCGGATTTTCATACAACTCGCTGGGCGTGCCGGCTTGCTGGATCTGGCCGTCCGCCAGCAGCACCACGTGCTCCGACAGCTCCAGAGCCTCTTCCTGATCGTGGGTGACGAGCAGCGTGGTGACGTGCGTCTGCTCGTGCATCGAGCGCAACCATTCGCGCAGCTCCACGCGCACTCGCGCGTCGAGCGCGCCGAAGGGCTCGTCCAGCAGCAAGACGCGCGGCTCGGTGGCGAGGGCGCGCGCCAGCGCGATGCGCTGGCGCTGGCCCCCCGAGAGTTGATCCGGAAAGCGGCGCTCGTAGCCATTGAGCTGCACCAGCGCGAGTAGCTTCTCCACCCGTCCCTGAATCTCCGACTTGGCCGCGCGCCGCACCGCGAGCCCGAAGGCCACGTTATCGAACACCGTCATGTGCCGGAACAGCGCGTAGTTCTGGAACACGAACCCCACGCGCCGCTCGCGCACCGGCGTCTGCGTCACGTCCTCGCCGTGGATCTCCACCTTGCCCGAGTCCGGAACCTCGAGGCCCGCCACCAGCCGCAACAGGGTCGACTTGCCCGAGCCCGACGGGCCGAGCAGCGAGGTGATACAGTGCTCCGGCGCCGTGAACGACACCTGGTCCACGCCCACGACCTCCTTGCGGAGGCCGAAGCGCTTGGTCATGGCTTGGACGCGCACGCTCATGTGGTAGCTCCGCGGACGGCCGATGCCGGCACGGCAGCCCCGGCGGCGCTGTTCGGCTCCAAGCTGCGCCGGCTCTGCCAGGCGACCCATTGCTTGAGCACGAGCGTGAACAACGCGATCAATGCCAGCAGCGACGCTACGGCGAAGGCCGCCGCAAAGTGATACTCGCCGTACAGGATCTCGACCTGCAGCGGGATGGTGGTGGTCTCGCCGCGGATGTGCCCGGAGACCACGCTCACCGCACCGAACTCACCCATGGCGCGCGCATTGCACAGAATCACCCCGTAGAGCACGCCCCATTTGATCTTGGGCAGGGTGATGCGCCGGAAGATCTGCCAACCGCTCGCGCCGAGCGTGAGCGCCGCCTCTTCTTCATCGCTGCCCTGCGCCTGCATGACCGACAGCACTTCGCGCGCCACCAGCGGAAAGGTGATGAACGTGGTGGCGATGACGATGCCAGGTACGGCAAAGATGATTTTCACGTCCAGATCAGAGAGCAGCGGCCCGAACCAGCCGCGCGCCCCGAACAGCAGCACAAAGATCAACCCGGCCACCACCGGTGACACGCTGAACGGTAGATCGATCAGCGTGATCAGCAAGCTGCGCCCAGAGAACTCGTACTTCGAGATCAGCCAGGCCGCCCCGACTCCGAACACGAGGTTCAGCGGTACGGCGATCCCGGCCGCCGTCAGCGTCAGCCGGATCGCCGAGAGCGTCTCCGCGTCGCTCACCGCGCGCGCGTAGGCGGCGACGCCATCGCGAAACGCCGTGAGGAACACGACCGCGAGCGGCACCAGCAGGAAGAGCGCCAGGAAGCCCAGGGCCAGGCCGATGAGCAGCCAGCGCACCCCACGCCGCTCCGCCAGCGCTGGGCGCTCGATGTGCGCCTTGCCAGCACCGAGATAGCTGACGACGCCGCTCATGACCGCCTCCGGGTCACCCGACCCTCCGGCTCCAGCGCTGTAGCAGATTGATGGCCAACAGCGTAGCGAACGACACCGTCAGCATCACACACGCGATGGCCGTGGCCCCGGCGTAGTCATACTGTTCCAACTTGGTCACGATCAGCAGCGGGGCGATCTCCGTTTTCAGGGGCATGTTCCCGGAGATGAACACCACCGAGCCATACTCCCCAACGCCGCGCGCGAATGCCAGGGCAAAGCCGGTGAGCACGGCCGGCAGGAGCGCGGGCAGGATCACCCGGCGAAAAGTCTGCCAGCGGGTCGCGCCCAGCACGGCCGCGGCCTCTTCGATGCTCGGATCCAGCTCTTCCAGCACCGGCTGCACGGTGCGCACCACGAACGGAATGCCGATGAACGTCAGGGCTACGAAGATGCCGAGTGGCGAGAACGCGACCTTCAGGCCCAGCAACGACAGCGGCGCACCGAGCCACCCGGTGGGCGCATAGATGGCCGTGAGCGCGATGCCGGCCACCGCCGTCGGTAGCGCGAAGGGCAAGTCCACGAGCGCGTCGGCCAAATCACGCCCCGGGAACGGATAGCGCACCAGCACCCAGGCCACGAGCACGCCGAATACACTGTTGGCAGCCGCAGCCAGGAGCGAGACGCCGAAGCTCAGCTGATACGACGCGACGGCGCGCGGCTCGGTCGCCACCCGCCAGAACTCGGCGGGCCCCAGGCCCCCCGCTTTCAAGGCCAGCGCGCAGAGCGGAAGCAGCACCAGGAAAGCCAGGTACAGCAGGGTGTAGCCCAGGCTGAGCCCAAACCCGGGCAGCACTCCGCGCTTCACGAACATGGTCGCTCACGCTGCGCATGCGCGGGCCGCTCGCCAACGGCGACGATGACCCGAGCGGGGCCCTCACT
This sequence comes from Polyangiaceae bacterium, assembly GCA_025936205.1. The sequence continues at coordinate 1,051 of JAICTU010000443.1, read as the reverse complement.
TCCCGGGCTGGTAGATTTGGTCAAAGATTCCACGGTCGGCAAAGTGCGCTGCCTGAGCCTTTTGCCAGCCGCCGAACACCTCGTCCACCGTGAAGAGCGAAATCGGCGGGAACTGGGCGGCGTATTCTTTCGCTACATCGGCATTTTGCGGCCGATAGTAGTGCTTGGCGCCGGCGCGCTGCGCCGCCGGCGTGTACAGGAACTCGAGATAAGCTCGCGCCGCCTGCTCGGTGCCGTGCTTCGCCGCGTACTTGTCCACGACCGCGACGGGCGGCTCCGCAAGCATGCTCTGCGCGGGATAGATCACCTCGAATTCGCCCTTGCCGATCTCGTTCTTGGAGAGCAACGCTTCATTCTCCCAGGCGATCAGCACGTCGCCGATCTTGCGCTCGACGAACGTGGACGTAGCGCCGCGCGCGCCCGAATCGAGCACGGGAACGTTCTTGAACAAGCGCGTCACGAAATCGCGCGCCTTCGCTTCGTCGTTGTTGCTCTTGCGCAGGGCATGGCCCCATGCCGCCAGGTAGTTCCAGCGCGCGCCGCCCGACGTCTTTGGATTGGGCGTGATCACGGCCGTACCGGGCTTCACCAGATCTTCCCAGTCGTGGATCTGCTTCGGGTTGCCTTTGCGCACCAGGAACACGATGGTCGAGGTGTACGGTGTGCTGTTCTGCGGCAGCCGCGCCTGCCAGTCCTTGGGGATCAGCTTGGCTTGCTCGTAGAGCGCGTCCACGTCGTAGGCCAGCGCGAGCGTGACCACGTCGGCTTCCAGCCCGTCGATCACGGCGCGGGCTTGCTTGCCCGAGCCGCCATGGGACTGCTTGATGCTCAGCGTCTGCCCGTTGTGGTCCTTGGCCCACTCGGCAGCGAACAGAGGGTTGATCTCACCGTACAGCTCGCGCGTGGGATCGTAGCTCACGTTGAGCAGGGAGAGCTCCTTGGCCGCAGGCGCCGTCTGCGCCGTGGAGCTGGTGCCGGCGGCCTGGCCCGGCTCGTCGTGCTTGCGGCAGCCCGCCAGTGCTCCGACAGAGAGCAGTGCAAAGAGAAAAGA
>JAICTU010000047.1 GCA_025936205.1 Polyangiaceae bacterium | reverse complement strand
GCCCTGGCGCAGGTGCTCACCGGGCATGGCGCGAACATCCTGGACGCGGACCAGCATCGCAACGAGCCGGCGGGGCAATTCTTTCAGCGCATCCGCTTCGACTTTTCGGGGCTGTTGACCGATCGAGGTACGCTGGAGCGGGCGCTGTCCGAGGTCGCGCAGCGCTTTGGCATGGATCTGAGGCTCTACTACCAGAGCGAAGAGCGCCGCGTGGCCATCTTCGTGTCGCAGTATGACCACTGCCTGCACGATCTGCTGTGGCGCCATCGCAGCGGCGAGCTGCCCTGCAACATCCGGCTGATCATCAGCAATCGACCGGATCTGGCGCGCGTGGCCGAGCACGAGGCGATCCCGTTCCTGGTCTTCCCGATCACTCCGGAGACCAAGCTGGAGCAGGAGGCGAAGGAGATCGAGCTGCTGGAGCGCGAGCGCATCGACCTGGTCGTGCTGGCGCGTTACATGCAGATCCTGAGCGCTGGCTTCGTGCAGCGCTTCCGCCATCGCATCATCAACATTCACCACTCGTTCCTGCCGGCGTTCGCCGGTGGCAAGCCCTACCACCAGGCAGCGGAGCGCGGCGTGAAGTTGATCGGCGCCACGGCGCACTACGCCACGGAGACGCTCGACGAAGGCCCGATCATCGAGCAGGACGTGATCCGCACCACGCACAAGGACTCGATCGGTGACCTGATCCGCAAGGGCCGTGATGTCGAACGCAGCGTGCTCGGGCGCGCGGTGCGCTGGCACCTCGAACACCGCGTGCTGGTGCACGGCAACCGCACCGTGGTTTTTGAGTGATTGCTGTTCGAGTGATGGCTGTTCGAGTCAGGCACCTGCGCAGGGCGGCGGTGCCTGGATGAAGGACGCGCCGCCGTCGCTGCCGGCTTTGTCCACGGCAGGGCTATTCGCTGGCATCGGCGGCATCGAGCTGGGACTGTCTCGAGCGGGGCACGAGACCCAGTTGCTCTGCGATTGCGACGCGGGCGCCAGCGCGGTGCTGGAGGAACGCTTTCCGGGCGTGCGCCGGCACGCCGACATCCGCACGCTGAAGCAGCTGCCGCGCGGCATCGAGCTGCTGACGGCAGGCTTCCCCTGTCAAGATCTGAGCCAGGCGGGACGCACCGCTGGCATCGCCGGCAGCCGCTCGGGCCTCGTGCACGAGGTCTTTCGCCTGCTCCGCGTGCGCAAGGTGCCCTGGCTGCTGATCGAAAACGTGCCCTTCATGCTTCAGCTCGCCAAGGGCGAAGCCTTGCGCGTGATCCTGAGCGAGCTGGAGGCGCTCGGCTATCGCTGGGCGTACCGTGTGGTCAATTCGCAGGCGTTTGGCTTGCCGCAGCGCCGCCTGCGCGTCTTCCTGGTGGCGGCGCTCAGCGGCGATCCGCGCAGTGTGCTGTTTGCCGACGAGGCAGGGCCTCCCCCCGTGCCCGCGCGCCGGCGCAAATGCGCCAGCGGCTTCTACTGGACCGAAGGCATCCGCGGGCTCGGCTGGGCGGAGAACGGCATTCCCACGCTCAAGGGCGGATCCTCGATCGGCATCCCGTCGCCGCCGGCCATCGTGCTGCCCAACGGACGCGTCGTGACACCGGACATCCGCGACGCCGAGCGCATGCAAGGCTTCATCGCCGACTGGACGCTACCCGCGCTGAAGGTCGTGCGGCGGGGACACCGCTGGAAGCTGGTCGGCAACGCGGTCACGGTGGATGTAGCGGCGTGGATCGGCAGGCGCTTGCGCGAACCCGGAGCGCCGGTGGTGCAGCAAGGGCCGGCGCTCGGCCCGGGCAGCCGTTGGCCCCACGCCGCCTGGAACGTCGGGCACGGGCGCTACCAAGCGCAGGCCTCGGACTGGCCGGTGCAGACCTCCGGTGCGCCGCTGCACGACTTCCTCGAGTATCCCTCTGTGCCCCTCTCCGTCAAAGCGACCACAGGATTTCTGCGCCGCGCCGACGTCAGCTCGCTCCACTTCCCGGAGGGCTTCCTGCAGACCGTGCGCGCGCATCTGGCGCGCATGCAGTCGGCGTCGAGCTGAGCGGCGCTGCGTCGCGCTGCAAACGCCGTGGCGTGCTAGACAGAAGGCTCAATGAGCAGCGGGCTTTGTGCCGCACAGCGCGGGGCAGAGCCCGCTTTCCCAACTCTCCCCTCGAAGAGGCGTTCAGCTTCGCGCCGTCTTCAGCGCGCAGCCCATGGCCTGCGCGATCACGGTCAGGTCGTGGGCGTCGATCTCGAAGTGTCCGCGGCGTGCGAGCATGCCCCAGTTGGGGGTGCGCTGGGCGAAGTGCAGGCGCGGGAGCAGTGGATGGATCGGCGCCGCGTGGCTGGTGGTGGCGTAGGCCACGTCCTTGCGAAAGGGTACGAAGCCATCGCCCATGTCGAAGCGGTACGCCGTTTCGCTCAGCACGCGGCCGATGGCGGTGAAGGCGCGCAAGGGCTCACCGCCGTGGAACTCGCTGGTGGGGGAGTAGTACGCAATCCAGTGCCCCGGCTGCATGCGTTCGAGCGGCGCCCGTTTGCCGTGGCAGACCTGGGTGAAGCCACCCGCAGCGCCGCGTTCGACGTGGGCGCGCGATATCACGGAGACCCAGGCGCGAGCGTCTTTCGAGACGATCAGTGAATTTTTCATCGGTAGACCCTGCCACCAGGCACTGACAGTTTCTGTCAGTAGCGGGACTCGTGCTGGGACCCGGCAGGGCTGCCTCGCCGTTGCAGGAAGCCTCTCCTGCGCCGCAGCCGGGGCATGAGCATTGCACGCTGGGGTCATGACCTCAGCGGCGGAGCTTTCCGGCAACCAGGACTTCGAGGCGGATCGGCGCGCGATGGTCGAGGACCAGCTCGTGCGCCGCGGCATTTCCGACGAGCGGGTGCTCGAGGCATTTCGCAGCGTGCCGCGCGATGAGTTCGTCGAGCAGGGGCTACGCGAGTTTGCCCATCGAGATACACCACTCGCCATCGGCAGCGGCCAGACCATCTCGCAGCCGTACATCGTCGCGCTGACGGCGCAGGAGCTGGGGCTGACCGGCAGCGAGCGGCTGCTGGAGGTCGGCACGGGTTCCGGTTATGCCGCCGCGATCTCGAGCCGGCTCGCGCGCGAGGTGTTCACCGTGGAGCGCCACCAGAGCCTCGCCGCGACCGCCGCGGACAGGCTGGAGCGGCTCGGATACAGCAACGTGAGGGTGCTGGTGGGCGACGGTACTCTCGGCTGGCCCGAGCACGCGCCATTTGATGCGATCGCCGTGGCAGCCGGCGCCCCGGAGGTTCCGCAGGCGCTGCTGTCGCAGCTGGCCCCCGGCGGGCGCTTGTTGATCCCGGTGGGATCGAAGACGTCGCGTCAGGTGTTGATGCGGATCACGCGCGAGGCCGATGGCTTTCGCGAGGAACCGATCTTGGACGTGCGCTTCGTGCCGCTGATCGGCGAGCAGGGCTTTTCTGCGCGCCACGAGCGCGCGCCGCGGGCGCGCCAGGGCAGCGAGCTTCCCCGGCTGATCCGCGAGGTCGCGGAAGGGCTCGACGGGGCGATGGGGGCGAGGTCGATCGACGCGCTGCTGGAGCGGATCGGCGACGCGCGGCTGGTCTTGCTCGGAGAGGCGACGCACGGCACCAGCGAGTTTCAGCGCTGGCGCGCGCGCATCAGCCGAGCATTGATCGAGCGCAAGGGGTTTTCGTTCGTGGCGGTGGAAGCGGACTGGCCGGACGCCGCGCGCATCGATGAGTTCACGCGCGGTGTCCGGCGTCGCTCCGGCCTGGACTTCACGCCGTTCGCGCGCTTCCCGAGCTGGATGTGGCGCAACCGCGAGACCGATGATTTCGTTCGTTGGCTGCATGATCACAACCAGTCGCGCGCCGATGCTCAGTCGAAGGTCGGCTTTCATGGGCTGGACCTGTACAGCTTGTTCACTTCGATCGGGGAGGTGCTGCAGTACCTGGACCGGGTGGACCAGATCGCCGCGGGGGTGGCTCGGGCCCGTTACGGCTTGCTCACCCCCTGGCAGCAAGATCCAGCCGCCTATGGCCGCGCCGTCCTGGCGGGAGCGTATGAGAGCTCGGAGGGAGCGGTCGTGCGCATGTTGCAGGATCTGCTGGCGCGCCGCCTGGAGTACGTCCACAACGGCGGTGGCGAGGCCAGCGAGCGCTTCTTCGATGCGGCGCAGAACGCGCGCCTGGTCGCCGACGCCGAGGCCTACTATCGCGCCATCTACTATGGTTCGGATCGCTCCTGGAACCTGCGCGATCGGCACATGTTCGATACGCTGGAGTGCGTGCTCGGGCACTATGGTCCCGACGCCAAGGGCATCGTGTGGGAGCACAACTCGCACATCGGCGATGCTGCCGCGACCGAGATGAGCAGCCGTGGACAGCTGAATCTGGGGCAGCTCTGCCGGGAGCGCCATGGCCGGCTCAGCTACAAGGTCGGCTTCGGTACGGATCACGGCACCGTGGCAGCGGCATCGGAGTGGGGCGGTCCGCTGGAGCTGAAGCGCGTCCTGCCCGCGCGCGCGGACAGCTACGAGCGCCTCTGTCACCAGACGGAGCTCGCGTCGTTTCTGCTGTCGTTGCGCGAGCCGGCGCGCGCGGGGGTGCGCGAGGCATTGCTCGAGCCGCGGCTGGAGCGCGCGATCGGCGTGCTCTATTTGCCGGAGAGCGAGCTCTCGAGTCACTACTTTCACGCCAGCCTGCCGCGTCAGTTCGACGAGTATCTGTGGGTCGACGAGACGCACGCCCTGGAGCCTCTGCCGGCACCCGCGGCGCCGCGCCTCGACCTGCCGGAAACCTATCCGTTTGGCTTGTGAAGCGCGCGCTGTGGTCCGCTCTCCCACCCAGGTGCCGGCTCGGATTTCAAGCACCCGCGGAACTTCCGCTCGTTGGCGTCTTGCTCTAACCTGATGCGGTGAGTGGGGAAGAGGGCAGGTCCGTTCCCGCCGCATCCGGTGGCCACTGGCTGATCGGGGGCGGTGAAATGGCCAAGTTGATCCGGAAGATCGACTGGTCGCGGACGCCGCTCGGCCCCAAGCCGTCGTGGCCGCAGAGTCTGCGCACCGTGGTCAGCCTGGTGCAGGGCTCCAGCTCGCCCATCTCTCTCGTCTGGGGTCCCGGTCACGTCCAGATCTACAACGACGGCTATTGGCCCATCTGCGGCGCCAAGCACCCCAGCTCGATGGGGCAGGATTTTCGCGAGTGCTGGGCGTCGGCGTGGCCCGTGATCGGCGAAGCCTACGCCACCGCCTGGTCGGGGAAGAGCGCGTACCTGGAGAAGATGCGCATGTTCCTCGATCGCCACGGCTTCCTGGAAGAGACCTGGTTCACCTTTTCTTTCAGTCCGGTCACGGACGAGTCCGGGGGCGTGGGCGGTCTGTTTCACCCGGTGACGGAGATGACCGCGCAGATGCTCTCCGAGCGGCGCACCCAGGTGCTGCGCGACCTGGCGAACCACGCGGGGCGCGCACGTACCACCGAGCAGGCGTATGCATTCGCTGAGCAGGCGCTGGCGGAGGCCGGGCTCGACCTGCCGTTCACGCTGCTGTACCAGGTGAACCGCGACAGCGGCAAAGCGCAGCGCGTGGGCTGCACCGGCCTCGAGCCGGGCGGCGGGGGAGCTCCGGAGTGGATCGACCTGCGCGCAGCTCTGGAGCTGCCCTGGCCGATCGCGCGTGTCGCCGCGAGCGGCGTGCCGCTCTTGCTGGAAGACGTGAGCGGGCGGCTGCCCGGGCTGCGCGCAGGGCCGTATCCGGAGCCACCTCGGCGCGCCCTGGTGCTGCCCGTGCTGCAGCCCGGCAGTGAGCAGCCCGCGGCGGTGATGGTGCTGGGACTCAGCCCGAGGCTCATCCCCGACGACCCGTACCGCACATTTTGTGAGCGGATCGGCGCGGCTGTGGGCGCCGCGCTCGCCAATGCGCGGGCCTACGAGGAAGAGCGGCAAAAGCTCGAGCAGCTGGCCGCGATCGATCGCGCAAAGACCGCCTTCTTCGGCAACGTGAGCCACGAATTTCGTACCCCGCTCACGCTGATCCTGGGCCCGCTCGAAGACGCGCTGAGCAGTCCGCGCGCGGTGCTCGAGGGTGAGAGTCTGCGAGCCGTGCAGCGCAGCGCGCTGCGTTTGCTGCGCCTGGTCAATAGCCTGCTCGACTTCGCGCGGCTAGAGGCCGGGCGCGCGCAGGTTCGGTTCGAAGCTACGGATCTCGCGGCGCTGACCAGGGGCCTCGCCGCCTCCTTCCGCTCACTCGTGGAATCGGCGGGGCTCGAGCTGCGGGTGGAGTGCCCGCCGCTGGGCGAGCCGGTCTACGTGGATCGCGGGCAGTGGGAAAAGATCGTCCTCAATCTGCTCTCCAATGCCTTCAAGTTCACGTTCGAGGGACACATCGGCGTGCGGCTCGCGCTCGCGGGTCGCCAGGCAGTGCTCGAGGTGAGCGACACGGGTACCGGTATTTCCGAGCAGGAGCTGCCGCGGCTCTTCGAGCGCTTTCACCGGGTGGAAGGCGCGCGTGGCCGCAGCTTCGAGGGCACGGGCATCGGGCTCGCGCTGGTGCAAGAGCTGGTGCGTCAGCACGGCGGTCAAGTGAGCGTCGATAGCACCCTCGGTCGCGGCTCGACCTTCCGGGTCGCCATCGCGCTCGGCCATCAACATCTTCCAGAGGGTCACGTCGCGCTTCACGCCAGTGCCCAGGCGGACGCTGCCAGCACCAACAGCCTGGTGCTCGAGGCGTCGCAATGGCTGTCGACCACGGAGATTTCAGCGGACTCTCTCGCCGTGCCCTCCCTGGCTGCGGAGTTGCCCGCGCCGGATGCTCCGAGGGTGCTGATCGCCGACGACAACCCGGATCTGCGCGAGTATCTGCGGCGCCTGGTCTCCACGCGCTGGCGGGTGGACGTGGTGGAAGACGGGCAGGCCGCGCTGGAGTCGGTGCGCGCCGCCCTGCCCGATCTGCTGCTCAGCGACATCATGATGCCCCGCCGGGATGGCGTGTCGTTGCTGCGCGAGCTCCGCGCCGATCCCCGAACCTCGGAGCTGCCGGTGGTGTTGCTGTCGGCGCGAGCCGGAGAGGAGGCGGTGGTTGCGGGTCTGGAGACCGGCGCGGACGACTACCTGGTCAAGCCGTTCTCGGCGCGTGAGCTGGTGAGCCGCATCGCGACGCATCTGGAGATGGCGCGCGTGCGCCGACAGGCAGCCGAAGCTGCGCGCGAGTTGGCCGAGACCCGGGCCCAGCTGCTTGCCGATCTGCAGCAGAAGAACAAAGAGCTGGAGTCCTTCAGCTACTCGGTCTCGCACGACCTGCGCACGCCCCTGCGCAGCATCGCCGGCTTCGCTCAGATCCTGCTCGATGAGTGCGCTCCCAGACTGGATGCCGACGCGCGCAGTCATCTGGAGCGCATCCGTACCGCCACCATTCACATGGGCGCGCTGATCGACGGCTTGCTCGCGCTGTCACAGGTCGGGCGCACCGAGCTCCAGCTGGGGCGAGTCGACCTCTCCGGCGCGGCCGGCGCGGTCGCCGCGGAGCTTCGGCGCCGCGATCCGGAGCGGACGGCGGCGATCGAGATCGAGCCGGACCTGGAGGCGCAGGCCGATCAGCGGCTGGCGCGGGTGGTGCTCGACAACTTGCTCGGCAACGCCTGGAAGTTCACTGCCAAGACACAGGCTCCGCGCATCGAAGTGGGCGCGGAGACGCGCGAAGGAGAGCGCGTGTTCTTCGTGAGGGACAACGGAGCGGGCTTCGACATGCGCTACGCCGAGAGTTTGTTTGCACCGTTTCGGCGCTTGCACCGCCAGAGCGAGTTCCCCGGCACGGGCATCGGCCTCGCCACCGTACAGCGCGTGGTGCAACGCCACGGCGGGCGGATCTGGGCGGAGAGTCGCGAGGGGCAGGGGGCGTCGTTCTTCTTCACGTTGCCCGATCGAGCGCAGCCGAGGAGCTAGCCTCTACAGCACGCGCCGTGCGGGCTACGGTCCCCCGGACACCGGCCAGCCTTCTGCATCCCAGGCCAGCTCGGCGATGCGCAGCTGCGATGCGCCGTTCGTGGTCGCGTAAGCATGGTAGACGTTGAAGGCGCGGCTGCCGTCGAACAAGACGGCGTTGTGACCGGGCCCGGCCCAGTCCGCATCGCCCGAGAGCAGCAGCGTGCCGCCGCCCTGGAGCAGTGCCTTGCCGGCGCGATCGAGATAGGGCCCGAGCAGCTCGCGCGAGCGCCCGACGCGCAGGTTGTAGGTGCTGTCCGCGCCGCGGCAGCAGGCATCGAATGAGACGAACAGATAGTAGTAGCCGCAGCGCCGCACCAGGAACGGACCCTCGATGGCGCCGCCCCCGCGTGAGGCCAGCGGGTACAGCTGCGTGCCCGAGCGCCGGCCCTCCAGATCGAGCTGGGCGAGCTGGATGCCGCTCCAGAAGCTGCCGACAGCGAGCCCGGGCGTCCCCGCTTCGTCGAGGATCACGTTGGGATCGATGGCGTTGAAGTCGTCGTTTTGCCCGGGTTGGTTGGAGCAGAGCACGGCTCCGTGATCGCTCCAGCTGCCCGCGTCCAGATCCGCGCGGGTGGCGTGCCCGATGCACGAGCGATTGCTGCCGAACGACGAGACCGAATAGTACAGGTGGTATTGACCACCGAAGTACGAGAGGTCCGGCGCCCAGATGTTGCGCGGCTCGTAGGCGGGGACCGACTGCTGGAACCACGCGGGCGTGCTGGGGAAGACTTCGGGCTGCTGCGTCCAGCGCAGCAAGTCGGGCGAAGTCTTGACGGAGATGCCGTCACCGGTGCTGAAGTAGCGGTAGAGCCCGCCCGCGGCGAGGATCACCGGATCGTGCGCGCCCAGGTTGCCGCTCAGCTGCAAGCTGCGCGGCGGTTGCGCCGGATCGAGCACTCCCACATTACAGCGGTCGCTCGTCCCGGGAGGCGCACCTGCATCCGCAGCGGACCTGCATCGAGCACGCCAGCCATTGCGCCGGGCAGCGCGAGGCTGGGCGCCGCCGGCCCCTCTGCGGCCTGCGTCGGTGTTTCACTCACCCCCGGCTGTGCTGCCGGCTCGCCGGGCAGCGCCGCCGGCTCAGCGTTGTTGCCCGCTGCTCCGGGCGCAGCATCGACCGCTCGCGTCGCCGGCGCGTCGGGCGCGCAGCGCCAGCATAGCCCCGGCAACAGCACGGCCAAGGCTTCGAGCGTGCAGAAGCGTCGCAGCATTCACCCGAGAGTATCAGATCGTTCGAGCGGAGAGACTGCTCGTGATCTTCTCAGATCTGCGCGCCCCTTCGCTCCGCTGCTGGCCGGCGCTCACTGTTCCTGCTCGGGCCGCTGCAAACCATACCGCTCCAGCTTCCGGTACAGGGTATTGCGCGGAATCCCCAGCGAGCGCGAGACCACGCTCACGTTCCAGCGCGAGCCGCGTAGCGCGTGCAGGATGCGTTCGCGCTCCTCTTTCTCGTATTCGCGCCGCGAGCGGCTGCGCAGCGCGCGCGGTGCCGCCCGCTCGAGCTCCAGATCCTCGGCGCGCAGCCGCGCGCGGCCCGACAGCACCAGCGCGCGCGTCAAGATGTTCTCCAGCTCGCGCACGTTGCCCGGAAACGCGTGCCCGGCGAGCGCGCGCAGCGCGTCCTGCGTCAGCTCGGGCGCCGCGCGCCCCAGCTCACGCGCGCGGCGCTCCAGGATCACGCGGCACAGCTCGGGCAGGTCCTCGATGCGCTCGCGCAGGGCGGGCAGCCGCACTTCCAGCACCGCCACGCGATAGAACAGATCCTGCCGGAAGCGGCCCGCCTCCACCTCACGCGGCAGCTCGCGATGCGTCGCGCACACGAGCCGCAGATCGAGCGGCCGCGCCTGCTCGGCACCCAGCGGGCGCACCTCGCGCTCTTGCAGGACGCGCAGCAGCTTGGCCTGCGTGGCCAGCGTCAGCTCTGCGATCTCGTCCAAAAACAGCGTGCCGCCGCTGGCAGAGAGCATCAGGCCGGTCTGATCGCGCTCCGCCCCCGTGAACGCGCCGCGCACGTGCCCGAACAGCTCCGACTCCAGCAGCGCCTCGGGGATGCTGGCGCAGTTCACGCCCACGAACGGGCCAGCGCTTCGCGTCCCGTGCACATGGATGGCGCGCGCGATCAGCTCCTTGCCCGTGCCGCTCTCGCCCTGGATCAGCACGTTCACGTCCGAGCCGACGATCCGGTCGAGCTCGTGCAGCACCCGGCTCATGCGCTCGCCGCGGCCCGCGATCTGCTGGTAGTCGTAGCGAAACTCGAGCGTCCGGCGCTGCGCCTCGAGCTGCTCGCGCAGGCGCGCGAGCTCGCGGTCCTTGCCGGAGGACAGCCGTTCGACGCTGCGCTTCTCGCGTTGCAGCTGCTCCGAGCGGCGCGCCAGCTCTCCGTGCAGGCGCGCGTTGCTGAGCGCGACCGCGAGGTGGTCGGCGAGCGAGAGCAAGAGCTCGCGAGCCGCCTCCCCGAGGCGCGTGCGCTCCAGCCGGCTGTCGACGTAGAGCGCTCCCAGCGGCTCGGACGGCGTCGCCACGGGCACGCACAAGACCGCCTTCAGGCGCTGCGCGTGCACCGAGCCGAAGCTCTCCAGCCGCAGGTCGCTGCCCGCGTCGGTGGTGAGCAGCGCTTCGCCGCTCGAAAGCACGCGCTCGACGATGCTGGAGCTCGGCGCTGCCGCACGCTCCGCGCCGCTGCGCGTGCTGAGCCGAACCGATCCGTCAGCCTCGCGCAGGAACAGAAAGCCGCGCTCGGCGTTGCACAGCTCCACCGCCGCCTCGACGGCGTAGTCCAGCACGCGCTCCAGCGAGAGCGAAGAGTTGATGCGCCGGCTCAGCGAGAGCAGCCGGCGCAGGGCCGCCGCCTCGTCCATCGCGCCGCGCGCGCTCCCGAGTTGCGTGAAGCGCAGCAAGCCCGCGCGGCGCGGATCGGCCCAGAACGTCTGGCGCAGCTCGTCGGGCAGACGTGCCCCCAGCCGATCCCAGGTCTTGCGCGCGGCCTCGAACGCCTCGCCGAGGCACGCTGCGCCGCAGGCCTCGGCCGCGCAACACAGCTCCGTCTCCAGCCGCGCCGCGAGCAGTTGCTGGCCCGCGCGCTCTGCGCGCTCGCGAGCCTCCCGCCCTCGCCCCAGCGCCGCGACGTCGCGGCGGCGCGCGCCCACGCGCAGGAAGACGATCTCGGCGCGCAGACCCTGATCCTCGGCCTCCAGCGCGCGTGCCCGCCGCTCGGCATCGGCGGCCCGCGCCTGCGCTTCGTCCAGCAGCCCGCGCTGCAGCTCCAGCTCCGCGCGCGCCAGCTCCGCTTCGACGCGCTCGCGCGCCAGGCCCAGCTGATCGAAGCCGCGCTCCGCGCTCGCGATGGCGCCGTCCGCCGTATCCAGGTCGCTGCGCGCCAGCGCGATCTCGGCACGGGCCAGCGCCAGCGCCGGCGCGAAGTGGCGCAGCCGGGCGCGCTCGGCGCGGCTCTCGAGCTGCTCCAGCTCCGTGCGCACGCGCTCGAAGTCGCCGACCTCGATGCGCGCGTTGACCAGGTTGTAGCGCAGCGTCAGCTCCGTGTTCTCGCGGCCGACGGCGCGTGCCACGGCGAGCCCCTGCTGATACTGATCGATCGCCCCGCCCAGATCGCCCAGTTGCCACAGGGCCGTGCCCAGGTTGAGCTGGCAAGTGGCCAGCAGGTCGTCGAGGCCCGCAGCTTCCGCCACCTCCAGCGCGCGCGCGTGCTCCTCGCGGGCGATCGCGGCCTTGCCGGTGCGGAATGCGCTGAGCGCGCGATACCCGAACAGGCGGCAGCGATCACGCGGGGTGAGCAGCGCGGCCGCGCGCAGCGCCGCGTCGAAGTGTGCCTCCGCTTCCGCGGCGCGCCCGCCATAGAGCGCAGCCACGCCGAGCGCTTCTCGGGCCAGCGCGGCCTCTGCACCCTGCGCGCCCGACATCGCCTCGTTGGCCGCAGCAGCGACGCCGGCAGAGTCGGCGAGCTGGATCCTGGCCCGCGCCAGCGCCAGCAGAGCGCGCACCCGCAGCTCGCCGGTAGCGCCCGGCAGAGCGCGCCCGAGCAGGCGCGCGGCACGTGCGCCCCGTCCGAGCCGCGTCAATGCCTCCGCGGCCAGCACGCGCGCGCGCTGCCGCAGCGGCGCCGCGGGCCTGGCGCGCAACAGCCGAGCCGCCAGGGGCAGCACGAGCCGCGGCTCCTGCGCGAGCAGGCAGATCTCCAGCAAGCACTCCAGCGCACGTGGCGTGAGCGCCGCGGACAGCGGTGCGAGCAGGCGCGCGAAGGGCAGGGGCCGCGCCCGCCAGAGCGCCTCCGCGGCCGCCAGCCGCGCGCCGCTCTCCTCGGCGCGCCCACCGAGCAGCAAATGCCGCACGGTCTCCGCCTCCTGCTCCGCTGGCGAGGCCGCGCCCAGGCTGCCGCTGGCAAAACGCGCCGCCAGCTCGCGATGGCGCTCTCGCACCAGCTCATCCCCGAGCTCGCGCTTCAGCTGTTCGGGATCGACCAGCGCGCTCAGCTGCAGGGCGGCCGCGTTGCGCTGCAACAGTCCGCGCGACAGCGCGAACTCGAAGTCCGCGCTGCCCAGCCCGAGTGTGCCGGGCGTGAGCTCGCCGTCGCGCGCGACCACCCAGGCGAGCAGCGCGCGCTGCGCTGCGGTGAGTGAGCTCAGGCTCGCGCCGAGATCGGCGCTGGGCTCGCCGCGGGCGCGCTGCACGTTGCCGGAGAGCCGCCCCAGCGCATTCTCCAGCCGAGCTGGCATGCCCTCGCAAGCTCGCACCAGCTCGGCCAGCGTGCGCTGCGAGAAGGCTTGCCCCGTCCACTCGCCGAGCGCCATCGCATCCAGCGGCCCGAGCGCGATGTGCTCCGAGCTCAGGCCCGGCAGCGGAGCGACCCCCGCTATCACCAGCCCGATGCGCGCGTCGGGCTCCAGGCTGCGCGCCAGCAGCTCGATCGAGCCGGCGTCTGCGCCCCGCGCCAGATCTGCGTCGTCGACCACGAACAGCGTCGCCTGTCCGCTCCGGCGCAGCGCCGTGAGCGCGCCGATCGTGGCACGGGCACCCGCCACCGCCTCGGCGCTGCCGCTCGCGCCGGCCAGCAACGCCGCGAGCACGCCCGCCTCGCGCCCGTTGCAGCGCAGCACATCCAGCTCCAGCGCGGCGCGCGCGCACAGCTCGCGCAGCAGACGTGATTTACCGGAGCCGCGCGGCCCGCTGAGCGCCAGCAGACGCGGGCAGGGCCGCCCGGCGAGCAGCTCCGCCAGCCATGCAGCGAAGCGCTCTTGCTCCGCGCTGCGCCCGACCAGCCGCAGCGAGCGCGCGCTCCAGGCGCTGCGCGTGCCGCGCGGGCCGCGCGGGCCGAGCACCGCGAGCACTGCCTGCACGTCGCTCGGACGTTGCTCGGGCCGCTCGGCGCACAACCGCTCGGTGAGCGCGGCGAGCTCGCGTGCGGGCGCCTGTCCCGCGAGCTCGAACAGCAGCTTCAGACATCGCCCCACCGCGTACAGATCGCTGCTCACGTCCGCGCTGCCGCTGGCGGCGACCTCCGGCGCGATGAAGCCCGGCGTGCCGGCGAGCTGCTCCGAGAAACGCCCACGCGGCCGCGCGCAACCCAGGTCGATCAACACTCCGCTGCCGTCGCGCCGCACCAGGATGTTGTCGGGCGTGAAGTCCCCGTGCAGCACGCCGAGCGCGTGCAAGGCTGCCAGGCCCTCCAGCGCGTCCCCAAATGCCGCCAGCCAGCGCTGCGGCTCAGCGCGCGCGAAATGCCGCAACGAACTGCCGTCGATCCAGGCCGCCGTGTAGTAGTGCAGGAGCTCGCCGTGTACCCGCGCGCTACCGAAGTCGTGCACCTCGGTCAGCTTCGGATGGGTGATGCCAGCGAGCAGCGCGAACTCGGCGCGGAACGCGCCCAGCAGCTCCGGCGTCTCCGCGTGCAGCTGCTTGAGCACGAGCCGCAGCCCACGCGGCACGTCCTCGATCAGGTACACGGAGGCCATGCCGCCTTGCCCGAGCGGCTCGAGCACCCGGTAGCGGTGCTGGATCCAGTCGCCAGCGGAGAGTGGCACAAACCAGACTGTACCATTGACAGGAGTTCGGGACGAATTGGAACAGTTTGGAACAACCGAGCGCAGCGATAAATGCCGGATATGATTGAAAACAGGGGCTCGGCATTGGGCTTGCACCAGAGCGCTCCAGGATGTGCCCTCTTTCCAGGAGAACCCCCGTGCCGAAGCGAACTTCCCTTCTGACCTGCGTGCGCTCACTGCGCAGCCCGTGGCTGCTCTCGTGTGGCCTGTTGCTCGCCGCCACCAGCTGTTCCGGCGATCGCGAGAGCGACTCGACCGCCGAGCTGAAGGCTCAGGCTGCGCAGGCGCTGAGCGCCGGTGAGCGCCACGGCGATCCCTGCGCCGAGCACGGCTGGTACTCGGACGGGGAGTGCGACACCTTCTGCAAGGATCGTGACGCCGACTGCGAATCCGCAGAGGAGCCCGTTGCGTGCACTTTGATTCTGGAGGTGTCGAATGGCGTCTGCAGCCGGCCCGCGGACGACCCCTGCCGCTCCCAGGACCCCGACTGCACGGCGCCCTCGGCGCCGACGGACCCGAACGAGCCGGTCGTGTGCGCGGCGTTCATCGAGGTCTCCGACGGTGTCTGTTCGCGGCCCAAGGATGACCCCTGCAAGGGTCAGGATCCGGATTGCATCGCTGGTGGCAACGCCGGCGGCGGCACGGTGTGCGCGCTGTTCATCGAGCAGTCGGACGGCGTGTGCTCGCGGCCGGCGGACGACCCCTGCAAGGCCCAGGACCCCGACTGCACGGGTGATGGCGCTCCGGGCTGCGATCCCGGAGAACCAGAGAAGCCTGTCGTCTGCGCGCTGTTCATCGAGCAATCGGACGGCGTGTGCTCGCGGCCGGCGGACGACCCCTGCAAAGCGCAGGACCCCGACTGCGGTTCGGGCGGGCACTGAGCTCCGCGCGAGCTAAGATCGAGCGCCCCAGAAGACCTGACCCGTGATGCGCCTGCCGCCTCTCGCTACAGCATGCTGGCTTCGTGGCTTTCGCCTCGGAGCTGTGCTGCTCGCGCTAGGGAGTACGGCCGGGGCGCTGGGCTGTGGGGCGACGCCGATGCCGGAGCCGCCGTCGATCGACGGCGGCCGGATCGGTCCCGCACCCGTCGGTGTCATCGCGCTCAGCGAGCCGCACCAGGTTCCCATCGCGGGCCAGCCCGGCGCGGTGACGCCCGGCGCCACGCTGCGTACGATCAACCTCGATCGAGACGTGCCGATCGTCTCCGCCACGGTCGCGGCGGACGGCTCCTTCAGCAGCTCGGTGCTCGCGAGCAACGGCGATGAGCTGCGCCTCCAGGCGCTGCTCGGTGGGATGCGCTCGGCACCTGCGGACTTTCTCTATACCTCCACGGGTGGAGATCGGCTCACGCCGAGCCCGCGCTTCGATTGCCTGGCGCTGAGCCCCGGCTACGACCTCGACCTACCCGCGAGCGGCAGCGCGCGCCTGCGCATCGAAAACTCCTGCGACGCAGCCGTGACCCTGGCCACTCCGCGCTTCCGCAGCGGCGGGCGCTTCACGCTCGATACGCCGTTGCCGCTCGATATCCCCGCGGGCGCTGCAGGCACGCTCGAAGTGAGCCTCACGTCGCCCGGAGCCGAAGACGTGCTGTTCCTCGACGTCACTCGCGGCGCGCAGGCGCTGCGCTATCCCGTCGGCTTGTTCGCTACGCCATAACGTCGCGAATGGGTACGCCGCGGCGTACGGTGGCACAGACGGCCTGATCCGGGCGACACTGTGGGCTGTGCCAGCGTGTGCCGACGGCTTGCGAGCATGCGAATCCAGAAGTGCCAGCGCTCCGGGCTAGAAGCGGGCTCCTGCGCGTGAGGCGCCTCGGGCACACGGGTTGCTAGTGCTGGCTGCATGCAGAACCGTCACGGTTGGAGCGCCAAGGCCATTGCATTGGCAGCACTGGTTGCGCTGGGCAGCGCCTGTAACGACGTCTCCGTGCACGGGCGCGTCGTGCGCATCACGCCGGCGATGAGCTACGATGGCCCCGTCGTCTTTGGACCGAGCTCCGCGGCACGCGTCGCTCTTTACTCGAACCCGCGGTTGGGTGGCGATGGGCCCTCCACGTTGCTCGATGAGCAGGTCTTTTCACCCGCTCCAGAGCTGCCGTTCGAGTTCGGCCTGGGCGGTCCACGGCACCAAGAATCGGGCTCGGAGCATTACTACGTGACGGTCGATATCCGGCAGCATCCAGGGGAGTACACGATCGGTGATCTCCTGAGCGAGACGATCAACGAGGTGCACGCGCCGGAAGACGAGATCATCGTCGAAGTGCAGGGCCTCGAATCATGTACGGCGCCGAATGTCGGTGGGGGCTGTGCAGCCGCTCCGCTCGGTAGCTTCAGTGCAGCCCGGGCGTCTTGCGCTGAGGCAACACGCCCTGTGCGATCAAGAGCTCCGCGAGATGGTCGGACTGCACCTTGAGCCAACGCTCGTACATCTCGAGCAATGAGACATCGTCGCGCACGGCGCGCGCCGAGAGCTCTGCGGACACCACGTTGATGAGCTGCACGAAGCGCTCGAAGTTGTGGGATAGCTCCGAGAACACGTCCGGGCCCGTGCTGCTCGCGCCCACGCCGCGCAGCATGGACGCCGCGCTGCCATAGGCCGTCGCGCCCAGGCCGCGCACATAGTAGGGAGCGAGGCCGCGCCGCTCGAGGTGCTCGCTGAAGAACCCGCTCACGTACAGCACGCCGTCGCCCAGCAGGCGCAGCTTCTCGAAACGAGCCGCGCCGTGGCTCTCCAGCGCCTTGGCGAGCAGGAGCGTGAAGCTGCTCTCGTCACCCATCACATTCAGCGGGCTGGCGTTGGGCTTGGCCGAGTCCGCGAGCAGCGAGACAACGTAGCTGGCTCCGGCCGAGCTGGGCTCGAAGCCGCTCTGGCTGATTGCTTGACCGACCAGCTCCCGGAAGAAACCGTCCACGTCGACCGTGGAGGAGATGGTGCTTCGGGGACGCTCGCTCGGCGCCATCAGCCGGTGGCCTCCCAACGCAGGCGGGGCAAGTAGCGACCGGGATTTGCGGTCGCTGTCAACAGTCGACTCACCTACCAATTGTTACGCATCCCGTTGGGGCCTGCAAACCCCGGCCCAATGGAGAACGTGATTCATCGAGCGATGTCGAGGATTTTCGGACCGCGGGCAGGTGGGTGAAAAGCGCCGCTCGACGGAGATGCGCTGCCTGGCGCCGCGGGAGTGGTCGTGCTCTCACGTGCGGAAACGACAGCGAAAAGACGCTGCCGCGCCGCGCTCAGCGCGGGGGCAGCACGTTCTGACGCGAGCGCCCCAGCCCTTCGATGCCGAGCTCGACCACATCGCCCGCGCGCAGGAAGCGTGGCGGCTGGAGGCCGAGCCCCACGCCTGCAGGGGTGCCCGTGCTGATCACGTCGCCCGGCAGCAAGGTCATGAACTGCGAGACGTAGCTCACCAAAAACGCCACACCGAAGATCATGTCGTTCGTGTTGCCCTGTTGCACTCGTGAACCATTGACCTCCAGCCAGAGCGGCAAACTCTGCGGATCGGCGATCTCGTCGCGCGTGGCCAGGAACGGGCCGAAGGGCGCAAAGGTGTCGGCGCTCTTGCCCTTGACCCACTGCCCACCGCGCTCGAGCTGGAACGCTCGCTCGCTGTAGTCGTTGTGCAGGGCGTAACCGGCCACGTGCTGCAGGGCGTCTGCCTCGCTCACGTAGCGCGCGCGTTGCCCGATCACGATGGCCAGCTCCACCTCCCAGTCCGTCTTCTCCGAGCCGCGCGGCAGGACCAGGTCGTCATGGGGCCCCACGAAGGCGCTCGTCGACTTGAAGAACAGGATCGGCTCGGCGGGGATCGGCGCGCCCGTCTCCTTCGCGTGGCCGCGATAGTTGAGCCCGATGCACACGATCTTGCTGGGGCGCTGGATCGGTGCTGCCCAGCGCACGCTCTCGGGCACGCGCGGGGCCGAGCCCGCGTGCTGGTCTGCCCAGCGCTGCAGGCGCTTCAGCCCGTCAGCGGCGAAGAACGCCTCACCGTAGTCTTCAGCGAAGCTCGCGGCATCCACTCGCGCACCGTCGGCAGTCAGCAGACCGGGCCGTTCGCTGCCCGGCTCTCCAAAGCGAATCAGTTTCATGCCCCGTTCCTATCGTGGAAGGCTCGAGCGGCTAAAGGGTTTCAGTGGCAAAATCGCGGGGCCAGGCGATAGAACTCGGCGGCGGTCCCGCCGAAAATGCGCGCGCATGCCGGCGCGTCGAGATTCAGCGGCTCCAGGGCGTGCTCCAGCGCGCCCAGCACCTGGGCGTAGCTGCCTGCGAGCGTGCACACCGGCCAGTCGCTGCCGTACATGCAACGCGCCGGCGTGAAACATTCGACCGCGTGCCGCACGTAAGGCTGAAGATCGGCGGGCTGCCAGCTCTCGTGGTCGGCCTCGGTGATCATGCCCGAGAGCTTGCAGAAGACGTTGGGATGGGCGCTGACGGCCTTCAGCAGCGCTCTCCAGGGCTCGAGCTGCCGGGCGCGGATATCGGGCTTGCCGATGTGATCGAGCACGGCGCACAGCTTCGGAAACTCGTCGAGCATGCGCAGCATCGGCGGCAAGTGAGCGGGCCGCACCAGAAAGTCGAAGCAGACCTCGCGCGCCTGGAGCACCGCGAACGCGCGCCGCACGCTGGGACGCAACATCCACTCGGGATCCGGCAGGTCGTGGATCATCGGGCGGACACCCACGAAGCGCGGGCGCTGTTGCAGCCGTGCCAGCCGCTGCTCGAAGTCCGCCGCTTCCATATCCAACCACACAACCACACCTGCGATGAAGTCGTGCTGGTCGGCCAGCGCGAGCAGAAGCTCGCCTTCTGCTTCAGTGGGGGCGGCCTGCACCAAAACGGTGCTGTCGATCCGCCCTTGCGCCAGCTGCGGGGCGAGCTCCGCAGGGAAAATCGGCCTCCGGAGGCGCCGAGCGGCCTCGCCCTCCAGCGCCTCGAGCCAGCCGTAGTCCCTGCGCGCCGGATCCCAGAAGTGTTGGTGCGAGTCGATGCGCATAGCTGTTCTGCTGACTTCTCCCCGCCTGCGAAGGGGCTCGCCAGCCGACAATCGTGATGATTCCCGCAATCCCCTAAATGTCCCGTGACGCTGGGTCGTTTCTAAGGCGCAGAGTGTCACAAATCGCAGCTGCCCGTACCGCGGTTTCTTTCTCGCTCGAGCGATCCCACAGCTTGGCGGGAAAAATCGCCAACTGGCTCATCGACTTCTGTCAGATGACCATCGGGGACCTCGAGACGACCTCTCGACTGCACATGGCCGCCCATGAGTTGATCGAGAACGTGCTCAAGTACGGCAGCACGCCGGAGGTCGGGCTGGAGTTCGAGCTGGAGCGTGGCGACAAGGAGTCGATCGTGCGCATCACGACTCGCAACACCGCAGCCCCCGAGCAGCTCGAGGAGGTGACGCGGCGTGTGACCGAGCTGCGCGCGGCGCCGGATCCCGTGGCGTACTACGACCGATTGATCCGATCCACGGCGCCCGTGATGGGCATGTCGGGACTGGGGCTAGCGCGCATCCGCGCCGAGGCGGGCCTCGACGTGGATTGCTCGGTGGAGGGACGAGAGGTGAGCATCGTGGTGCAGGCAACCATGCGGAGCGAGCGATGAGCGTGGCGGCGATGGAACTGCCGAATGTCGAGGAAGAAGGCCTGCAGCTGGGTCCGGTACCGGGCGCGAACGATCGCGTGCGCTTCGCCGGAACAGGGGAGGCGGAAGGAGCTGCGGTGCTGGATCGGTTCCTCACGCTGTTGCACCGTCAGGTGCTCTCGCTCGCGCTGCGCCGCGTGACGATCGAACTCGCCGAGCTGGAGTTCATCAACTCCTCGTGCCTGAAGGCCATGGTCGCCTGGATCTACAAGGTGGACACGGAGGGCCGCCCCTACAAGATCCACCTGCGCCGGGACGCTTCGATGCACTGGCAGCGCACCAGCCTCGCCACTTTGCAGCGCCTCGCGCCCGAAGTGGTCGTGATCGAAGAGACCTGAGCTCAGGCGGCCAGCTCGGCCGCCTCGCGCTCGTGGCAGCAGGCTGTGGCCAGCCGGAGCAAGCGAGCTTGCAGCACGGCCGCGCTGCGCGGGCGCCGCTCCGGGTCCTTGTCGAGGCACTCGAGCAACAGCGCCTCGAGCGGCGCGGGCACGTGCACTCCGAGCCTGTGCGACGGCGGCAGCGGCTCGCTGTGCACGTGCTGGCTGCAGACCTCGACCAGCGTCTTGCCGCTGAACGGCGGCACGCCCGTGAGCAAGAAGTAGCCGAGCGCGCCCAGCGCGTACAGATCGCTGCGGGCGTCCACGTTTTCCGGCGAGGTGATCGCCTCGGGCGCCAGGTAGAGCGGCGTGCCCGCGATCGGGGGATAGCCGTCTCCATCGTCGTCCGCGAGCGGCTCGTCGACGGCGCGTGAGAGCCCGAAGTCCAGCATCTTCACCCGGTCGCCCCGGCACAGCATGGCATTGGCGGGCTTCACGTCGCCGTGGATCAACCCCGCCGAGTGCACCTCGCTCAGCGCCCCGGCGAGCTGACTGAGCAGGTGCGCGACGCGAGCGGGAGCCAGCGGACCCTCGCGCTCCACCAGCGTCTGCAGATCGAGCCCGTCCACGAGCTCCATCGTGAAATACGGCAGGCCCTCGCGCGTGCGACCGAAGTCGTACACCTCGATCGTGTTCGGGTGGCTGAGCCGGCGCGCGAGCCGCGCCTCACGCTCGAAGCGCTGGATGTTCTCGCGGCTCGCCCGCTGGGCGGGCAGCAGCTTGATCGCCACGGGCCGCTCGCAGCGGGCGCGACTGCCCTTGTAAACGACGCCCATGCCGCCCTCACCGAGCTTCTCGCCGAGCACATACTCGCCAACCTTTGGCGGGTTCCTGCTCGGGTTGGCGGACCCCCGCGAGCGCGACTGGATGCGGGAGAACAGCGCCGTCACGCCGTGGACCGCACGCGCCCAGGGGGCGGCGGGGAGGGGAGAGCTCGTCTGCGGGGTCATGCTCAGATGTCGTTTGAGCCCACGCAAAATCGACAGGCGGCCGAACGTTTCCTGCTCGGTCCGCGCGTAAACACGCGAAATCACCGTGCTGGCAAGCCCACAGGCCTGCGCGTCGGCCCGCGCGGATCGAGCCAGCGCAGGCTCGGTTCGACTCGCTGTCCAGGGGGGGCTCCGATCGCCAGGCATCTCAGCTCTCCTACGCGGGAGCCGGGCGCTGGTTTCTTCAAGGCTGGATCGTCTCGAACCACGGCGATGGTCTGGCTCTCGCCGTGCAACAGGTCGTCGACGCGTGCGCGGCTGCTGCCGATGTCGAAGCCGCCGCGGGCCCACCAGGAAGCGGCCCAGGCGGCTCACCAGGTCGATGAAGCGCGCTTCGTCCGCGCTGGCCGCCGACGCGAACAACTCCTGCTCGAAGCCCGCTGCTTCCGCGTCGGGCATCTCGCCGCTCGGAGAGGCATCCAGCGCCGCGAACGGCGCGCGCGAGCTGGTCACGCTGCCTCCAAGGACAGCGCTGGGACATCCAGTCGCGCAAGCTGGACAGCCTGCGGTGCCACAATACGCACGTTGGCGGTGCCGATGGCGAGCGCGGCCGCGCTCTACCGTTATCTACAGACGCTCCCGGCGGCCCCGCGTAGCGGGCCGGATCCGCGGCAGCGCGAGGTCGAGCTGGCGAAGATGACTTTCTGAAGGGCAGGCGCTCGACAAGCGGGCGGGGTCACACTAGGCTTCAACGGAAATGTTCGCTCGGGCTCCGAACTTTACGGGCTTTACCAGCTCCTGCCGCTGCGGCCGTTATTGGCGCGGGCGGTGGAAGACGGCCGTAGTCCGTTGTAGCTAGCAGCCCCGCCCGGCTCTTCTCACAACCCTCGGTCGTAACGACCGGGGGTTTTTTGCTTTGTGCCCTCTGATTCTTTCAACCCCAGCCCCGAAAGCCACGCTCCATGTCCGCCATCGCTTCCTCCGAACCTCAAAGCAGCGCCGTACCCACGCCCGCCGAGCTCGAGCAAAGTTACCCGCTGGGCAGCGTCGCCGCGCAGAGCATCGCTGCCGCGCGCCGGGCAGCGATCGAGCTGGTGCAGGGCCGAGACGACCGCTTGCTGTGCGTCGTCGGCCCGTGCTCCATCCACGACCCGGAGAGCGCGCTCGAGTACGCCGCGCGGCTCGCGCGCAGCGCAGAGCACTTTGCCTCGGAGCTGTTGATCGTGATGCGCGTGTACCTGGAGAAGCCGCGCAGCAGCCTCGGCTGGAAGGGCTTGATCAGCGATCCGCACCTGGATGGACGCTGCGACATCGGTCACGGGCTGTGCGTGGCGCGCGAGCTGATGACGCGCATCGCGCAGCTGGGCTTGCCGATGGCGACCGAGCTGCTCGACACGAACCTGGCCAGCTACTTCAGCGATCTGCTGAGCTGGGCGGCGATCGGCGCGCGCACCAGCGAGAGCCAGCCGCACCGCGAGCTGGCTTCCTCGTTGCCGTTTCCGGTGGGGTTCAAGAACGGTACGGATGGGCGCATCGAGGGCGCGCTCGGCGGTCTGCGCAGCGCCGCCGAGCCCCACCGGCGCCTGGCTCCCGATGCGCGCGGGGTCTTGCGACCCCTGCAGAGCGCCGGCAACCCGAACTGCCACCTGACGCTGCGCGGCGGCATCGCCGGCCCCAACTACGCCGCCGAGCACGTCAGCGCCGCCCACCAGAGCGCGCAGCGCGCGGGCTTGCCAAATCGCGTACTGATCGATTGCAGCCACGGCAACAGCGGCAAGCAACACGAAAACCAGATCAGCGCCTGCGCTGCCGTTGCGGAACAGGTCGCCAGCGGCGGCCAGCACGTGCTCGGCGTGATGATCGAGAGCCATCTGGTTGCCGGCCGGCAGGCTCTGAGTTGCGGGCCTGCAGGACTGAGATATGGCCAAAGCATTACCGACGCTTGCGTGGATTTCTCCACCACGGAGGGCATGCTGGAGGGCCTGGCCCGGGCGGTGCGGGAACAGAGGGGTCTAGGGGCCCAGGGGTCCAGGGGCCAAGGCGAGCCGAACCGTGCTAAGTCGTCGGCAGAGGTCCCCGTATGTCCAGCTTGAATCCCGTCGCCATCGATAGCCGTGCTCGCCCCCATTTTTTGAGGCTGAATGCCAGCGACAACGTCCTGGTGGCGGTGTCGGAGCTGGCGGAGAAGACCCCGATCGAGGGCGTGGTGACGCGCCAGTTGATCCCCGCGGGCCACAAGCTGGCCGCGAAGGCGATCGCCGCGGGCGAGCCGGTGCGCAAGTTCGGGCAGATCATCGGCTTCGCGCAGGGCAACATCCAGCCCGGTGAGCACGTGCACGAGCACAACTGCGCGTACGCGGAGTTCAGCCGTGACCTGCAGTTCGGCAGCGACTATCGCCCCACGGATTTCGTGCCGGCCGCGGAGCGCGCCACCTTCCAGGGCTTCGTGCGGGCAGACGGCAGGGTGGCCACGCGCAACATGGTGGGCGTCGTCACCACCGTGAACTGCTCGGCGACGGTGGCTCGTGCCATCGTCGATCGCCTGCGCCAGCAGGCGCTGCGCGACTTCCCCCAGATCGACGACATCGTGGCCTTCACGCACACGGGCGGGTGCGGCACCGCCACCACCGGCGAGAACATCGAGACCCTGCAGCGCACCCTGGCGGGGTTCATCAAGCACCCCAACCTGGCGGGCGTGCTGCTGCTCGGGCTCGGGTGTGAAGCGAATCAAGGCTCGGCGGTGCTCAAAAGCGCGGGGCTCCAGGAAGGGCCCCATTTGCGCTACTTGAACATTCAAGACGTGGGCGGCAGCCGTGCCACCATGGAACGCGGCATCGAGGCCCTGCAGCAGATGCTGCCTCACGCCAACGAGGCGCGGCGGCAGACGGTGTCTGCCGAGCACATCGTGCTGGCCCTGCAGTGCGGCGGCTCCGACGGTTATTCGGGCATCACTGCAAACCCGGCGCTGGGCGCCGCGGCGGATCTGGTGGTGCGCCATGGCGGCACCGCGATCCTGTCCGAGACGCCGGAGATCTATGGCGCCGAGCAGCTGCTCACGTGCCGCGCGGCGAGCCGCCAGGTCGCCGAGAAGCTGATGGATCGCATCCACTGGTGGGAAGAGCACGTGCGCGCCACGGGCGGCTCGATGAACAACAACCCGTCGCATGGCAACAAGAAGGGCGGCCTGACGACGATCCTGGAGAAGAGCCTGGGCGCCGTGGCCAAGGGCGGCACGACGGGCCTGATGGGCGTCTACAAGTACGCCGAGCCGATCACGGAGCGCGGCTTCGTGTTCATGGACTCTCCGGGCAACGATCCGTATTCGGCGACGGGTCAGGTGGCGAGCGGCGGCAACATCATCTGTTTCACCACCGGTCGTGGCTCGGTCTACGGCTGCAAGCCCGCGCCCTGCCTGAAGCTGACCACCAACACGCCTTTGTACGACAAGATGAAAGAGGACATGGACATCGACTGCGGCGTGTTGCTCTCGGGCAAGACCACGGTGCAGAAGCTGGGCCAGCAGATCTTCCAGCGCGTGCTGGAGGTGGCCTCCGGCGACAAGTCGAAGAGCGAGGAGTTCGGCTTCGGCGACAACGAGTTCGTGCCCTGGCGCATCGGCGCCGTGATGTGACGGTCGTGGCTCCGTCAACGACCCGGGGCTGGCAGTTCTGGATCGATCGCGGGGGGACCTTCACCGATATCGTCGCGCGGCGCCCGGACGGAAGCTTTGCGACCGCCAAGCTGCTGTCCGAGCACCGCGAGCAATATGCGGATGCGGCCGTCGCCGGCATGCGCCGCCTGCTCGGGCTGAGCTCGCGCGACCCGCTGCCGATCGAGCAGATCGAGGTGGTGAAGATGGGCACGACGGTCGGTACCAATGCCCTGCTCGAGCGCAAGGGCGAGCCGACCCTGCTGCTGATCACGCGCGGCTTTCGCGATCAGCTCCGCATCGCCTACCAGACGCGCCCGAAGCTGTTCACGCGCGAGATCCAGCTGCCGGAGTTGCTCTATGCCAGGGTGGCCGAGGTGGACGAACGGGTCGGGGCGGACGGCGCCGTGCTGCGCCCGCTCGACGCCGAGCAGGCTCGTGCCGAGCTGCAGCGAGCGTACAGCGAGGGCTATCGCTCCGTCGCGATCGTGTTCCTGCACGCCTGGCGCTATCCGGAGCACGAGCGGAAGGTCGAGGCGCTGGCTCGGGAGCTGGCCTTCTCGCAGGTTTCCGCCTCGCACGCCGTCAGCCCCCTGCTGAAGGTCGTGCAGCGCGGCGACACGACGGTCGTGGACGCATACCTGTCTCCGGTGTTGCGGCGCTACGTGCAGCAGGTGCAGCGCGAGCTGGAGCGGGAGGGGCAGCGCGCGCCGCTGTTTTTCATGAAATCCAACGGCGGGCTCAGCGAGGCCTCGACCTTTCGCGGTAAGGACTCGATCTTGTCGGGCCCCGCCGGCGGTATCGTGGGCCTGGTGCACAGCTCGCTGCAGGCGGGCTTTCATCAGGTGATCGGCTTCGACATGGGCGGCACCTCGACCGATGTCTCGCACTTCGCCGGCCAGAGCGTGGCGGACTCCGAGCGTCAGTTCGAGACCCAGATCGCGGGCGTGCGGGTGGCCGCGCCCATGATGTCGATCCACACCATCGCCGCGGGCGGCGGGTCGATCCTGCATTTCGACGGGCAGAGGTTTCAGGTGGGTCCTGACTCGGCGGGCGCCAGCCCCGGCCCAGCCTGTTATCGGCGCGGCGGTCCGCTGACGGTGACGGACTGCAACGTGCTGCTCGGCAAGCTGCACCCGGAGTTCTTCCCGAGGGTGTTCGGTCCGGCCGCGGACGAGCCGATCGATGTGGAGCGGGTGCGCGAACTGTTCGCAGCCCTGGCGCGCGAGGTGGCGCTGGCCTCGGGGCGCGAGACGAGCCCGGAGCAGGTGGCGGAGGGCTTCTTGCGCATCGCCACCCTGAACATGGCCAACGCCATCAAGGTGATCTCCATTCAGCGCGGCCACGACGTCACCCGCTACACACTGTCCAGCTTCGGCGGCGCCGGCGGACAGCACGCCTGCCTGGTCGCCGATGAGCTGGGCATGCAGCGGGTCTACATCCATCCCTACGCTGGCGTGCTCTCGGCCTTTGGCATGGGCGTGGCGGACATCAGCGCGATGCGCGAGCAGACCTTCGAACGGCCGCTCGCGCCGGAGTCCGTCACGGCGATGGATCGCGAGCTGGACCTGCTCGCCGAGGCAGCTCGCGCCGAGGTCCGCGCGCAGGGTGTGAGCCCGGAGCGGATTGTCGTCGTGCGCCGCGCGCACCTGAAGTACGCCGGAACGGATAGCTCGCTGGCCCTGCCGGCGCAGGACGCCGCGAGCCTGCGGCTCGCTTTTGAAGCGGCCTACCGCACGCGCTTCGCGTTCCTCATGCCCGAGCGCGGGCTGGTGATCGAGGCGCTCTCCGTCGAGGCCGTGGGCGCCATGGACACACCCGAGGCGCTGGCTGCGCCCGCGCCCAGCGCGCCCGGCGAGCCTGCCGCGCGCAGCCGCGTCTATGCGGGCGGTCGCTGGCAGGACGCGCCGATCTTCCGCCGTCAGTCCATACATCCGGACACCTCGATCCTCGCCGACCTCTTGACTGAGCGTTCAGTCTATGTCACGGTCTCGTAGTATGACCAGATCCAGTCGCGCCGACGTAGTGGTCGTCGGCGGGGGGACGGTCGGTGCGTGGACCGCCGTTCTGCTCGCCGAAAGTGGCGTGCGCAACGTGGTCCTGCTTGAGGCGAGCACACTCGGCGACGGCGCCAGCAGCCGCGCCGCAGGCATGGTGCGCGCGCAGGGCGGCACCGAGACCGCCATCCGCCTTGGCCTTCGATCCCAGGAGTTCTACTCAGCCAGCGGTGATCGCTTCCCGCTCGATTGCGGCTTCGTCGCCCAGGGCTACCTCATGCCCTCGTTCACGGAAGCCGAGGTGCAGCAGGCGCACGACCGCATCGCACTCCAACGAAGCCTCGGCCTCGAAGTGGAATGGTTGAGCAGCGACGACCTCGACGCACGTCACACCGGCCTGGCACCCGGCGTGACCTTGGGAGCGTCCTACGCACCCGGCGACGGTTACATAGACGCCCCGCGAAACGTGTTGGCCTACACCGCCGCACTCACCGCACTCGGTGTCGACGTCAGGGAGCGCTGCGCCTTCACGGGGTTGCGGACCGAAAGCGGTCGAGTCGTCGGCGTCGACACGGCCAACGGTGCGATCGCCACCGAACGGGTGGTGCTGACGGGCGGCCCGAAGCTC
>JAICTU010000348.1 GCA_025936205.1 Polyangiaceae bacterium | reverse complement strand
CTGGCGCCCCCGGCTGGGGGAGACGGGCTTCTTCTACGTCGTGCTCGGGCGCCGGCTGTGGCGGACCGAAGTGACGTACGCAGGGCCGCAGATGCTGCAGACCTCCCGGACGCCGCGGCTCACGCACCGGTTCGACGGCGTCAGCGTGCGCCTGTGGCAGCCCTCGGAGATCGAGCCGCGGCACTTCTCGCTGTGGCTGTCGGAAGACGCCGATCGCGTACCGCTGCGCATGGTCGCCGATGCGAGCTTCGGCGAGGTGACGCTGACGCTGACCGGGCGGCGCCAGAACGACGTCGCGTGCAGCGGCAAGTGAGAGCGTAGCGCCGCGCGCCTACACGCGCCGCCGCTGCGAGCGCGCGGCGCAGCGGCAGCGGCGGTGTGGTTCACCCTGCAGGGTGTGCAGTCTACGCAGCACGATGGCAGTAACGCGTTTTGGGGTGCGCGTCCTGCAACCGTTCAAGTGGGTACAGCGCGAGCTCTCGCGTCTGCTGCGCGCTGGAGCGAACCCGAGCTCCGGCGAGCGTGCTCGGTTTGTTCGGCTATACTCAAACATTGAACCAAGCAGTCACGGCCCTGTCCGTCGCATTCCACTTCGTGACGCACCCGACGTCGCACTGACCGCAGGCCGTGCGGAGCCAATATCTCTATGTCGTCCCTTCTCCTCAGAGAACGCATCCACCTGGGCCTCGCCGTCGCGGGCTTGGCTTGCGCGAGCGCGGCGCTGGCGCTCGGCTGCGGATCGGGCGCGCCCGAGGGCACTTCTCTGATCGGCAACGTCGGCGGCTGTGACCCTGCCGTCGACCAGAACTGTCACGCGCTGGGCGAGGGCTGCCAGTCCGACGCCGAGTGCGACTCGGGGAGCTGCACCGGCGGCGCCTGTGTCAGCGCGGGCCCCACGGGCAGCGGCGGCAGTGCTGGCAGCGGCGGCAGCGAGGAGCTTTTCTCGGCAGACGATCTCAAGAACGAGCATCCCGACCAGGACCCGACCTGCGTCGATCTGGACGTGAACTTCCAGCGCGTCACGCCGACCGTGATGCTGCTCCTCGATCAGTCGGGCAGCATGAGCAAGAACTTCGAAGACGGCAAGACCCGCTGGGAGACGCTGCGCACGACGCTGACCAATCCGCAGAGCAGCCTGCTCAAGAAGCTGAACAGCAGCGTGCGCTTCGGCGTCACGCTGTACACGAGCAGCGGCGGCTTCGGCACCGGGCCCACTCCGCGTACCTGCCCCGAGCTGCAGTCGCTGGGCATCAAGCTGAACAACTTCGACCCGATCTCGGACTTCCTCGACGACCATGGTCCGAAGGGTGACACCCCGACCGCGGAGAGCGTGGACGCGATCGTGAAGACGCTGCGTGCTTTCCAAGAAGAGGGCCCGAAGTCCATCATCCTGGCCACGGACGGCGATCCGGACACCTGCGCGAATCCGGACGAGACGAAAAACAGCGCTCAGAACAAGGCGCTGAGCGTGGCCGCCGTGACCCATGCCTATGAGGCCGGCATGCCGACGCACGTCATCAGCCTCGGCACCGAGGTCACACAAAGCCACCTCAAGGCGCTGGCCGTGGCCGGCTCCGGTGGCGATCCGAACGCCGTGGCCTACACCGCGCTCGACACGAGCGCGCTCGTGGCCGCGTTCGACGCCATCATCGGCAGCGTGCGTACCTGTGACTTCACGCTCGCGGGCACCGTCACGGCGGCGAACGCATCGCGGGGCAAGGTCGTGCTGGACGGTCAGGAGCTGACCTTCGGCGACGCCAACGGCTGGGAGATGCCGGATCAGCAGACCGTCAGCCTGAAGGGCAGGGCTTGCGAGCAAGTAGAGGCCGATGCCACGGGCATCTCGATGAAGTTCCCCTGCGACGCGATCACGATCATCCCGCGCTGAGCGCTGGAAGCGCAGGTTGAACTGATGCTCTCCGTCCAGCGTTCCTGGTGCCTGATTTTGCTGGCGGCGGCCGCGAGCGGTTGCTTGCAGCCGCCGCAGAGCCCCGCGCCGGCTCCGGACGTCGCGTCCGTCTCCGCGCCGGTACGAGGCCCGACGGCGGTAAACACCGCGCCACCGTCGGCGGCCGCAGCCCGGCTCGATGCGGCGCGGGCGCGCTGCCCGGTGCCGGTGCAGCCGGACCTGGCGGAGGAGCCCGAGCAGATCGAGCCCGACGCGCGCGTGCCGGACTTTCTGCTGGCCAGCGAACGCTGTGAGATCTTCGACTCCCGCGAGCTGGTCGGCAAGCAACCCTTCGTGGTGGTGTTCTTCGCCTCCTGGTGCAGCGTGTGCGAACACAAGTTCCCGCTGATCCATCACGCGCTCGAAGAGCGGGGGGACGACATCAAAGCCGTCTTCGTCTCGCTCGACGATGCCGAGGGCTGGGCGGACACCGAGCAGTTCCTGGCGCGCAACGGCCTGGCACCCACGTCGGCCGTGGTCGGGCGCGACTACATCCCGTTCTCGCTCGGCTACAACCCCTTCCGCAGCGTGCCGGTGGTCGTGGTGGTGGGGCGTAGCGGCCGCGTCGTCGATGTGCAGGTCGGCGTGCGCGACGGCGACGAGGATCGCCTGGACGAGGCGCTCGACATCGCCATCGACGAGCCGCCGGAGACGACCGAGCTGTCGAGCCTGTCGCGCTGAGCTCGCGCGCTACATCTTGTCGACGACGGCGACGCCGAGCAGCTCGAGGCCCTGCTTCAGGCTGCGACCGGCCAGCTCGGACAGGGCGAGGCGGCTCTTGCGCACCTCGGGGTCCGGGGCCTTGAGCACCGGACAGCGCTCGTGGAACTGGTGCACGACCGACGCGACCTCGTACAGGTAGACGCACAGGCGATGCGGCTCGAGCGAGCGTACCAGCTGCTCGATCACGCGCGGCAGGCGCAAGAGCAGCAGCAGGAGCTGTCGCTCGACAGGCTCGGTGATGCGGAGATCGGCGCCGCGCAGCGTGTTCGCAGCAGTGCCTTCGTCGGCTGCCTTTCTCAGAATGGACTGCACCCGCACGTAGGCGTACTGCAGGTACGGCGCCGTGTTGCCCTCCAGCGCCAGCATGCGATCGTAGTCGAAGACGTAGTCCTTGATGCGATCGCTGGACAGATCGGCGTACTTGACGGCGCCCACCCCGACCGCGCGCGCGATCTGGTTCAGCTCGCCCGGCGTGAGCCCGCGATCGCGCGACTCCAGCGCCGCCCGGGCGCGGCTCACGGCCTCGTCCAGCACCTCGGCGAGCTTCACCACGCCGCCCGCGCGCGTCTTGAACGGCTTCTTGTCGGGGCCGAGGATCGTGCCGAAGGCCACGTGCTCCAGCGCCGCCTCGGGGGGCACCCAGTGGGCCGCGCGTAGCGTCCAGAACACCATCGCAAAGTGATCGGATTGACGCGCATCCACCACGTAGATCACGCGGTTCGCGCCCAGCTCGTTCACGCGGAAGCGGCCGGCAGCCAGATCCGTGGCGGCATATCCGTAACCGCCGTCGCTCTTCTGCACGATCAGCGGCAGCGGCGCGCCGGTCTTGCTGGTGAAGCCTTCACAGAACACCACCTGCGCGCCGTCGCTCTCGACCAGCAGCCCCTGCTTGCGCAGATCTTCCACGACGATCGGCAGGCGCGTGTTGAAGAAGCTCTCTCCGCGCAGGTCCTGATCGCGCAAGAGCACGCCGAGCCAGCTGAAGACCTGGTTCATGTGCGCGCAGGACTCGGCGATCAGCCGCTTCCAGAAGGCGAGGCTCTCCGCGTCGCCGCCCTGCAAGCGCACCACGCGCTGGCGCGAGCGCTCCGCGAACGCGGGCTCGGCGTCGAAGCGAGCCCGCGCTTCTTCGTACAGACGATTCAGGTCGGAGAGCGAGTGGTCGCCGGCCTGGTCCCAGCCCTTGTCGATCAGGTTCTCCAGCAGCATGCCGAAGGGCGTGCCCCAGTCGCCGATGTGATTCTGCAGAATCACATCGTGCCCGGCGAAGCGCAGGATGCGCACGATCGCGTCGCCGATGATCGTGGAACGCAGATGCCCGATGTGCATCTCCTTCGCCAGGTTGGGCGAGCCGTAGTCGATCACGACGCGGTCCGCCCGCTCCGGCAGCCCCACGCCGAGCCGCGGGTCGTCGAACATCGCTGCCGCAGCGCGCGAGATGGCCTCGCTGCTCAGCGTCAGATTGATGAAGCCGGGGCCAGCGATCTCCACGCGCTCGAACCAGCCCTGTTGCGCGTTCAGCCGATCGGCGATCGCCTGAGCGATGTCGCGCGGCTTCTGGCGCAGGGCCTTGGCCAGCCCCAGCGCCAGGTTGGCCTGGTAGTCGCCGAACTGCGGGTCTGCCGGACGCACCATGGGGTCGGCATCGGCATGGGCGGCGCCCAGGGCATCGCCCACGGCTTGCCGCAGCTGAGTTTCCACGCTGGCTTGAAGGTCGCGCACGTGGTCGACAGAGCACGGGGGCGCCGCCGTCGTCAAGGCTGGATCCGGCTGCACCGGCCGCGTGCCCCGGGTCCGAGCGAATGGCGAACGCTTCGGCACCGGGAATGGCATGGTACGCCCTCATGGAATCCGGTGCCTCCTCCACGCCGCGGTCGCCCGTGGAGCTTCCCTTCGAGCATGTCGATCTCACGCCGCTGGGCGGTGGTATCGGCCCTGATCCGGAAGACTTCGTGGTCGACGAGCAGCCGTTGTACGCCGCCTCGGGGCAGGGCGATCACTGGTACGTGCGGCTCGGCAAGCGTGAGCGCACCACCGCGGATCTGAAGCGAGCCGTGGCGGACGCGGCGCAGGTCCCCGAGCGCGAGGTGGGCTACGCGGGGCTCAAGGACAAGCACGCGGTCACCACGCAGTGGCTGAGCGTGCCCGTGCGGCACAGCGTGCCGCCCGGAGAGTGGCAGCTGCCCGAGCCGTACCGCGTGCTCGAGATCACGCGCCACGCCAACAAGCTCCGGATCGGCCACCTCGAGGGCAATCGTTTTCGCATTCGCCTGGTCGGGCTCGACCCGCAGGCTCGTGCCGCCGCGCCCGCGCTCTGCGAGCGCATCCGCCAGCAGGGCATCGGCAACTACTTCGGGCCGCAGCGCTTCGGCCTCGATCAGCGCAATCTGGAGACCGCGCTCAGCTTGCTCGCGCGGCGCCGGCTCGGGCCGCGCGCGGGCCAGCGCGGCAAGTTCCTCGCCAGCGTCATCCAATCCGAACTGTTCAATCGCTATCTGATCGCGCGCTCCGAGCTGGGGCGCGAGCGCCTGCTCGCGGGCGATGTGGTGCGGCTCGAGGGGAGTCGTGCCGTGTTCGTGATCGAAGACCCCGAGCGCGAGGCGCCGCGCCTCGAGGCCGGGGACATCCATCTGACGGGGCCGATCACGGGTCCCAAAATGAAACAGAGCCAGGGCCGTCCGCTGGAGCTGGAGCGCGCCGCGGCGGCGAGCCTGGGCCTCGACGAAGCTCTGCTGCGCGAGCTGGGCCGCTCGGCTCCGGGCACGCGCCGCGACCTGCTACTCCGTCCGGCATCGCTCAGCTGGAGCTTCGAAGAGGCCGGAGGGACGCAGGCTCTGATCGTGGAATTTGGGTTGCCGGCGGGCGCGTACGCGAGTCTCGTCATCCGTGCCCTGACCCGGCAAGAGTTCTCCCGGGACACCCCACAGTTCTCCCGGGACACTCCAGAGGCCGAGCGGGAAGAGCCCTCGGACGACGAGCGTACGACAGCAGGCGTAGAGCATGATCCGGCGTGACAGGAGCGTCTCGAGCGCTGGGCAGGCAGCGCTGATGGCGCTGTGCCTGGCGTTCGCGTTCGCGGCTGGACGAGGTGCTCGCGCGGAGCAGCCCACCGAGGCGTCGGCGCGCAAGCTTCCGCCCCTGCAGGTGACGATCGACCTCGCGGACGTGGACTTGAAGGGGGGGCAGCTCACGCTGCGCATGTCCCGCCCGGCGGCTCGCGTGACTTTGAAGGCCTTCAGCTTGTCGGGCGCGGTGCTCGCCGAGGCCGACGAGCATTTCGCTGCCACTCCCGCGGGCTCGCCGCTCACGGTGCGCTGGACCCCGCCCGAAGAGGCAGTCGCGCGCATCGAGGTCTACGGCCACGACGTGAGCGGCTACTTCAAGGGCGTGGCCATCACGCCCTGGTCGTTCGAGATCCCGCACGAAGATGTCGTGTTCGAGACCGACTCGGCGGAGATTCGGCCCTCGGAGGCCGGCAAGCTGCAAGCCAGCCTGTCCTTGATCCAGAAACAGCTGCCGCGCGCGAGCCACCTGGGGGCGGTGACGCTGTTCATCGTCGCCCACACCGATACCGTGGCGACAGCGGAATACAACCAGGAGCTCTCGACGCGTCGCGCGCAGTCGCTGGCGCGCTGGTTTCGCGGCCACGGGCTGAAGCTGCCCATCGCCTACGCCGGCATGGGCGAGCGCGCGCTGAAGGTGCAGACGCCGGACAACGTCGACGAGCCGCGCAACCGCCGCGCCGACTACATGCTCGGCCTCGAGCCGCCGCGCTTCAAGAACTCGGGCGCGAGCCCGAGCTGGTCGAAGATCTGAGGGCTTCGTTTCTGGCCTCGCCGATCGATCCCACGCCGGATGATGCCTCGTCTGCGGCCCCTGGCGGACTGCGCGTCACGTTTCCGGTGGAGCTGCCGATCTCGGCGCGCGTTCCCGATATCGCGGAGGCCATCCGCAAGCACCCGGTGCTGATCGTCGCGGGCGCCACCGGCTCGGGCAAGACCACGCAGCTGCCGAAGGTCGCGCTCGAAATGGGGCGCGGCAGCGAGCGCCGCATCGGCGTCACCCAGCCGCGGCGCATCGCCGCGACCAGCGTCGCGGCGCGCGTGGCGAGCGAGCTCGGCTGCGCCGTGGGCGCGGAGGTGGGCTACAAGATCCGCTTCGACTCGCGCGTCGGCGAGCGCACGCGCGTCGAGTTCATGACCGACGGCATCCTGCTGGCCGAGATCCAGAGCGACGAGCTGCTCCGCCGCTACGACACGCTGATCATCGACGAGGCGCACGAGCGCAGCCTGACCATCGACTTCTTGCTCGGCTGGCTCGCGCGCATCTTGCCGCGCCGGCCCGACCTCAAGCTGATCATCAGCTCCGCCACGATCGAGACCCAGCGCTTCTCCCAGTTCTTTGGCGGCGCGCCCGTGATCCAGGTGGAGGGGCGCACATATCCGGTCGAGGTGCTGTACGAACCGCCCGACCCCGAGATCGATCTGAGCGATGCCGTGGCGCGCGCGGTCGAGAACCTGACCGAGCTCGACCCACGCGGCGACATCCTGGTGTTCCTGCCCGGCGAGCGCGAGATCCGCGAGGCCGAGCAAGCGCTGGTCGCGCGCGAGTTGCGCCACACGCGCATCCAGCCGCTCTACGCTCGGCTCTCGGCGGCCGAGCAGAACCGCGTGTTCTCCCGCATCAGCGAGCGGCGCGTGATCCTGGCCACCAACGTGGCGGAGACCTCGCTCACCATCCCGGGCATCGTGTACGTGGTCGACACCGGCGTGGCGCGGCTCTCGCGCTACGACGCTCCCACCGGCACCACGCGGCTACAGATCGAAGAGATCTCGCGAGCCAGCGCCGATCAGCGCAAGGGCCGTTGCGGGCGCGTGCGCGAGGGACTGTGCGTGCGCCTGTACGACGAAGTCGGCTTCGCGACGCGGCCCGAGTTCACCGACCCGGAGATCCTGCGCACGGGCCTGGCGGGCGTGATCCTGCGCATGAAGGCGCTGCGCCTCGGCTCCGTGGAGGAATTCCGCTTCCTCGACGCGCCCTCCACGCGCGCCATCAACGAGGGCTACCGCGTGCTCGAGGAGCTGGGCGCGCTCGACGAACGCCGCGAGCTCACGCCGCTCGGCCGCCGGCTGGCGCAGTTTCCGGTCGATCCGCGGATCGGCAGGATGGTTTTGGCGGGTGCGGAGCGCGATTGCCTGGAGCAGGTGCTGGTGCTGGCGGCCGCGCTCGGCATCCAGGATCCGCGCGAGCGGCCGCGGGCGGCGGAGCAGAAGGCAGACGACCTGCATCGCCGCTTCCGCGACGAGCGCTCGGACTTCGCGGGACTGTACAAGCTCTGGTGCTTCGTCAGCGCGGCGGCGCAGAAGGGCACCTCGGAGCTGCGCCGCACGTGCCAGGCCAACTTCCTCTCCTTCGTGCGCGTGCGCGAATGGATGGAGGTGCGCCGCCAGCTGGCGGAGGTCGTGAGCGAGCTGGAGCTGGGCCCCGAACGCTCGGATCAGAGGAGAGAAGGGGCACACCGTGGCCGCCGCAGGCGCGGAGCCGGCCGGCGCGAACCGGGCACGGTGGCACGGGACCGAGCGCCAGTGGGTACCACCCCACAGCGGCCCCGCTCGAAGCCGGGCGACGCTGCGCCCGCCGCGAGCGAAGTGGGCGATGACGTGCACCGCGCCCTGCTGAGCGGGCTGCTCTCGCGCATCGGGCGCTACGACCCCGAGCAGCGCTCCTACACCGGCGCGCGCCAGACGCGCTTCGTCATCCATCCGTCGTCGGCGCTGGCCAAGAAGCCCCCGCAGTGGGTCATGGGCTTCGAGCTGGTGCAGACCACGCGCTTGTTCGCGCGCACGCTGGCCAAGATCGAGCCCGAGTGGCTGGACGAGGTCGGCGGCGCGCTCTTGAAGCGCAGCTACAGCGACCCGCACTGGAGCGAGAAGTCGGCGCGCGCGATGATCAAGGAGCACGCGACGCTGTTCGGGCTACCCGTGTTCCGCGACCGGCGTGCCGACTACGCGCGCGTCGCTCCGGAGCGCGCGCGGCTCATGTTCCTGGAGCACGCGCTGGTGCGCGGCGAATATGAGAGCCGTGGCGCCTTTCAGGCGCACAACCGGCAGCTGCTCGAGGAAGTCTCGCGCCTGCGCGAGAAGGCGCGCCAGAGCGAGATGTTCGTCGACGACGAGGCGCTGCTCGACTTCTTCGACCGGCGTGTTCCTGCTACGGTGAGCAACGGCAAGGCCTTCGAGGTCTGGCGCGAAAGTGCGGAGCGCGAGGCGCCGCGCCTGCTCGAGCTCTCGGTCTCGGACGTGTTGCCGGCGGGCTCGCCGATCTCGGCCGAACGCTACCCCGATGAGCTGCGCGTGCACGGCGCGAAGCTGGCCCTGCGCTACAAGTTCGAGCCTGCAGCAGACGACGACGGCGTCACCGTCGACCTGCCACTCGCGCTCTTGCCCCAGCTCGATCCGGCCGAGCTCGAGTGGACCATCCCTGCCTGGCAAGCGGAGAAAATCGGCGCGTTGCTCGGCGCACTGCCCAGGCCCCTGCTCCGCGGCCTGGACTCGGTGGCGGAGCTCGCAGAGACGCTGGCGGCGAGCTTGGTTCCCTTCGACGGACCGTTCCTGCCGGCGCTGTCGCGAGGCTTGTTCGAGCTGTCCGGCGCGCGCGTCGAACCGAGCGCGTTCCGGCTCGACCGGCTGCCGACGTACCTGCGCTTCACGTTCCGGGTGCTGGGCGAGCGCGCGAGCGTGCTCGCCCAGGGGCGCGATCTCGCGCGCCTGATCGAAGAGCAGGCGCCGCGAGCGCGCGAGGCGTTGCAGCGAGCGCCGGCGGCGCCCCGCTGGGGGCGCCGCGGGCTCACGCGCTGGGACTTCGGCGAGCTGCCCGAGTTCGTGCTGGAGAAGGTGCTGGATTCGTCGGTGCGACGCTATCCGGCGCTGGTCGACCGCGAGGGCGCGGTGGATCTGGAGCTGCTCGAATCGGCGGCGGCGGCCGAGCTCAGCACGCGCCGCGGCGTGGAGCGCCTGCTCAGGCTGGCACTGCAGCGGCAGCTCGCGACCCTCGCCAAACGCGCTCCGGCGCCCCTACCACGCCGCGACGGCGTGCCCGTGCCGCGCGCGCAGGCCGATGCGTTCCGCGAAGCGCTGCTGGGGCGCGCGCTGCGCGAGGCCGCAGGCCTCGGCGCAG
>JAICTU010000586.1 GCA_025936205.1 Polyangiaceae bacterium | reverse complement strand
GAGCTGTTCCACATAACTGACGAAGCTGCCGAAACCCAGGTGCACATGCGCTCGAGCCCGCCGCGCGCGCAGCAGCCAGTGGCCCTCCAGCGCATCGGCTGCGGCTCGCTTCCGCGCCAGCCGCGACAACGTCTCGTGCGCGATCTTCCATTCGCTCATGCTTCCCTCCCACTCGAAGCAGCACACTATCATGACGATTTTCGAGGCTCGCAGTGCCGCTCAGATTCGCTCGCAGCGAGCGCCGCGCGGTTTTTGCCCTGAAAGCGCTCGCGCGCTCTGCTCACGGGCTTCAAGGCGAAGAACGCAAGTTTCGAGCGCCACCGCCGCTCGCGAGCGCTTGAGCCGCGCCTACCTCGTCCAGCGAAATCGACAGCATGCATGCCATTTTCATGGGCATTGCGCGGCTCTCTGCTGCAATCCAGGTGGAGGCTCGACGGTATCGTGGGCACGGCGCCGTCGGCTTCCGTCCGAGGCCGGCGCGCGTCCCGAGCTTCGGACCGTGTCGCGAAGTTGAGGTCCGGCCCATTCCCTCCTCATGCCGTGCGCTCGGCTGCTCACGTCTCCGCGGCGCTCAGCTTGGGAGGCCGCCCGCTGTCATTGCCAGCCAAGTGCCGAGATGTGACGAATCATGAGCCCCGCGCCACCCCCGCGCCATGCTCGGCGGCTGCGCCGCCTGCGCGTGCCGTAGCTATCATCGCTTTTTCTCGCGCGCTCGCTGGACCACCGACGAAGTCGGCCTGACACTGGCGGCCCTGCTCATCGAGCGGTTGGCACCGAAAGGGGGTATTCGACTCGTCGTTGATGACACGCCGGGGCGGCACACGGGCAAGCTCATCTCGGGCGCATCCATCTCCATTGGCACTCATCCGCCATGGCCGGACTACTATCTGGTACGTCCAACAGGGCCAACGCACCCGCGCCGCCCAGCTTCCCCTCGAAAAATGGCAAGTCGCGACTAGGTTATCATCATGCGCATCGCCATCTCGGGCAGTCATCGGACGGGCAAGTCGACGTTGATCGCAGAGCTCGCCGCGAACCTGCCTGCCTACAGCGTCGTGGAGGAGCCGTATCACCTGCTGGAGGAAGACGGTTACGAAGCCTCGCACCCACCATCGCTCGAGGATCTCGAGGCGCAGCTGGAGCGTGCTACTCAGGAGCTGACCGAAGCAGGGGAGAGCGTGCTCCTGGATCGGTGCCCCATCGACATCCTGGCGTACGCGGCCGTGCACGACGACAGCGATGCCGTCGACTGGGACGGGTGGCTTCCGCGCGTGCGCGAGGCGTTGGAGGCTCTGGATGGGGTGGTCTTCGTGCCCATCGAAGAGCCGGATCGGATCACCTTCGCCGAGAGCGATGACGAAGGCGGCACGCGCGCAGCCGTCGACCAGAAGCTGCGGGAGCTGCTGTTCGAGGATCCTCTGGAGCTGGGGCTCGAGGTCTTCGAAGTACGGGGCGACACCGAGACCCGGGTCCGAGCGGTGCTGAAGAAGCTCCGGCTCCCTCAGCGCTGAGGGCCTCGAGTTCAGGGCCTGCGCGCAGCCCGCGGATTCGAGGCGTCGGCAAAGCGTTGCACAAATGCTTCTTGCCCCGAGGTCTGAATTGCTCTCGGAATGCGCTCTCGCACCCGGACCACCGCATCAGCGGCTGAGATGCCGCGCGATACCAAATGGCACGCGAGCATCATTCCGGTACGGCCCACACCCGCGGTGCAATGAAATGCGATCTTGGAGCCCTGGCTCAAGTCTCGCGAGAGCTCCTGGCACAGGTCGATGGTGGGCTCGAGCAGCGGAGTGCCCATGCCGACGATGGGAAAGTGGCGGCCCCTGATGCCGCACCTCATCAGGTCCCGTTCCGGCACGGGATCAGCGGTGAGCGATACGAGCACAGCGATGCCAGCTCGGCGCACCGCCAGAAGGTCAGCGCGGAGCTCGCCGTGAAGACCGGGTTGGCGCAGGCCGGCCGCGGTGCGTGTGATCCAATGAATGAAGTCGCCGTCCGTATCCATGCCGGGCCCAGGAAATGCTGTAGGGGGCCGCAGCCGCGGCGGTCCTTCAAATAAGATAGCAGGTGCGTTCGGGCGAGCTACCCGGGCCAGCGCAGTGGCCGCGGCCGCCGCGTCTGATGTATCTTCTCGAAAACCTCGGAGGGTCGGCAATGTCGTTGAAAGTCATCGGCGCTGGTTGGTCGCGCACAGGAACCTTCTCCTTGCGGCAGGCGCTGCAGCTCCTGGGAATGGGTCCCTGCTACCACATGCACGAGGAGTTTCTGCAACCGGAGCATCACGCGCTCTGGCGACGTGCCCACGCCGGCAAGATCGAGAGCTGGAGAGAGCTGTTGGGCGAATATCAGTCCGTCACGGATACACCCGCCTGCCTGTTCTGGCGCGAGCTCGTGCGCGCCTATCCCGGCGCGAAAGTAGTGCTCACCATCCGGGATCCGAACACCTGGTACGAGAGCATGTGCAGCACGGTCTACCCTGTAACGTTCGCCTCTTCCGAAGGTAGCAGCGCCGAAGAGCGATCGGCGATTGAGCTGGCGCGCGAGCTGGTGTTCGATGGCTTTTTCCAAGGGGGCTTCGGCGACCGGGAGACGGCGCTGGCGCTCTTCGACGAGCACAACAGCGCCGTCCGCCGTGAAGTGCCGGCCGAGCGTTTGTTGGTGTGCGAGGTTGCGGAGGGTTGGGGCCCGCTCTGCGAGTTCCTTGGAGTGCCTACGCCGGCGGTGCCCTTCCCCAGGACCAACGAGCGCGCAGGATTCCGTCGCCGAGCGGGGTTGGACGCATGACGAGACCCAGCTGGCTGCTCGGATTCGGGGATAACCCAGGTCCAGCTCGACTTTCGCTGGCTTACTTGAAGGCACTCAGTGCCGGGTACTGGAGCTGACATGCCGCAGAGCCTGTGGGACCTATCGTCGCAGCTGCCGAACGGCTTCCACGACATGCACGTCGAGCGGATTACCATCGACTTTCAGGCCCGCATTGCGACGCTCGAGGGTGAAATCTGGGTGACCGACGACTCTCTTGGAGCCGAGCACGAGCCAGCAGATTGGCGCCACGGCATTATCGTGCTCGAGGGGCTGATCCATTGTTTCTTCGATCCCCCGGATCCAACCTATCCCTATGCCGCAGCGAAGCACGCCTGGGTCGATATGTGCGACGAGGAGGCGTCGCTGCCCCAGTTGAAGAACCTGCCCGAGGGGGCGTTCGCGGTGCGCTTCTTCGTGAACCAGTGGAACTCTTTCATTCACGTTGCCGCCACCAACGCGCTGCTGCGCTGGAGCGAAGAATGAGTTGCGAAGGTGAGCAGCCGAGCCTCGTTCACGGTGCACTCATAGAACGCTGAAGAAGAGTCTGCTCCCGGCTCCGCTCGTGGTCGTGGCCCTGGGGGTGCTCGGCAATCAATTGCTGGCCGCGTTCCGTCCCGAGTGGGCTCTGAGCGCCGGCTACCTGGTGCGCGTCCCCGTGGCGGACGACGCGCAGTCCGCCCTCGGGTTGCTCCAGACCCCCGACTGGTCCGGCTTCGCGAACCCCGCCGTCTACGGCGCCGCCATCACGCTCGCCGTCGTCGCGTCACTCGAAACCCTGCTCAACCTGGAAGCAGTCGATCGCCTCGACCCCAAGCAGCGCCACTCCCCACCCAGCCGCGAGCTGTGCGCACAGGGCGTGGGCAATTTGATCTCGGGTCTGATCGGCGGCCTGCCGGTGACGAGCGTGATCGTGCGCAGCTCCGTCAACATCAACGCCCGCAACGAGACCCGGCGTAGCACGATCCTGCATGGTGCCCTGCTGCTCGGCTGCGTACTGTTCGCCGCCAGCTTGCTCAATCAGATCCCGCTGGCATGCCTGGCGGCGATCTTGATCACCACCGGCCTCAAGCTCGCGAGCCCCCAGCTGGTTCGGCAGTTGTGGCGCGAAGGGCGGCCGCAGTTTCTGCCCTTTGCGGTGACCGTACTCGGCATCCTAGCGACCGATTTGCTGAAGGGCATCGCCGTTGGCCTGGTGGTGGCGGTGGGCTTCATCTTGCACAGCAACTTCCGGCGGCCCTTGCGCCGCGTGCTGGAGAAACACATCACGGGCGACGTGCTGCGCATCGAGCTCTCCAACCAGGTGAGCTTCCTGAATCGTGCCGCGCTGGAGCGCGCGCTGCACGGTGTCCCGCGCGGTGGCCACGTGCTGATCGACGCCCGCAACACCGACTACATCGATCCAGACATCCTCGACCTGCTCGACGACTTCAAGGGAAAGTACGCGCCCGCGCACGCCATCGACGTGAGCTGCCTGGGCTTCCGGGATCGCTACCCGCGCCTCGAAGATCAGATCCAGTACGTCGACTACTCCTCGCGCGACGTGCGTGACGCGCTCACGCCCGAGCAGGTCTTGCAGATCTTGCGCGACGGGAACCTGCGCTTCCAGAGTGGACAGCGACTGACGCGCGACCTGGTGCGCCAGGTCAACGCGACGGCGCGGGGTCAGTCTCCCATGGCCGTGGTCTTGAGCTGCATCGACAGCCGCACGCCCGCGGAGCTGATCTTCGACCTGGGGATCGGGGACGTGTTCGTGATCCGCAT
Organism: Polyangiaceae bacterium; assembly: GCA_025936205.1. Next base: position 575 of record JAICTU010000586.1, on the reverse strand, counting down.
CGCCGGCAACATCGCGCGCGACAAGGTGCTCGGCAGCATGGAGTTCGGGACGCTGGTGGCGGGCGCCAAGCTGATCCTGGTCCTGGGCCATACCAGCTGCGGGGCGGTGAAGGCCGCCGTGGAGCTGGCGCAGAAGGGGCAGACTGCCGAGGAAGCCATGGGCTGCACCAACCTCGATGTGCTGGTCAGCGAGATCCAGCGCGCGATCGAGCCCGAGCTGCCGCTGCCGGTGACGGCCGGTTCGCACAGCGGGCTGCGCGAGAGCTATATGGACGAGGTAGCACGCCGCAACGTGCAGCGCACCATGGCCGTAATCCGACAGCAGAGCAGCGCGCTCGACGGACTGGTGCGGGAGGGCAGGCTCGCCATCGTGGGCGGCCTCTACGACGTGCGCACCGGCGAGGTGAACTTTTTCGCGCTCGATGGCGCCATCAGCGATTCGGCGCTCGCGGAATGGGAGCGCCCCGGGCGCAAGACGGGCACGCTTCGTCGCGTGACTCAGCCGCCGGAGGCTCCGCAGGCGGCGAGCTAGTCTGCCCACGCAAGGGGCAATCCCGGGGATGCCTGCGGATCGG
>JAICTU010000073.1 GCA_025936205.1 Polyangiaceae bacterium | reverse complement strand
TTAAGCCTGAGCCGATGTGCTGCCCTCGGCTACTCGATCTGCGGTGAAAGTAGAAAGAAGAAAGGGTGAATGGACGGGCAGGAGCCCCCTCCTGTTTCAACGCAGGAAGGGACTGGAGGGACCTGCTCCGTTTCGAGGCAGGATCCTTCGAGGTGTGGGGCCCCCGCGAACAATCGGGACGCCCCGCCCAAGCGAGCTCCCCGGGGACAGCCAGGCGACGACCTGCAGCTGCTCCCCAGGAATGCTACGGTCTGACCGCATCCCACAGCATAGACAAAAAAGCCGGCAAACTTCAGAATTATCGTTCAGTATGTTGAAGTGTCGGCCGGCGCGCTCGTTGCGGCTACATCCGGACCTCGCTCTGTTCCCAGAGGTCCTGTCGCAGAGCGGCCGCTCAACTCCCGAACGGATCTGGCGTCGAGGCTTTGGACCTCGCGGACTGAGGAGAGTCCCTGGTGGAGAAGGCGAACTCGCTGATCGAGGCAGAAGACGACAACACCGAACCGCTCACGGGAAGTGGCGCGCTCAGCGGCCCCGTTCCGAGTGGTTCGAGCGGCGCGCTCTCGGGAGTTCCGCTCTCCGGGGCTCCGCTCTCGGGAGTTCCGCTCTCCGGGGCCCCCATCTCCGGGGCCCCCATCTCCGGGGCCCCGCTCTCCGGGGCGCCCAGCTCTGGAGCAGCAGCTTCGGGCACGCATCGGCGGGGGCTCAAGCCGGTCGAGTCCGGGGTCTTCTCCGGGATCTCGGGCCAGGTCACCGGGGAGCAGCTGGTCGATAGCCTGCAGGCCGCGCTGAGCGCTGCTTCTCGAGGTGAAGCGGGCCTGGGTTCGCTGCATCGTTCGGTGCGGGATGCCTCGCGGGCGCTCACGTCGTTGCGCCACTCCCACGAGTCGCTCGGGGAGGAGCTACGAGTGATGTACCGCGGCTTGAACGAGGTGATGAGCGAGAAAGCAGCAGTGGAGCGCTATGCCGCGCTGCTGACCCAGGAGCGCGACGCGGCTCTCGACGCCGCGGAAGAAGCCCGTCGGGAGGCAAAGCGCGATCGTGAGTTCCTGCTGCGAGAGCAGGATCGTTTCATCCAGCTGCTGCTGGAGGAGCACGAGGCAGAGCTGCAACAGATGCGTCGTGCGCTGAGCGGGCGGTCGTCCGCTCCCCCCGCAGTCGTGGTGAAGACCGAACCCACCACGGGCTTCCGGATCGGTGTGCCCAACGGAGAGCGTCCGAGCCGCCCCGGCGAAAGCGCTCTGGAAGCAGTGAAGGCGCCGATCCTGGACGACGAGACCGTCTTCGTTCGTCCGGTGGAGGAGCGCCGCGCGGTGGTACCCATGCCGCGCCGGGACGCTGACGAGCGCCCGCCCGGGGCTCCGCTCGGGCGCTTGCACCTGGCCAGCGTGCCCAGCGACGACCTCGCGGAGGAGGTGGAGGAAGGGCCCCACACCGAGCGCGGCATCGGCGAGCGCGACGAGGTGATGGACCGCAGTCTCACCGAGCGGAACCTGCTCGATACGATGCGCTCCGAGGTGCCGATACCCGATGGCGAGGGCACGGCGCGCACGTATCCGCCGCCGCCAGCGGTGCTGGATCTCGACTCGCTCGCCGCCGAGGTGGAGGGCAATTCGGAGCGGCCGCCGCCCATCCGCCGCCTGATCGCTGACGCGGCCGCGGGCCACGGTGGTGGCTTCGAGCCGGTGCAGCTCAAGCCCGCGCGCCTGCCGACGCAGCTCTTCGATACGCTGGTCTCCGTTTCACCGGGTTCGGTGAGGACCAACGACGACGATCCCGCGGACGAGAACTGAGTCGTCATGCGGCTTCTCGACGGCCCCGAGCGCCGGAGCCTGCGCACGGAGCTCGAGTCCTATGCCGGGAGGCAGCCCGAGCGCGGCGGGGTGGTCGCGCAGCTGGTTGCGCTGCTCCAGCAGCCGGGCGATCCCTTCTCGCGCGCCCACCTGGAGCCGGGGCACTTCACCGCGAGCGCTTTCGTGCTCTGTCCCGAACGCCGGCGCTTGCTGCTGATCCGCCATCCCAAGCTCGGCCGCTGGCTACAGCCGGGCGGCCACATCGAGCCCGGTGACGCGAGCTGCCTCGCCGCCGCACGGCGCGAGGTGATGGAAGAAACGGGCGTGGCCGAGCTGGCGTCGTGGGAGCCGGGCATCTTCGACGTGGACGTGCACCCGATCCCGGCGAACCCGAAGGAAGGGGCGCACGCTCACTTCGATGTGCGCTACGCCTTCACGGCGCGTTCGGCCCGGCTCACCGTCTCCGACGAGGTGAAGGCGGCGCGCTGGGTCGAGCTGGAGGCGGTGGCCGCGTTGAATGATGAGGAATCGATCGCGCGCCCCGTGCGCGCGCTGCTCGGGGCGCGGGGTGTTCTCGTCAACGATTCCCGGCTTTCCACCGGCCCTGGACCGCGCTAGTACGTCTGCCCCGCGGGCCATCCCCGCGCCCGAGCGATGACTGCGACGAAGATCACAGCGGGGACACCCCGCACCCCGAGCGAGGCCCAACCCCTGGAAGCGACGCGCGCCCAGGCGCTGGAAGAGATCGGAGCTTGCACGGAGCTCGAGCAGCTCGCGGAGCTGCAGCGCAAGTACCTGGGCAAGGCCGGCGTGCTCGCCAACTGGCTCGCGCGCCTGCCCACCTTGCCGCCCGCCGAGCGCCCGCAGCTCGGTCAGGCTGTCAACCGGCTGAAGAAGGAGCTGACGGACCAGCTCGCGGCGCGCGAGAGCGCGCTCACGAAGGCGGCGCTGGAGCGCAACCTGGGCGGCAGCTTCGACCCGAGCCTGCCCCCGCCGCTGGAAGAGCGCGGGTCGCTGCACCCGATCACGCAGGTCACGCGCGAGATCGAGGACCTGTTCGTGTCGATGGGCTACCAGATCGCGGACGGGCCCGAGATCGAGACGGACTGGCACAACTTCGAGGCGCTGAACATCCCCCCGGACCATCCGGCGCGCGACTCGCAAGATACGTTCTATCTACGCGGCGCCGGCCGGCTCGTGCTGCGCACCCACACCTCGCCCGTGCAGGTGCGCGCGATGGAGCGCTTGAAGCCGCCGTTGCGCGTGATCGCGCCCGGCAAGGTGTTCCGCAACGAGGCCACCGACGCCAGCCACGAGCACACCTTTCACCAGCTGGAGGGGCTGGTGATCGACAAGGGCGTGTCCGTCGCGCACCTCGTCAGCTCGATGAAGACCCTGCTGCGCGGCATCTTCCGGCGCGACCTGGAGATCCGCCTGCGCCCCGGCTTTTTCCCCTTCGTCGAGCCGGGCTTCGAGCTGGACGCGCGCTGCCCGTTTTGCACGAGCGGCTGCAGCGTGTGCAAGCAGTCGCGCTGGATCGAGCTCTTGCCCTGCGGGCTCGTGCACCCGAACGTGCTGCGCCACTCCGGTGTGGATCCGGACGAGTGGAGCGGCTTCGCCTTCGGGCTCGGCCTGTCGCGGCTGGTGATGCTGCGCTTTGGCATCAGCGATGTGCGGCTGCTCTTGAGCTCTGACCTGCGTTTCCTGGAGCAGTTTTAAGTCATGCTCATCTCCCTACGCTGGCTGGGACGCCACATCGATCTGAGCGGGCTCGATCCCAAGCAGATCGCTCTCGATCTGACCCTCTCCACCGCCGAGGTGGAGGGCGTGGAAGAGTTCCTGCCGCACGCGCGGCAGATCGTGGTCGGGCGCGTGCTCGAGCGCGCGCAGCATCCGGGCGCCGATCGCTTGTCCCTGTGCAAGGTCGACGTGGGCCAGGCCGAGCCGCTGCCGATCGTGTGCGGAGCGAGCAACGTGGCGGCGGGCCAGACCGTGGCGGTCGCGCTGCCCGGCACCACCATCCCCGGCATCGGCGAGCTGAAGAAGACCAAGATCCGCGGCGAGGTCTCGCTGGGCATGATCTGCTCGGAGTCGGAGATCGGCCTCACCGGCGAGAGCGCCGGCATCTGGGTGCTGCCGGACACGCTGCGCGTCGGCGCCACCCTGGCGGAAGCGCTCGAGCTCGGCGACTGGGTGATCGACATCGACAACAAGTCGCTCACCCACCGGCCCGATCTGTGGGGCCATCGCGGCATCGCGCGCGAGCTGTCGGCCATCTACCGGCGGCCGCTGAAGCCGTTCGAGCCCGCGCTGCCGCGCACGGGCACCGGCGCAGGAGTGCCCGTCGCGCTCGAAGACAAGGCTTGCAGCCGCTACCTGGCGCTGGCCATCGACGGCGCGCAGCCGCTGCCGTCGCCGCTCTGGTTGCGCGCGCTCCTGGTGGCGGTGGGCCAGCGCAGCCTGGGGCAGCTGGTTGATCTCTCGAACTTCGTGATGCTCGACCTGGGGCAGCCGAACCACGTGTTCGATCGCCAACGGCTGGGCTCGGATGGCATCGTGGTGCGCAAGGCCCAGCGCGGCCAGGCCTTCACGGCGCTCGACGGCCGCAAGCTGGAGCTCTCCGACGAAGATCTGCTGATCTGCTCCGGCGGCCAGGGCGTCGCGCTGGCAGGCGTGATCGGCGGCGCCAACAGTGAGGTGACCGGCGACACGCAGAAGCTGCTGCTCGAAGTGGCGACCTTCGATCCGGCCACCGTGCGCCGCACCAGCGTGCGCCACGCGCTGCGCACGGACTCCTCCGCACGCTTCGAAAAGAGCCTGGATCCGGAGCTGCCGCCGATCGCGGCCGCGCATTTCGCGAGCCTGCTCGTGAGCCTGCAACCCGGCGTGAGCTTTCCGCTCTCGCTCACGGACGTGCGCACGGCACCCTCGCGCAAGGTAGAGATTGGGCTCGACCCCGAGCGGGTCCGAGCGGCGCTAGGAAGCCCGCTGCCCGACGCGCAGATCCGCGAGCTCCTGGAACGGCTCGGCTTCGGCGTGCAGCCGGAAGGCAACCGCTTCCGCGTGGCCGTGCCCTCGATCCGTGCCACCAAGGACATCTCGATCGAGCGCGACCTGGTGGAAGAGGTCGGGCGCTCTTTCGGCTACGGCAATATCGCCGAACGCAGCCTGGTCGCTCCGGTGGAGCCGCCGCCCCACGACGAGCGGCGCTGGCTCGTGCGGCGCATCCAGGATCGTCTGGCGGGTCCGGCGCGCTTCACCGAGACGATGAGCTACTCGTTCCATTCCGACGAGTTGCTCGAGATCGTGGGCGCGGCGCAGCTGCCGCACGCGACCGTCGAAAACCCGCAAGTGGCGCAAGAGTCGCGCGTGCGCCGCAGCGTCGCGCCGAGCTTGCTGAAGAATCTGGAAGCCAACCGCCGGCACCGGGAGGTCGTGCGCCTGTTCGAGGTCGGCAAGGGCTACCTGCCGGAGAAGCTCAGCGCGCGTCACGAGCCCGAGGAGCGGCATCTGGTGGCAGTGCTCTGGGCCGCCCCCGCGCCCACGGGCCCGGCGGGCTTTCAGCAGAACGCGCTGGCGCGGCTGCAGGGTGTGGTGAACGACGTGCTCGGCGTGCTCGATCGCCCCGTCTTCGCGTGGGGGGCGGGCGAGGCGCCGACGTGGGGCCAGTCTGGGCGCTGCATCGCTGCGCGCCACGCCGACGGCCCCGCGGTGGCCACGCTGGCCGTCGTTTCGGCGGAGGTGCTGGCGCGGCTGGGGCTGAAGGGGCGCCTGCAGAGCGACGTGGCGCTGGGCGAGATCTCGATCGACGCGCTGCTCGCCGTGCAGCGCCAGACGCGCAAGTATGTACCGCTGCCGAAGTTCCCCGGCATCAAGGTGGACGTGGCGGTGGCCGTGGCGGAAAACGTGCAGTCCGGGGCGGTCGTGAGCCTGATCCGCGAGTCGGCGGGCGCGGTGTGCAAGGGCGTCGAGCTGTTCGACGTGTATCAGGGCGAGGTGATCGGCGCTGGCAAGAAGTCGCTCGCCTACCACGTGCTCTTGCAAGCCGAAGACCGCACGCTCAGCGACACCGAGGAGCAGAAGTTTCTCCAGCGCCTGGACAGCAAGCTGGGCGCCATCGGCGCGAAGCTGCGCGACGGCTAACGGCTGCGGCCGTCGAGGATGACCTGGGCGATCTCGGCGAAGCCGGCGCCCATGGCTTGGCTCGCGCGATAGGCGGGCAGCAGGCTGGGCCGGCCCCGCAAGTTGGCCACGCCGAAGGTGTGCTGGAAGGCGCCGAAGCAGGGCGCGTCGTTTTCGCTGTCGCCGATGAAGGCGAAACGATGACGAGCGGCGCTGGTGTCCACTCCGTGCACGAGCTGCAGGAAGCGCAAGACGCCGCTGGCCTTGTCGTCGCCGTCGAAAGACAGGTGCAGATGGATGCTGGAGCGCACCACGCGCGCTCCCCGTTCGCGGGCGAGGTCCATGGCCGCTTGCACGACGCTCGCGTCCACCTGGCGCGATTCGGCGATGTCAAAGGTGTAGTCGGCGAGGCGGCTGCCCATGTCGTCCGACGGCTGTAACTCGGGAAAGCGTGACTGCAGCTCGGCCACGAGCCCCGCGAGCCGCTGACCGCGCGCGGCGCGCTCCGCGGGGCTCGCGCGATCCAGCACCTGCATGCGCCGCTCGCGTTGCACGAGTGCAATGATCCCGTTCTCCGTGACCATGCCGGAGACGGGCCACTGACGCGCCAGGACCTGGCCCCAACCAGCGGGCCTGCCGGTGACGCCCACCAGGATCAATCCTGCTTCTGCCAGGCGGTACAGCGCGCTCAGGGCCGCCACGCCCAGGCGCCCGTGATCGAGCACCGTGTCGTCGAGGTCGAACAGCACTCCGGACAGGCTCCGGGCAGCGGCGGCGGGGAACTGAGCGGCAGGTTGCATGCGGGAACTGATAGCGTCGCCTGCCTGGCCGCGTCCAGGCACTGTGGGACCTGTTGCCCTGGCGCACTGCCCGCAGGGCTGGAGCTGCCGCTCGCCGTGAGCTCAGCTCGGCAGCCGTGCGGGCGCGAGCGAGCGGGGGCCGCCGGTGCCGCAGCCGTCGACCAGCCCGAGCGCGTTGAAATACACGCTGTACCAGCGCTGGGCGTAGTCGACCTCAGTCTGCGCCAGCAGGTCTCGCGGCAGCTCGAAGTAGCTGAGAGCTGCCGGGCTGGAGTCCACGTCGTGCGCATCGGCGTCGATGCGTAGCGCGTGCTGGCTACCCACGGGGTGCTCCTGCGGGGCCAGCCAGGCGAAAGGCCCGTGCTCGTCCTGGCCGGTCTGCGCGGGCAGGCAGATCGGCGCCGCCCCGTCGATCCTCACCTGGTACTGAGCGCCCTGGATCCGTCCTTCGAGGATCAGCGCGGACAGACCGTTGCCGCGATCAAAGCACTCGAGGAAAGGCCGGAGCTTGAGCGCGGACGGCAGGGGCAATGGCTCCACGTTCAACGAGCGCCGCACTCGAGCCGGTGGTTTCCCTTCGCTCATGCTCCAGTATGGCTCGAGCCAAACAAGGGGGCGAGCCCGGGCGAGGCTGTAAGGTGAGCGGTCAGTGCTGTGACTGGCAGACGAAACAGTTCTGCTCGTGGCAGTCGTCCCGCTGCACGCAGCTGCCCAGCTTGCCGGGACTGAATTCACAGCGCTGGCCGACCTGGGTGCACGGGGGAAGCGGAGCCGGCGGAGACTCCGACTTGCGCTCCGGACAGGCGAGCAGCAGCAGGCCACTCAGCAGCAAGAGACTCCTCCGCTTCCCAGGTCGACGCATGATCAGAAACCGTAGGCGGTGAAGCCGCCGTCGACCGCGAGGCATTGCCCGGTGATGTAAGAAGCCGCAGGCATGCACAGGAAGGCCACCGCTGCCGCGACCTCGCTGGCCTGCGCGATGCGCCCGAGCGGGGTGCGCTCGAGCACCGCATTGCGGTAACTCTCTTGCTCTAGCACTGGCTGTGCCAGGGGCGTCCAGGTGTACCAGGGCGCGACGGCGTTGACCCGGATCTGGTCGCGCGCCCATTCGCACGCCAGGTTGCGCGTCAGCTGCACCAGGGCCGCCTTGGTCATGCCGTAGGGCGCGCCGGTGCGCAGGTGCGTCAAGCCCGCCACCGACACCACATTCACGATGGCGCTGGTGGCGGTCGGCGCAGCCTCCCGGGAGCGGCGCGCGCCGGCACACAGCAGCGGCTGTGCGCCACGGCACAGCTCGAAGCTGCTGATCAGGTTGGTGTCCAGGATGCGGCGGACTTCGCCTTCGCTGTAGCCCATGGTGGCCTTGCGCAGGTTCGTGCCGACGTTGTTGACCAGGATGTCCAGCTCCGGGAAGCGCGCGCCGAGCTGCTCCAGCAGCAGCGCGCGTCCGCTGTCCAGGCTCACGTCCGCGGCGCAGCCGTGAACACGGCCGGCGTGCCCGGCTTCCGCCCATTCTCCGAGGCAGCGCTGCAGGCGCTCGGGGTCGCGGGCCACCACGAACACCTCTGCGCCCAGCGCCAGCAATTCTGCTGCAACCGCTTGCCCGATGCCGCGCGTGCCGCCGGTGACCAGGGCCCGGCAACCCTGGAGCTGCCAGCGCGAGGCGAGCGATGGTGCGGGGTTGCCGCTCATGCCCGGCACAATGCTCGATCGACGCGCAAAGTCCACGGCCTTTGAAATGGGGACCCGGACTGAACAAACACCCATGGCGCCACATGTCATAGCTCGGCACCCGGGCACGGGAGCTGCCCCGGCTGGGAAAATTGGCTAGAATTGTGAGGCGTGGTGCCCCGCAGGGGTCCATGCTTCTTCCGCGGGATACTCCCATGAAACGGATCACGAAATGGCTGAGCGTGAGCGTCGGCGGTCTGGTGGCCGTCGGGACGATCGCCTTCGTGGGGTCCTATCTGGGATTCGCGGGGCAGTTCGTGGTGCCCGCGACGACCACGGATGATCCCGCGCTGCCCAGCCGGAGCATCGCCGGTTATCGCTATCACCTGGAGGTGTTCGGGCTGCCGACGCGCCCCGTGGTGATCGTGTTGCACGGCGGCCCGGGCGGAGACTACCGCTCGCTCTTGCCGCTCCAGCCCCTGAGCGACGACTACCAGCTGGTCTTCTACGACCAGCGCGGATCGGGCCTCTCTCCGCGCGTACCCGACGAGCAGCTGAACGTCGATCAGTTCGTGGAGGATCTGCACTCGATCGTGGGCGCGACGAGTCCGCATACCCCGGTGCGCCTGATCGGTCACTCCTGGGGCGCGATGCTGGCAGCGGCCTACCTGGAGCGCTATCCGGACACGGTCAGCCATGTGGTGCTCGCGGAGCCCGCGTTCCTGACAGCCGAACAAGGCAATCGCTGGTACGAACAGATCAACCACGGTCAGCCCCCGGCATCCTGGGCGCTGCTGGAAGGGGTGTGGCGCTCCTGGATCGAGTCGCTGCACGTCTACGGCCCCGACGCGGATGCGCGGCGCGACTTCTTCACGCGCCAGGTGCTCGGTCTGAGCGTGCCGGGGCAGCCCTTTGCCGGCTATTACTGCGGCTCCGATCCGCACAGCGCCTATGATCCGCTCTGGCGTGAGGGGTCGCGCGCGTTTCGCGCCGTCGTGAAGGCCGCGATGGAAGACGGGCGCTTCAAACGCGACCTGGTGAGCGTCAAGGCCAAGCGCTTCCCGCACAAGGTGCTGTTCGTGGCCGGTCATTGCAACAGCGTGATCGGGCCCGAAGTACAGCGCCAGAACCTCGGCTTGTTCGCCAACGCCGAGCTGGCGGTGATCGACGATGCCGGGCACACGATGTTCGGCGAGCGGCCCGAGGCGAGCTTGGCCGTGCTGAAGCGCTACCTGGCCGAAGACCACACGGCCATCGTCGCCTCAGAGTGAGCTCGGCTCAGTCGGGCAGCGAGGCGACGACTCCGTCGACCCAGGCGCGCAGATCCGTGCTGCCGCTCTGCCGGGCCAGCTCGCGCAGCCGCCGCAAGAGGCGTGCGAACGACTGCGGCACGCCGGGCTCCGAGAGCACGGCGCTGAGGCGCACGACGCCGCGCTGCAGGGCAGGGGCGATCAGCTCGGGTGCATCCCCCAGCACCAGGCTGGCGGTGAGCAGCTCCTCGGTCGCTCGCGCGAATTCTCGTGCTTCGTCCACGAGCGCGAAGCGGTGTTCGGCGTAGTCGAGCAGCCGGCACCCGAGCTCCACATCGTCGCGCACGGCGTGCAGCCGGGCAAATTGTGCCCGCAAGTCGGCGACACGCTCCAGGAATGCGTCTGGCGCGTGGCGCGCCTGGTCGATGCCGACCGAGGCCGCCAGTTCATTGACCGCCGCCAGCAGGCGCTCCAGCTCGGGATCGGCAATCGGCTCTAACGAAGACATGGGCTCGTTCGCGGGAGACTTCTTCGGACTAGCACAACCCAGGTGCGGCGGCGGTAGAAGAGCACGAGTGACGCCCCCGACCCATCTCGTCCTGATCCTGGGCTGCAGGGTGCTCCCCGACGGCACTCCAAGTACCGCCTTGCGCCGGCGTGTCGAGGCCGCGCTCCGGCATGCCGCTGCGCTGCCGCGGGTGTGTTTTGTCCCTGTGGGTGGAGCGCGCGGGCACGCCCCCGCCGAGGCACTCGTGATCGAACGCATGCTGCTCGCGGCGGGGGTGCCGGCTTCCGCCATCCTGGCGAGTCCGCTCGGCCTGACCACGATCGAGTCGCTGCGCGATTGCTGGCCGCTGCTGGAGCGCGCGCTGGAGAGCGAGCCCCAGGCCGCGCTGCACGTGTGCACGGACGGGTATCACACGCTGCGCTGCCGCACGATCCTCGCGCTCTGGGGCCGGCGAGCCCGGGCCGCCCCGGCGCCGCGTCCGCGGCTGCCGAGTCCCCGTCTCCTGCTGCTCCAGCTGCGCGACGGCGCCGCGTTGCTCAAGGACATCCCGCTCGCGTTCTTCTGGCGCGCCAGCGGCAGGTTGCGCTGCCCTTAGCGGGAGGCACAAAAGCGGAACGGGGGCTGTTGCCAGCCCCCGCTCTCTCCTTCAGAGTGAATTCAGCAGAGTGAATTCAGCAGGGTGAACTCAGCTGCTCGACGTCACCAGTCCACGCGCACGCGCACACCAGCGGTGCGGGGCGGGTTGTAGAAGCGCAGGTTGAGGCCCGGCGTCGAGATGATGCTCGTGGCGTAGGCGATGTTGCCGACGTTGTTCACGAAGCCCTCGATCGCCAGGCGCCCGTCGGGGTGCTTCCAGCCGCCGCCGATGTCGAATCGGGTGTAGGTCGGGATTTCATCCGTCAGGCGTGCAGCACCGTTGGGACGATTCAGATCTCGGAAGGACTGGGTGTCGGGCGCTGGAGCGTTGGGGTCGGACTGCGGCAGCAGCTTGCCGTCGCCGTTATAGACGCTCATGTAGTGCGTGGAGACGGTCTGCGCCGAGGCCAGCCAGTGGAAGATGCCCACCGAGGTCGGCAAGAACTGCGAGAGCGAGTAGTTCAAGGTGAGCGGGGCCGCACGCGGCAGCTGGTTACCGCCGATGTCGACCCTGTACTGGGGCACGTCGAACCCGATGCGGCTATCGTTCACGATCGTGTTGTCGCCGAAGCGCGCGTCCATCAACAGGGCGTGAATGTTTGCCTCGAGGCCCAGCGGTAGGCTGTAGCTGAAGTCGACGTCCAGGCCGAGCACGTTGCTGGTGGCCGCGTTCTGGCGCACTGCGATGCTGCTCGACTGATCACCGGGCTCGTTGGGGTTGTCCGGCGTGACCGTCACGATCGTCTGGAACACCTGGTCCTTGTACTTGTACCAGAACGCAGAAGCGTTCAGCCGGATGTGGCGATCGGCCAGCATGTTCTTGCTGCCCACCTCGAAGGAGATCACCTCTTCCGGCGTATATTGCGGCGGGTTCTGCGGCTGCCCATCCGGGCCGCGGATCGTGTCGTTGAAGCCGCCCGCCTTGTGGCCCGTGGTGACCGTGGCGTAGACCATGTTCTCCTTCGCCAGGTCGTATTCGGTGCCGACGCGCCAGTCGAAGAAGTTGTTACTGGTCTCGTCGTTCTGCGGGATCATGTTGATGTCGAACGGCTTCGTATTGTTCATCGGGTCGGCGTTGTAGGCCGACTCCTGCTGGAGCAGGTTGGGATTGATCCCGACGGCGCATTGCATGCCGCCGTGGCCGTTGGGGATCACGCGCGGGTTCGCCACACCGTTGACCGGAGGGAGAGGATCCGCACACAGCATCTGCGGCACGGTGTCGCGCGCGCCGAAGCTCTTGATGCCGTCCAGGAACGCATTCACGCGATCCGTCACGCTCGAAGTCGAAGCCAGGGTGTAGATCTGGCGATCCTCCTGCGCATACTTGAAGCCCTCGGTACCGAAGCGGCCACCGTTGCCGAAATTCGACCAGAGCGCCCACAGACCATCCTTGCGCGACTTGTTCTCGTGCGTGACGCGCACGCCCCCCAGCACGCGCCAGTCCTCGGTCACGTCGAAGGTGCCGTCGGCGTAGGCCGCGATCGAGCCGCCCTTCACGTTGGGCATGTTGAACTCGCCGCCGCCGAAGCCGTTCGCGGGATCGTTGACCTGGCCCAGGAAGGCGTACTGGTCCTCGTTGAAGTAGAAGCCGCCGAGCGCCCAGCGGAAGCGCGAATCATCCGGCGCGTAGAAACGCAGCTCGGCGATGGTGGACTTGCTGGTGGTGTGCCACTCGTTGCCGCTGAAGTTGTCGGGGTTGGTGCCCGCGTAGTCGAAGCCCGGGTAGATCACGCCCACGCTGCCGGTGCCGTACTGGTCGTACTGCAGGTAGCGGTAGCTGCCCGTGGCGGTGACCAGCACCGGTCCCGCGTCATAGGTCAGCTCGAGCCTGGCGCCCTGGTGGCGCATGTTCACCGTTGGGTTCATCCCGCGCTGATAGATGTTGCGGGGGTTGTCGATCTTGCTGATGTCGTACGGCGTCGCCTCGTCGTTCAGGTCGGGGTTGGGCGCCGGGGGCCCGCCCGCCGCAGCCGCAGCAGCGGCAGCCGCGTCCTCGTCAGCGTGCGTGTTTTCCAGCGTCAACGGCTGCTGCATGTTCGAGCCGAGGTAACCGGTGCCGCGCTCCGCCGTGTAGTCGTAGGCGGCCAGGGCAGTGAACTGCTTGACGGGCTGCCACTTGAGCTGCGCGCGTAGAGCGTAGGAGTCCGCGTTCTCTGCGGCGGGGATGTCGTACACCGGGCCCCCGTTCTGATAGTACGGGTCGTGCACCTCGGAGAAACCGGCGAGGCGGATGGCCAGCGTGTCACCGATCGGGATGTTCACCATGCCCTGGTAGCGGCGCTGCGCGAAGGTGCCGAACGTGGCTTCGGCGTTGGCACCGAACTCCTGCAGCTTGGGCTTGTTGCTCACGATGTTGACCGTGCCACCCACCGCGTTGCGGCCGCGCAGCGTACCCTGGGGACCGCTGTTCACCTCGACGCGCTCCACGTCGAAGAACATCGAACCGACACCGCGCGGACGCGGCAGGTACACGCCGTCGAGGTGGATCGCCACGGCTTCGTCGCCGAGCTCCGTGTTGTTGTCGGAGCCGACACCGCGGATGTAGACCTCGGTGTTGCCTTCCTGCACGCCGATCGCCAGGCCCGGCACCATCGACGACATCTCGCGCACGTTGGTGATACCGACCGTCGCCAGCTGGGCCTCGCTGAAGGCCGCGGCGGTGCCGGAGTACTTCTGCAGGTTCTTGGCGCGACGGTCGACGGTGACGACGACTTCGTCCAGACCGCTCTTGCCCGCGGGAGCATCACCCACTTCCAGATCCGCTTCGCCGGCGGCCGCAGCTGCCTCGGCGTCGCCCGGCTGAATCTCTCCGGCGGTGGCAGCTTCGGCCGGGGCGCCCTCCGGTGCAGGGGCAGCCGCGGCAGGCACGGCCGGCTCTGCCGGAGCTGGTGCGGGCTCGGGCTCTGCTGGAGGGGGGGAGGGCGCTTGCGCGGCAGCTGTTGCAGAGAGCAGGCACAAGCCGACAGCTCCCAGAAGAGTGCTAGCTCCGCGCGCGATCCCGAGTCTCATCCCGAGGCTTCCGACCTTGATCATCATCGTCATCATCCGTCCTAACCAAACACTGCGTAGCCTGCCGGTGGTACTGGGATGCATTCGATGAGTCAAGTGTGGGTGCGCGCCTGCACTGAGCATGGAAGCCTGCTCCGCGCCCGATGAAACGCAGGATCGCGGCGCTCGCGCAGCTCATGAGCGTGGCGATTTCGCGCGGGGCTGAGGCTCCGATGCAACGCTCACGCGAGCGCCGCGCATGCAGGTGCTGGCGCGCATTCCACAGATCGCAGTGCTCGGCGCAGCCTCGAACGCAGTTGCGGCACGCACCTGAAACGGCACGAGCCAGGCGCGCCGGCAGCCTCACAGCGCACTCCGGAGTGCCAGCGCGGGCGCCACGTTTTGCGTGAGCGCCGCGCAAACCTTCGCATGCTTCGTCGCTCCGTTGGAAGCAAAAGGAGGCGTTCGGCTGCATGACGTGACGCTCGGCAGCGCCGTGTACCGGCGCGAGCGGGCTGGAAACGATTTCAGCGAGGAGCGCAGGGACAAAATGCGCGATCGCCCGCGGTGCCGGACTAAACATTGCGATGCGGTCCAGGCCGTGATCCGGTGTAAGTGCACACCGTACGCAAGTCGCCGAGTCCGTGCAGGGGCGCTGCCCTCGGCGCACCTGCTCTGCTGCGCCGCGTTGTCATGAACCCGAGTCAGGACAGCGGGCGAGCCGCCATTTGCCGCCAAAATGAACCCAGCGCCGGCCTGCATCGGTACGGCTCCGGCGGTGGACGGCGCCGTCGCTCAAGAGCACTCGCAGTGCACCGTTCAGGCTCGAGGTGAGGGCAGAGCAGCAGCACGCCCAGGCGGGCTCGACGGCCACGGACTACGCGTCTCCGGGCTCGGGTCTCTCGGTGCGTTCGGGGCCGCCCTCGAGTCGCTCGACGGGTACACGAGCGCGAGAGGAGTCCACGCCGCCCACCAAGCCGAGCATCGCGCCTCGCGCGGCCCCGGCGGAGCCTGAGGCCGAGCCCGGGGCCGTGCTGAACTCTCCGCTGGCCCATTTTCACCATCCGGCGCGCAGCCTGAGCTACCGCATGGTGCTCGTGATCGCGGGTGCGGCGATCGGGTTCGGCGGACTGCTCGCGTCTTCGCACGCTCACGAGGGCGGCAGCTGGCAGTCTTCGATACCGTGGGTGGCGGCCGCCATCACCTTGATCTTCAGCCTATCGATGGCCGTCCTGATCACGCTGTCGTTTGCTCGTCGGCTGGATGCCTTGGCGGTGGCGGCGCGCAAGCTCGCCTTCGGGCGAGCCGAGCCCGAATCGGATGCCGTCTCTGGGGACGCCATCGCGTCTCTGGCACGTTGCTTGACGCGCATGTCGGAGCGCATGCACGAGCTGAGGGCCGACCAGGAGCGCTCGAGCGAGCAGGAGCAAGGCCGCCTGGATTTGCTGGTGCGCGAACGCACGCGCGATCTCGTTGAAGAGAATGAAGACCTGCGGCGCGTGCTCGGCGAAGCCCGCGGCATGTTCAGCGTCGACCTCCAGGGCAAGCTGGTGGGCCAGCTCTCGCACGTGATCCCCAAGTGGCTCGGCTCGGCTCCGCAGCAGGGGCACTTCTGGGACTATTTCGAGCAAGCCGCGCCGGGCGCAGGCCCGCGCTTCGAAGCCGCCTGGAAGGAGCTGCTCCAGCAGCCTGAGGACTTCGATCTGCGGCGACTGCCGCGTACGCTCGCCGTGAGCGAGCGCTATTTGAGCGTCGAATACCGCGCTGTCCGGGATGGGAACGGTCAGCTGCGGCGCGTCTTGGTCGTGCTCAGCGACATCACCATCCCCGAGCCGGATCCGGCTACGCCCCTCTGATCTGTGGCAGCGAACCCCGCGAGCGATGATCGTAACGGCGCAGACGGCGCCCCCGCGTTCTCCGGTACCCGGCCGGTGTCGGGGAGCGCTGTGCGTCAGACCGTGCTGGTCGCCGAGGACTCGAAGATCATTCGCACCAAGCTGGCGCAGATCCTGGGCACGCTGGAAGGCGTGGAGCTGCGCGTCGCCAGCGATGGGTTGGAGGCGCTGGCACTGGCGCGAGAGAGCAAGCCCGATCTGGTGCTCACCGACAACGAGATGCCCGGCCTCACCGGCATCCAGTTGCTGCGCATGCTGCGCAACAGCTGGTCGCAGCTCGAGCTGCCGATCCTGATGTTGACGGCGAATTCTGCGACGGAGACCAAGGTGCTCGCCTTCCGCTACGGCGCGAACGACTACGTCACCAAACCGGTCGAGGCCGCCGAGCTGTGTGCGCGCGTGCGGGGCCAGCTCGATCTGAAGCTCGCGATCCAGGAGAACCTGGAGGCACGCATGCAGCTGCTGGAGGCCCGCAAGTATCAGGCCGTGGGGCGCCTCGCTGCAGGTGTGGCG
The DNA here is from genome assembly GCA_025936205.1 of Polyangiaceae bacterium. Next base: position 7,937 of record JAICTU010000073.1, on the reverse strand, counting down.
CATGAGCTCAACAATCCTGCGCAGTACGCCACCAGCAATCTCTCCTACCTAGCCAAGTCGCTGGCGGCGGTGCACCCCCTGCTGCTGTCGGCGCATCAATGGGCGCGGACCGAGCCCGCGCACGCCTTTGCTGCGCAGTACCGCGCCGGCGCGGAGCAGATCGGGCTGGACGAGCTGCTGGAAGAGGCGCCGCTCGCGGTCGAGGAAGCGCTCGACGGCATCCGCCGCATGGCAAACGTGATCCGCGAGATGAAGGAATTCGCGGGTGATCCACACGCGGACGTCGCGTTCCTCGACCTGAATCAGGCGTTACGCAACGTGGTGGAGGTCTCGCGCTCGACCTGGAGCAAGAGCCTGGACGTCGAGCTCGATCTGCATCCCGAGCTGCCCAAGGTGCGCTGCGCGCCGCATCCGATCAAGCAAGCCTTTCTCAACGTGCTCACCAACGCCGTCGAAGCCGTGCAGAGCTTGGGGCGGCGGGGCAAGCTGCTGATCACTTCGGTGCCTGCCGCGGGCGGCGTGGACGTCCGCTTCAGCGACGACGGCCCCGGTATCGAGCTCGAGTTGCAGTCGCGTATCTTCGAGCCCTTCTTCACCACCAAGCCACTCGGTCAGGGCATGGGGCAAGGCCTGTTCGTCGCGTATGCCATCGTGGTGGAACAGAGCGGAGGCCGCCTGCGTTGCGAATCGCAGCCGGGCTCCGGTGCCACGTTCCACGTCTGGCTGCCGGCGTAGCAATTGCTATCCCAGAAAGCAGCGCCGCCCGCTCCCCGGCGCTGATGCAACAAAAAACGGTGGGGACGCCGAGCTGACGGTGATAGAGAGGGCGTTCGTATCAGCCCTTTCTTGACCGTCGGGCCCGCCAACGGCGTCGCCCTACGTCTCGGGGCAGCATTATCCCGAGGGAGTTTGAAATCATGAAGAACCGATTGACTACAGTCCAAATGAGCGCCTGCGCGCTCACGGTGGGGTTTGCTTTCGCTTGCAGTCAAACCCCTGCGCCTGAAGCGCCTCCGCAGCCCGCGCCGCCGTCCGAGGCCCCCGCCGCGGGGACTGTCGAGAAGGCCGCGCCCGGTCCGCTCGTGATCAAGGACGTGGGTCTGCAGACGCCGGAATCGGTCCAGTACGATGCCAGCTCCGACGTGTACCTCGTCAGCAACATCAACGGCGGCCCGCTCGACAAGGACGACAACGGCTTCATCTCCAAGCTCTCCCCCGAGGGCAAGGTGCTCGAGCTGAAGTGGATCGACGGCAGCAAGCCCGATGTGGAGCTCAACGCTCCCAAGGGCATCGGCATCTCCGCTGGCAAGCTCTTCGTCGCTGACATCGACGTGATCCGCAGCTTCGATCTGGCCACAGGCAAGCCGCTCGCGCAGATCAAGGTGCCGACGGCCTCCTTCCTGAACGACGTGGCCGTGGCTCCGGACGGCACCGTGTACGTCTCTGACACCGGGCTGAAGGCGGGCAAAGAGGGCCTGGAGGGCGACAAAAAGGACGCCATCTACAAGGTGAGCACCGACGGCAAGCTGTCGACGCTGATCAAGGGCGAACAGCTGTCGCAGCCGAACGGCCTGTACGCCGATGCCTCGGGCCTGTGGGTCGCCACCTGGCAGGGCAAGCTCTACAAGGTCACCAGCGACGGCAAGCAGGAGGCGGCGACGACCGCACCGGGCGCACAGCTCGACGGTTTGATCCGCACCGCGGACGGCCAGACGATCGTCACCAGCTGGGAGAAGTCGATGGTTTACCTGGAGTCCGCGGACGGCCAGTTCTCGCCGCTGGTCGCCGACCTCAAGGCTCCCGCGGACATCGGCTACGACACGCAGCGCAACCAGGTGCTCGTCCCGTTGTTCATGGACAACGCGATCGAGATCCAGAAGGTACCGCAGCTGACGGCAGCCGCCACGCCCGGAGCTGCGCCGGCCAACACCACCGCCGAAGCCAAGTAACCCCCGGCTATCGGCAGACCCTCAGGCCACCCCGCGCAAAAAACTCCGCGGCTCCGAGCCGCTCGAGCGAAACTAGCGCGGGGTGGTGCTGCAGCCGAACTTGATGCTCACGTCCAGGTTCGGATCCTTCTGCAGCAAGCCCTGCAGCTCGCTGCACGTGGACGGGCAGAGATGGAGCGAGGTGCGATCGGCGCCGAACTCCCAGCCCGAAGCGCAGTCGCCCGAAGCAGCGCGCTCGAATTCGCGCACGCTGCTGCCACCGGACTCGAGCACGACGCTTGCGTCATTGAAATCCAGCCGCAAGCCCCCGGGCGGCTTCGGGAGCGCATAGTCGCAGGCCAGCGTGGACTGCGTGATCTCGGCCAGCGCCTTGTTCAAGGCCTTCGAAAAGTCGGGCTCGGAGGTCATGTCGAAGTGACAGAAGCTGGGCCCGCCCACCGCGCAACCCGGGCTCGCCGTGCCACCCACCGATGCCATCTCCGAGAGTTCATCGCGCGCGTCTTCGCTGCCCGGCGAGCCGATCACGAAGGTGCGGATCTGGCTGCCGTCGTAGTCCGTCTTCACGTCATCGATCAGCGGCGTACCATCGACTCGCGTGCGGCCGTCACCCCGGCAGTCGATCGTGTAGGTCGGAATGCCATCCGTGATCAGCAGCAGGAACCGCGGCCCCTCCAGCGGCGAGGCGCGCAGCTGGTCGATACCGAAGCGGTACGCGCCGTGCGTCGGCGTGCCGCCGAAGGGAGTCTCCGCGTCGTTCACTTGCTGGATCAGCGCGCGCTGAGCGGCGCTGAGCGGCGCCAGCGGTGCCGCCTCTTCCGGACGAAAACACTGCGCTTGAGGGTCGCCGCTGCGCACGTTGGGGAAGTAGCTGACGCCCACGGCGACGTCGTCCGGCATGGCATTGATCGCGTTCGCCAGGGCCTGCTGAGTGATCTGCCACTTGCTCTGCTCGCCCGCCTGGGGCGCGCTCTGCGTGCCCGCCACCCAGTTCATCGAACCGCTGGTGTCGACCACGAACTGGATCAGCGGCGGACGCGCTGCGGCCGGTGCGAACTGATCCGAGCACGCCGGAGGCTGCGGCTCCCCGTCGATCAACCCCGCCAGGTCGGTAGCCCCGCCCGGCATGCCGTCCGGGCCTTCTCCGTCAGGCCCCACTCCGCCAGGTACTCCGCCAGGTACTCCGCCAGGTACTCCGCCAGGTACTCCGCCAGGTAACAGCGGCGAGGAGTCCCGCCCGTCTTGGCCACGAAGGGCGTCGGTCACGGTGCTGCCCTTGTCGCTCTTGTCGCTAGAGCAGCCGCTCACGGCGAACAACGCAGCCAGGCAGCCGGCAAGAGAGAACGAGAAGCGCATGCTGAGTCCTTGGTCGCTACGTCGGGTAGCTACACCTCTGCTAGCTATACCGCGCAGTATTGGCTGACGACTGACCGCAAGACAGTCGGCCGCGTGGCAATCCGCTGCCCGACAATCCGCTGCCTCAACGCGACGGCGAGGCGAGCGTCGATGCAGGAGAGTATCTCACGAGCGAACCGACCTCGCACGACAATCTATGCGCTTTTCATGCAAGCGCCAGAGTTCGCCCCATCACCCGCTGGTCGCATTGCTGCTCGCCTGCCTCCCCGCTGCGCGCTTCTGTCTCGCCCTGAACGGCGTTCGCTGCAGCGAGCGTTGCGCCGTGCAGCGGACTGGAGCGCAGTGCAGCATTGACGCCGCGCGCAAGGTCAAACCAGGCCGCGCGGCGCCGCTCCCGGCGAAATCGCTGTGCAGTGGAATCGCTACCCGTTCGTCAGCGTGCTGGGCAGCCCACGCGCTGGGTCGAGATCGCGACGTCGTCGACCCACAGATTCGTGGCGTTGTTGGTCTGCTGGTACTGCTCCCAGCCGAGGTGCAGGGTCGTGAACTGCGGAGGTGCGAGCCACTCGCCGTTCACGCCGTTGCCCAGGCAGCCGGAGCCGGCCGTGGTGGGGCGATCGATCACGTGCAGATCGCTGACCTCGTTCCCGTTCAGCCAGAGCTGCTCTTCGTTGGTCGAGACCTTGAAGTGCCATTCCACGCAGGTCCATGCGCGGGTCGGCATGCGCATGGCGGAATGCGAGTAACAGTCCGTCGAGACGCCCATGTTCGTCTCGTAGTTTGCCATCAAGCCGGCGCCGTTCTGCTGCTGGCCGCCGTACCGATAATACGCGTCATGGGTGCCGTCCGCGGCGCGGCCCTCACCCTGCAGGATGGTCCAGTGCACGGTCGCGTTGGGGGTGGCCTCGAGGTACATCATTGCGCGCCCGAACATCTCGCGCGAAGCGGCCGGAAAGATCTCCGATCGGCCCTGGGTCAGCGAGAAGAAGCCGCGCCGGTAGGCGCCGGCCGGCGCCAGCACGTGCGCCGCGTGCGTGCCGCTGAAGGCCTGTACCCCGTCGACCGTCACCGAAGCGCCGCTACCGGTCTGATTCTGCCAGGGGGCACCGGGGAACTGACCCGTCGCGTCGTCTTCGAAGTCGTCGCAGAACAACGCCGTGGCGGGGCAGGAGCTCACGGCGGGCGGCGGCGTGACGTTGCCTGCACCAGCCGCCCCCGGCGCGCCACCCGCGCCGCCGCTGGCCATTGCCATGTTCCCCGACCCGGCGCTGCCCATGCTGGCGCTGCCGGCGGCCCCGCTCGGCATCATGCCGGCACCTGCTGCGCCCGTCATCTCCCCGCCATTCGCGCCCGAAGCCGCGCCGGGGGCTCCGGAAGAGGCGCCACCCGCGGCGATCGAGGTCGGCATCGCGCCCTGCTCCGAGGGGCTGCTGGTGGACGGGCTCGTCGGGATGGGACCCGTGCCGCTCGATGAAGGAGCCGGTGATGAGCCCGCGCCGGGCGCCGGATTCGAGCCCGCCGTCGCTGCGCCCGGCCCGTTGTAGGCCGGAAGCCCCAGCTGAGCATCGTCGCCGCTGGGTTCGCTGGAACAGGCGCAACAGGCGAAGGCGATCAGCAAAACGCGGCGGTCGGCACGAGTCGGCATGATCACTTCGAATAGCAGTGTTGCGTTCCGAGGTCACGTCAGCCGGCCCATTCCCGCTGAGCGCACGGAGCGCCGGCGGAATGTTGTTCCGGCGCCGTATCGGCGACGGAGCCAGGCGCCATTGCGCCGGAGAATTGGCAAGCGAGGCGCGCTTTCGCGGAAGACTCTCTTGCGAGCTTGGGTTTAAGGGGGGGCCATGACGACCCGTCTCCGCCTTCGCACGGATTGCGTCCTCTCCGTCTCGCACCTGTTTTCGCTGGCAGCACTGGCGTTCGCCTGCAGCGACAGCAGCTCATCCAGTGGCCCCGGCGCGGAGCCCCCGCAGACGCAGCGAGAGCCTGCGACGCCGGTGATGATGGCCTCCGGCCCCGCGCAGCCGGCTCCGTCCACCGACACGAGCTCGACCAACCCGGCTCCGCCCCCCGCGCCAGCGACCGGCAGCGCGGGCTCCGGGGCTGCCGGTGAAGCGCTCCAGGGCCCGGTGGATCTGGCGGCGAACCCCGCACAGAATCCGGCAGCGGGGCCCTCCACGGCGAGCAGTGGCGCGGCTCCCGACGCCGGCCCTGCGCCATCCGGCGCCCCAGCACCGCCCCCGCCCGCGCAGCAACCACCGCCGCCTGCGGCGTTTGCACCCTGTCCCACGGATGGCAGCCCCTGTCGCATCATGCCGCTCGGCGACTCCATCACCTTCGGCTTCGCCTCCTCCGGCGGCGGCTACCGCGTGGAACTGTTCCGCCAGGCGCTCGCTGCCCAGCGCGACATCACCTTTGTCGGCGTGGTCGCTCCCGGCGGCCAGAACGCACCCAATGGCCCCAACACGGTCAACGGTCAGCCCTTCCCGCGCAACCACGAGGGCTTCTCCGGCTTCACGATCAGCGGTGGCGGCTCCGGGTCTCTCGCGGCCCAGGTGGACAACGCGATCGCGCAAACGAACCCCAACATCATCCTGCTGCAGATCGGCACCAACGATGTGAACGGCAACATCAACCTCGCGCAGGCGCCCCAGCGCCTGGGCGCGCTGCTCGATCAGATCATCGATGACGCACCCAATGCGCTGCTGGTGGTGGCGCAGATCATCCCCACCCTGAACCAACAGACGAACACGCGCGTCCAAGCCTACAACGCCGCCATCCCTGGGCTGGTGCAGGCACGCGCGGCCGCCGGCAAGCACATCGAGGTGCTCGATCTCTTCACCGTCTTTAACTCCAACCCGAACTTCAATTCGCTGATGAACGACAACCTTCACCCCAACGACACCGGCTACGCCGTGATGGGGCAGGCGTGGTTCCAGGCGATCGAGGATGTGCTGCCGTAACCTCGGGCGCGCCTGAGCAAGTCAGCCCCGGCGGTAGACGCCGGGCGTGACGCCCGTGCGCTGCTTGAACGCGGAGTTGAGGTGGGCCTGCGTCGCAAAGCCGCAGGCCGCCGCGATGTTGGCGATCGAGCGGCTGCGATCCTTGAGCATGGCCTTGGCGCGCTCCACGCGCCGCGCCAGCACGTATTGATAGGGTGGCGTGCCGAAGCAGCGCTTGAACAAGCGCGAGAAGTGATCCGGGCTATAGCCCGCGAGCTCGGCCAGCTCGGGCAGGCCGATGTCCGTGGCCAGGTTGTCTTCCACGAACTGGATCAGCCGATCGCGTTGCCAGGACGAGAGCGCACCCGCGTCGGGGGCTTTGCCCGTTTGCATCGCGTAGCGGCCGCGCAGATAGGTGAGCAGCGTGAGCGACAGCGCCTCGGTGTAGAGCGTGCCGAGCGGTTGCCCGGCGACGGCCTGCGCTTCGAGTCGCCGCACCAGATCCACCACATGCGCGTCGACGAGTCCGAAGCGCGGACCGCGTTCCGGATCGAACCTGCAAGCGTCGCCGCTGGTCAGCTCGTGGGCGCGCGGCGCCGGGATCACCGCGGATACACACGCGGTCCGTTGACCGTGCCATTCGATGCGCTCGAGCACCGTGCCCTCGGGCATCAGATCGATCATGCCGCTGTGCCGCACGAAGCGATGCCGTGAAGTGGGGGCATGCTGGTGCCGGCTGTGGATGGTCACTTCCGAGCGACCTCCGCTCCAGACCAGCACGGTGTCGAACTGCGCCGTCAGGTCCCCGCTGGTGCCTGCGGCGGGAAATTGCCCGGTGCGCAGCGGCAAGCCGCGCCACTCGTGCGAGGTCAGCTCCAGCCCGTATTTGGAGCGCGGGCACGCTTCGGGATCCGCCGTCACGATGGCTCCGCGGCTAGTGTACACGGGTCAGGCGGGGAACGAGGCCCCTTGGGCAGCAGCTTTTCGGCGGCATTTTGTCAAAAAGCGCGGTTTTTGCCCCGACCCGGGGCAGCTGCGCATGGAGCGCGCGTTCAGGGAGTCCCGTTCATGCCGCTGGTGCTGGGACACTTTGTAGCCCGAGCTGCCCGACGCTGAATTCCTCGCAGGCCATCAAGGGCTCGAGCGCCGGCCGCAGCGTGCGCGCCAGATAGCCTTGCAAGCGATCGGCGAGCAGGTGGTTACCGATCGCGGCCAGCACCATGCCCTGATCGAGCGCGAGGTAGCGCTGCGCCACCGAGCCCGTGACGACGTTCACGGAGTCGCGGAAGCCGCCGGCGCCGTACAGCGCGGGGAAATCGCGGCGCAGCGCGGCCAGGTTCTCGAGCGCGGCGTCGGGTGCGAAGTCGAGCGCGAGAAACACGGCGTGGGGCGTGACGATGCCTGCGCCGTAGTCGCGCTGGCCCTCCAACGTCGCGTCCGGCCCGGTATAGAACAGCGTTCGGCGTTCGGCGTCGGCGGCGTAGCCCAGGGGATCCATGCCCAGCGCCGGCACCCCGTATTCGCGGTAGCCGCCCGCAGGATCGAGCGCGGGGCTGAAGCCCCAGTAGCCGTAGCGGGCCTCTTCGAGTCCGAACTCGATCTGCGCCTGCACGTAGAGCGGGTGCGTGAGCGCCCAGCTGCGCTTGCCCCAGCGCTTCTCCGGGACCACCAGCGCGGGCATCAGCGCTTCGAACAT
>JAICTU010000292.1 GCA_025936205.1 Polyangiaceae bacterium | reverse complement strand
CTGAGGCCGCTGCTCGCGGTCGGCGGCGCCATTACGCTGCTGGTGCTGGTGCTGGTGCGCGAGCGTGACGCGGCCGGCGTGCGGCGCACGCGCTCGATCCTGCTCGACGTGCGCGAGGCGCTGGACGCCTATCTCGCCGATCACCAGGGCCAGTGCCCGGAGAGCTTCGCGGCGCTGTCTGAATATTCGAACATTCATGGCGTTCCCCGCGACGCGTGGGGACGGCCGCTGACCTTGATTTGCCCAGGCTCCGAGCCCGGGGAGGCTTACACGCTGATGAGTGCGGGCCCCGACGGCATTGCCGGTGGCGTGGACCGCATCGAATGAATTCGAGAAAGGAAACATCCAACATGAACCAATGGGACGAGAAGTGCGCGCGGCTTCTGCGCCGTTCCCGCGCGCGTCGAGCGCATGCGGGCGTAACCCTCGTCGAGGTGCTGATCGTGGTCGCGATCATGGCACTGCTCGGCGGCAGCGTCGGCTTCTACGCGCTGCAACAGTACAAGAGGGCTGAGATTTCGACCGCGACCGAGGACGCCCGCAACCTGCGCAAGGCCATCGAACTGTGGCAGGTACAGAATAGCGAGAGTTCGTGCCCCACCATGGGCCAGCTGGTGGCGGACAAGCAGATCAACTCCGACTCCCACCAGGTCGATCCCTGGGGACAGGAGTGGCAGTTCTCCTGTGCCGACGAGGAGATTGTCGTCCAATCCAACGGCCCTGACCGCAAGCCGGGCACCGCCGACGACATCCGGGTTCCGGCGAAGCCCAAGACGGAGAGCTGAACTGTCGACGTCGATTTTACGGGGACACCCTGCACCCCGAGCGCGCTCCTCCGTCTTTGCAGGCTCGGCTCGGCGCCGGGCGCAGGCGAAGCTGCGAGCGCGCGGCGTCACATTGATCGAGATCTTGCTCGTGGTAGCGCTGATCGCCGGGCTGACCGGCATGGTGATGAGCGGATCGGGCGCGCTCGGCGGGATGCGGCAACGGGCAGCAGCCAGCTTGATCTTGAACAGCGTGCGCACGGCCCTCACCCGAGCCAACTCGATGGGGCACCCGGTGCGCTTGGTCTTTGATCTGCAGGGCGGTAGCATTCGCTTGGAGGAGACGCAGGATCGCATGCTGCGTGTGCGCAGCGCAGAGGAGGGCGCCAAGGGCGGCGCACAGGCGGCGACCGAGGCAGAGAAGGCGGCAGCCGAATACGCACGTGAGATTGTGCAGGGTCCGCGCGCGCCCTCCGCGGGCTTCGTGCCCGTACCCGGCTTCGCGAGCGACGCGGACGATCCGGGGCTGGGGCGCCCACTCGGTACCGGTATCCGCTTCCTTCAGGTCCAGACCGAACACGACATCGAGCCGCGCACGGAGGGCCATGCGTATCTGTACTTCTGGCCGGGTGGCGGCACCGAGCGAGCGTCGATCCAGATCGCCAGGCAGGGCGATGACACCGGTCTCACCATTCTGGTGAGCGCGCTGACGGGCCGCGCCAAGCTGGCGCGCGGACGCATCGAAATGGAGGAGGGGCGGCGCGAGATCGACTTTCAGGAAAGGGAGGAGCAGTGAAGCTGCGCTCCTTCTGCGGAGGCGGCCCGCAGCCCCGGGGAATCACCGGCAGCTCGGCGGCGTTTTCGTTGCTCGAGGTGATGGTAGCGGTGGCGATCCTGGGGCTCGGTTTGACCGTGATCCTGACCGCCCAGACGGGCTTGTTCTCCAGCGCCAAGCGAGCCGCACAGCTCAGCCAGGCGGTGGGCCTCGCGCGCTGCAAGATGAGCGAAATCGAGGTGCAGCTGCTCAAAGAGGGTTATCAGCTCACGACGGACAACGAGGAGGGGCCCTGCTGCGAGGACGAAGACGCGAAGGACATGCGCTGCAAGTGGACCGTGGCCTCGGTGATGTTGCCGGAGCTGGCCATGGGCGGCGGTGCGGATGCGGGCATGGGGAGCAGCATGGGCATGGGGTCAGCTGGAGAGGGCGAAGCCGCCTCCGACCCATTGCAGAAGCTCAGTGAAGGCCTCGACAAGACCAAAAGCGACTTCGGCTCGGGCAACACTACCGATGCCGTGGGGGGCTTGATGAGCATGGCGAGCGGGATGAGCGCCGGCGCCGGCCCGTCGATGGGCGCGGGCGCCCTGGCGCCAATGGCCATGAGCATGGTGTATCCGCAGCTGAAGGGCATGCTCGAAGCCAGCATCCGCAAGGTGACGGTGCAGGTGCTCTGGAAAGACGGCAGCACCGATCGCGATCTGACCGTGGTGCAGTACCTGACCAATCCGCAGCAGGGCGGCCTGTTGGCGGTGGATGAGGGCATGGGCGGCTCGGGCGGCGCAGCTGGCGTGGGCTCGAGCATGGGAGGAGCCCGCACCCAATGACCCGGCGCGTGCGCACGCAGGAGCGCGGCTTCACGCTGATCGAGCTGCTGGTCGCCATCGGCGTACTCGCCATGCTGTCGATGCTGATGTACGGGGCCTTCGACGGGCTGGAGCGTACGCGCGACGGCGTGATCCGCATGAGCGACCGCTATCACGAGGGCCGCGCTGCCCTGCAGCGCGTGGTCAACGAGCTCAGCACGGCATACATCTCGGCGCATCAGCCTCCGGATCAGAACCTGGTCGCCGTGCGCACCGCTTTCATCGGCACCCACGACAGTCCGGCGGCGCGCGTCGACTTCAACTGCTTCTGCTATCGGCGCTACGACAAGGATTCGAAGGAATCCGATCAGGCGGAGATCTCCTATTTTGGCTCGCCCAACCCCGACGGCTCGGGCCAGATCGATCTCGCGCGCCGCGTCAGCGCGCATCCCGACACCGAGCCCGAACATGGCGGCAAGGTGGAGGTCCTGGCCACCAATCTGGAAGCCTTCGAGTTGAGCTACCTGGATGCCGCCAACGCCCAGTGGACGGACAAGTGGGATTCCACGCAGGCGCTCACGCAGAAGAACCGCCTGCCGCTCCAGGTGCGAGTCTCGCTGCTGCTCAAGGGCGTGGAGCGACAGAGCCTGGAGCAGCGGGTGCAGCCCTTGCGCTTCGTCACCAAGGTGGTTCTCGCCATGCGGGATCCACTCACGTTCGGAGTCGAGTGATGGCGACGAGCAGCCCCACGGGGACACCCCGAGCCCCGAGCAAGTGGCGGAGAAAGCTGCGCGGGCGCGAGCGCGGAGCGGCGCTGATCATGGTGCTCGGCTCGCTGGTGATGCTGTCGGTGATGCTCGCCGAAACGCAGGACGAGATGTCTACCGAGTTCGCGAGCGCGCTCTCCGACCGCGACGCACTCAAGGCAGAGTACGCCGCCAAGAGCGCGATCAACCTGTCGCGCTTGCTGATCGCGTCCGAGCCGACGGTGCGCCAGGCAGCGGGCATGATCCTGTCATTGCTCGGTGGGGGTAACAGTAAGCCGCCGCAGATCCCGATCTGGGAGTTTGCCCCGCAGATTCTGGGCGCGTTCAACGACGCGGAGGGCGCCGCCCAATTCCGTGCCCTGACTAGCACCGACATCTCCGGCGGCGCCGATCTGGGCCTGGACGGCGCCGGTTTCGAGATCCGCATCGTCGACGAGGACTCGAAGATCAGCCTCAACAACGCGGCGCGCTCGACCTTCGGCGCCTTGAACGTCGCCCGGCAGATCATGGGGTTGATCGGCGGCCCGCAATACGACTCCCTGTTCGATCGACGCAGCGAATCCGGCGAGTATTCGACCCGGCTCGACACCTGCGCCGCGATCATCGATTGGGTCGACCCCAACCAGGACACCGCCAACTGCGAGGCCACCGCACAGAATCAGGCAAGCGGCCCGGAAGACTCCTACTACAGCAACCTGCCCGACCCCTATAAGCGCAAGAATGCGCCCTTCGACAGCCTGGAAGAGCTGCGCCTGGTGCGCGGGGTGGGCGACGATTTCTGGTCTACGTTCATCGAGCCCGATCCCTCGGACCCTGGTAAGCGCCCGGTGAGCGTCTGGTCGCAGGGCAAGATCAACATCAACTCGACCAATCCGCTGACGCTGCTCTCGTACATCTGCTCGCAGGCCAAGCCGGGCACGCCGTTGTGCAACGATCCTACAGGGGCAAAGCCCGCCGCGCTACTTTCGACCATGAGTCTCTTGCAAGGCATGTTCGCGGGCATTCCCATCTTCCGTTCCGGCAAGCAGCTCTTCCAGGCGCTGCAGGGCAAGGGCAACTTCGGCCCCATGCTGCTCGGCAGCGCCGGGCTCGAGCCGATCGAGTTCCTCTCCGAGGGGGAGTTTGAGAAGGGGCTCTCGATCGAGAGCAAGGTCTTCAGCATCTACGCTGAAGGCCACGTCCGGCAGGCTCGGCGCGAGACGCACGTGCGGATCACGGCAGTCGTCGACTTCAGGAAAGCTCCGAGCGTCGAGGATCTGGTGAACCAGGCGACCTCGGGCGGTGGAGGCCCCAACCCGCTCAACCAGGGCACGCAGGCGTCCGGTACCAACGGGGCGGCGGACAGCGATGACAGCGGGATTCAGGGCGCCCTGGTGCCGAGCACCGCGGGCAGAGTAGTGTATTACCGGGTCAACTGAAGCGGTGGCTGCGGAACGAACATGGCAAGGCTAGTCGGAATCGATATTCGCGCCACGCACGTGCGGGTGGCCCTTCTGCAGACCCGCTATCGGAAGCTGGAGCTGCTCGGCTGCCGCGAGGCGCCACTGGAGAACCCGCGCGCCCTGGAAGAGGCGCTGCAGGTGGTCGCGCTGCCGCTCGTGCAGCAGGGCGAACACCTGGCGACGAGCGTGAGCGGTGACCAGCTGTTCATCCGCGACATCGAGCTACCGGCGACCGCCGCCAAGCAACTCAGCGACGTCGTTCCCTTCGAGATTGAGGCGCAGGTTCCCGTGGACATCGAGGAGCTGTGTTTTGACTATCGCTCGCTGGGACGCCGCGCCGGTCAAGAGGGCTTGCGCATCCTCGCCGTCGCCACGCGCGTAGCAGTGGTCAAGCAGCGGATCGAGCTGATCCAGCGCGCGCTCGGGGTCGAGCCAGAGCGCATCGCGGCCGGGCCGCTGGCGCTCGCGAACCTGGCGCAGGTGGTGCCGGAGCTGCAGGCTCCGGGGGTCATCGCGGTGCTCGACGTGGGCCTGGGCAGCTCCGATTTCGTGGTCTTGCGCGATGGCTATCCGGTCTTCGCGCGCACGCTCTCGATCGGGGCGGACGGCGGAGGGCATGCGATGATCTCTGCGCTGCGCCAGTCCCAGGCGGCGTGGCTGCAGCGCAGCAGCGAGCCGTTTCTGCGGCTGTTCCTGGCCGGCGCCGGTCCCGCCATCGAGGGGGCAGCTCCGGTGCTCTCGGAGGCGCTGGGCGTGGCGGTGTCGCCCTTACCGCAGATGCGCTTCGAAGGCTTGCCCGCCGGCGAAGCCGCGGCGCTGGTCGGGTTCGAGAAGGCTGTCGGCCTGGCGCTGAGTCTGGCGGGCGGCAGCCGCGATCTGAATCTGCGCAAGGGTGAGCTGGCTTACCAGCACAGCTACGAATTCCTGAAGACGCGCTGGCCCCTGCTGGTGTCGCTGGCGGGCTTGATCGTGGTCAGCTTCATCTTCTCGGTCTGGGCCAAGAGCAGATCGCTGCACGCAGAAAACGCCGCGCTCCAGCAGTCGCTCGCGGCCCTGTCGACGCAGGCGCTGGGTCAGTCCGTCGCGAGCCCCGCAGAGTTGACAGAGCTGCTCGACAAGAGCCTGGCGCAACGGGAGAAAGACCCGCAGCCGGAGATCGACGCGCTCGACGTGCTGAATGAAGTTTCCAAGGCCATCGACGCGGATATCGTGCACGACATCGACGAATTCGACATGGCGGGCGACAAGGTCAAGATCCAGGGAGTCGTCGGCGCCACGGACGAGGCGGAGAAAATCGCCGCCGCGCTGGGTAAGTTCCGCTGCTTCAAGGACGTCAAGATCTCCAAGATCTCTCAAGTCGTGAACAGCAAGCGCCAGAAGTATTCGATGGCCTTCGACATCGACTGCGCGGCGGACAAGAAGACGGCCGCCAAGGCGGTCAAGGGAGCGAAAGAACCGTGACGCTTCGCGATCGTCTGGACGCGCTGGCGCCGCGCGAAAAGCGCCTGCTCATGCTGCTGGCAGGCGTGTTCGGAGTGCTGATCCTGGCCGCCATCCCATTTGGTGTCTCGGCCCTGCTCAGCGAGGCGGAAGCGACGCACGGCGAGTTGGTGGAAGCCATCTCGCGCATCGAAACCGAAGGCGAAGCCGTGCGCGAGCGTCAAGCCGAGCGGGACGCCCTGCTCGCTCGCTATGACACGCCGGTGCCCGCGCTTGCCGGCTACCTCGACAAGGCAGCGCAGGCGAGCGGCATCACCATTCCAGAGAGCAAGGATCCTTCCCCCGTTGCGCACGGGAAGAAGTTCGAGGAGCGCTTCACGTCGATCTCGCTGCGCAAGGTGAACCTGCTACCGCTGGTCAAGTTCATGGAGCGCGTCTCGGGAGGACCCGAACCGATCAGCATCAGCAAGTTGAATATCCGCAAGCGCGGCGGCGAGGCAGACTCCTATGACGTGCAGATGACGGTCTCCGCATTCCACCGCATTGCTCCCAAGGAGACTGCTCCCAAGGATACGGGCGGAAAGGCCAAACCCACGGCGACCAGCAAGGCGGAAGAGGCCAAGGACGATGAGCTCGAGGAGGACCTGAAGTGAAGCTACCCAAGTTCGAGCTGCGACAGCTGCGCTGGGTCGCTTATGGCCTCGCGTATCTGTTCACGTTCGTGATTTTTGCGTACCTGAGCTTTCCCTACGAGCGGCTGCGCCAGTACGCAGTCTCGACCTACAACGCGGCGCAGACCGGTCCGAATCCGGATCGGCTCGAGATCGACTCCTTGTCCTGGTCCTGGCGCTTTCCCGGCGTCGTCGCGCACGGAGTTCGGTTGACGGTCGGCTCCGCGGAGCCGAAACCCGCCGTCGAGGCAACGACCGTGGACGCCTCGGCAGAGGAGGTCAAGCCGCCGCCTCCGCAGGTGCTGGAAGCGAGCCAGATCTACGTCAGCCTGTCCCCGATCGCGCTGCTCACCGGAGCGCGCGCGGCCTCGTTCGGGGCCAAGGCGCTCGGCGGAGAGATCTCGGGCTGGGCCAAGGACTCCAGCGCGTCGCGGCGCCTGGAGTTGCAACTGGATGGCGTCAATCCGGGCGCAGTCCCGCAGCTGGCTGCGGCGATCGGGCTGCCCTTGTCCGGGCGCTTGAGCGGTCACATCGCGGTCGATCTGCCGGAGAACAACCTGGTCAAGGCCGAGGGCACCGTGGACCTGGCCGCCGAAGATCTGGTGATCGGCGACGGCAAGGCAAAGATCCAGGGCATGATCGCGCTCCCGGAGTTGCACATGGGGGCTTTCACGCTGAAGGCAGGCATCACCGGGGGGCGCTTGAAGCTGGATGAGTGTGTCGCGCAGGGACGGGACATCGATCTGGCGCTCACGGGTGGGTTGCGTCTGCGCAAGCGGCTGGAGGCGAGCTTGGCCGAGCTGGAGCTCAAGTTCAGCTTCAGTGAGAAGTACAAGAGTCAGAACGAATTGACGAAGACGCTGTTTGGGGAGCCCAACTCCAAGATCCCGGGCTTGTTTGATACCGCGACGAGCACGTTGCTCACCAAGAACGAGGACGGTTCCTACTCGGCTCGTCTGTACGGCGCGTTCAATCGCCTGAAACCCAAGCCACTACTGGCCAGCAAGAAGGGTTCGGCCAGCAGCGGCAGCCTGTACGGGACGGGTACCCGCAAGCGATCGCGGGCCAAGCGCGGGAAGGCCGCCGAGGCTGAAGCCGAGGACGAGGAGCTGACCGAGGAGTGAGAGCGGGCTCCGCGGCGACGGGAGCCCGGGAATCAGTTCGACGATTCGAGCGCAACGCCCAGCCGGCTGCGCAGCGCAAAGAAGGCTTCGTCGATCGCGAACAAGATCAGCTCCTGCAGCCGGCGCTCGCGTGGCGGAGCGTGTGGGTCCTCGACCGTCTTGATGATGTCCGTCACCGACTTCAGATCGTTGGCGAGCAGCAAGCCCACCCGGTCGGCGGTGAAGTCGACGCCCGTGACCCACTCCTTGAGATCGATCGCTGCTCCGCTTTGCAGCAGGCGTGAGACCATCTCCACCAGGCGGTCCCGACTCAGCGGCGCCAGATAACGCTCCAGCGCCGCCTTGGCCTCCAGTACCGGACCTTCCAGTTCGGGACCCACGGGGAAGTGGGGCGAGCAGATGCGGAAGGCCGCAAACAACCAGGCCTTCAGCACGGGGATGGACGCCAGGATGTGCCGCAACAAGAAGCCGGGCCGGTAGTTGGCGAGCTGCCGCGCAGCGATGAAGGCGGCCGTCTGCAAGGGGAGCTGCTGCAGCGCGCTCAAGCCCATCACGATGCTGGGCGGATTACTGTTCAAGTACAACAGCCCGCCGGGCTCGTGATGATTTTCGAACGTGGGGGGCAGAGGCATGGCCATCACGCCAGCAGCGAAGAACAACATGCCGCCCAGCGTGTAGGGGTGCTGGCTCAGATCCACTGCCATGTGGGGATCGTAGCCCAGGCTGGCCAGGCTCTGGCCGCGCACCGCGACCACGACCGGCTCCATCAAGGCGAAAATCTGCGTGACGCGCGGGTCGACGCTCGGGTGGATCAAGTAGTTGGTCCAGTCCGACTCGTCGAGCGTGGTCTGCGCCGGCGCCGGTTGATCGGTGTGGGCGCGCTGGAAGAAACGAGACTCCTCCGGCTGCGCCAGCTTCAACAGGTCCAACACCTGACACAGGCACCAGGCAGCGTCCGCGCGCCGCGCGTCCGTATAGAGCTTGCGTAGCCGCCGGTAGGCGTCCTCGTCGTCCGGACGCTGCCGCAATGTGGCGATGTGCAAGCCCACCGCCTTGGACAGGTACTTGCTGGCATCGCGCTCATACAGCTCTTTGAGCCGCGAATTGTGCAGCGGGTTCTGCGGCTCCAGCTGAGCGGCCGCCTCCGCCGTTTCGACTGCCGCCTCCAGCTTGCCTGGCAGGCCCTGGTACAGCGTGAAGAGCGCGTCGAGCATCTCCAGCTGCGTGGCATTGTCGGACTTGGCCCGCGCCATGTCGAGGCGCGTGAGCAGGGCCCGCTCGGCGGCGGCGCTCTCGCCCTGCTCGACCTGCAGCACCACGTATTCGCCGAGAGCCTTGGCATTGGCCGGGTCGAGCTCCAGTACTTGGCGATAATATTGCACCGCCTGGTCGCGCCGCTCCAGCTGGCGCGAGCTCACCATCGCCGCAGTCAACAGGTACTTGGCGCGCTGAGCGGGTTCGTCGACGAAGCTCGCCAGTTTGGTCACTACCTCGACCAGCTCCGCCCAGTCCTCCGCCTGGCTATGGATCTGCATCAGTCGGATCAGCACTCGCCGATCGTCGGGGCGATGCTGGAGCGCGGCGTCGAAGCTCGCCCGCGCCGCCTTGGGATCTGCGAGCTTCTCCAGCTCGAGCTCCGCCAGCTCGGCGTAGGCGTCAGCGCGCTGCTCCGGCTCCAGCAGGTCGATCAGCTTGCGCTTGGTGAGGGCGAGCTTCTGGTAGTCGCGCAGCGCCTCCTGGATCTGCGCCAGCGCTACCAGCGGATGCGGTGAATCGGGGGCCAGCTCGGTTGCTTCTTGCAGATGAACCAGCGCCGGGATCAGCTCACCCGCCAACCGCAAGGCTTCTCCCAGCCGATAGGTGGCGAGCGCCAGCTGATCATTGCTCAGCACGTCGCGGAAGCTCTCGAGCAGCTCGGAGTAGAAGGTGCGCGTCTGCTCCGGCGTGCCGTAATGGAAGGCCAGATCCGCAGCGCGCTCCAGCAAGCTGGCGTCGTCCGGCGCTAGCCGGAGCAGGATCTCGGCTTGCTCCAGCATCTGCGTGGGCGAACGGGTAGGGGAATGCTCGGCGGCGTCGAGGTACGCGCTGCGCACGCGGATCGCCTCCGGCACGGGCAGCGTGTCCAGCCGTGAGAGCGCGCGCTGATAGTGTTCCATCGCCTCTGAATAGCGCCTACCGCGCAAGGCGATGTCGGCGATCAAGATCAACGCTCGCAGGTTGCTGGGGTCGAGCTCCAGGCCCTGGCGAGCAGCCCGTTCGGCAGCGGCGGGGTTCTTGTTGCGCGTCAGCTCCAGGAGCGCGATCTCGGTTGCGACCTTGCTCTTGGCACGCTCGCCGTCCGCCTCGCGCAGATCGCGCTGCAACAAGTCGATCAGACCCGCCGTGTCGCCGCGCTCGGTGTAGGCGCTCCGCAATGCCTGCACGGCCTTCGCGTGCGTTGGCTCGAGCGCGACCACACGCTGGTACCACTCCAGGCTCCCGTCGCTCGCCCCCTGTGCCTCCAGCAAGCGGGCCGTGCGCATGTAGAGGCGCACCTTCGCCTGTGGCTCGGAAACCCGCTCCGCCACATTCTGGACTGCCTGGATCGCCTCGGGCAAATTCCCCAGCGCCTCGTGCAGATCGGCGATGGCTTCAAAGGCTTCGATCCGTTCCGGCGCGAGCTGGGTGACCAGCTCGTACACATGGATGGCTTCCGGTAGATCGCCCAGGTGCTCGGCGAGCACGCGCGCCTTCTGTACCAGCAGCCCCGCTTGCTCTCGCGGATCATCGACCTGCTCGCTGTGCCGCTGGAGCAGCTCGCTCAGATCCTGCCACTGCTCCAGGGTGCGATACAGCCGCGCGAGGGCTGCCATGGCCTGGGTCCGGCTGGGATCGAGGCGCAACACGCTCTCCAGCGCGACGGCCGCGTCCGCGTGCAGCAAGAACTCTTCTTCGTACAGAGCAGCGATGCGCTCCCAGAGCGCCACCTGCTGCCGTGGCGTGGGCGAGTTCTCGAGCTGCCGATGAAGACTCGCGAGCAGATCCTTGTATTTCCCGGCCTGGGCCAGCGTTTGATCCAACCCCTGGAGAGCCTGCGGGTGATTCGGGGACTCCTCCAGCACCGCTTCGTAGCAGCGCCGAGCCTCATCGAGATCGCCGAGATGTGCGCGCTGCAGATCACCTAGCCGGCACAGAGCAGCGTGACGACGCGGACCGCGCTCTTGCTCCGCCTGGCGAGTGAGCAGCGGCACCAGGCGATCGAGCTCGTGATTCTGCTCGTAGATGCGGCTCAGCGCCTGACTGACGACGATATCGCCTGGATCCTCGCGGATGATGCGCTCGTACAGCTCCTGCGCCCCATCCAGATCCTGAAGATGCTTCTCCAGCACCTGAGCAGCCTGGGTGCGCAGTTCGCGGGCGTCGCTCGGTGAGGTGCTGACGTCTGCGCGATGCACCAGCAGATCGCCGAGCTCACTCCACATCTTGTTGGTGCGGTACACGCCCGCGACTCCGTCCAGCGCGCGAACGCTCTTTGGTTCCAGCTTGAGTGCGGTCTGGAAGCAGGGCAGCGCCAGCTCGGGACGTCCCTGCTTCGTGTACCAGACGCCCAGCTGCTCGAGCAGCGGCGCCCGCTCGCTCGGGGCGCGCTCCTCGTCGGCGGCCGCCTCCGAACACGTGCTGGAGATCTCCGACCACAGATCGGAGTCGGCCCCGGCGATTTCCTCGATGCGGCGCACGTAACTGCGGTTTCGCGGGTCCTCGCACAGCGCCTGGCTGATCGCGACGACGGCTTGGGTCTGGTCGCCGAGATCCCGTGCGTAGACTTCGCCGATCTTCGCCATCAGCGT
>JAICTU010000370.1 GCA_025936205.1 Polyangiaceae bacterium | reverse complement strand
TCTGCCACATGAGCGGTCAGCGAAGCACGAGCCGTGCCGGGAAAACTCGCGTAGCCCTCAGGGCGCCCAGGTGTGTTTTTCAGCGGGTGGGCCGTCAGCAGGCCTTGCTGACCCGGGCTGCGAATTCGCGCAGCCAGCGCTGGGCGGGGTCCTGGTCGAGCCGCGGGTGCCAGTACATCCCGTATTCGAAGTTGGGCAGCTCGATCGGCGGCGAAAAAAGCCGCAACGGATACAACTTGGCGAGCTGGCGCGCGAGGCGCGCGGGCATGGTGTTCATGAAGTCGGTTTCACAGACCACGACCGGGACGATCAGGAAGTTGGTGACGCGCAGCGCGACGCGGCGTTCGAGGCCGAGCTCGCTGAGGAGCGTGTCGACGAAGCTGCCGGGTGTGCCCGAAGGTGAAACCATGACGTGTCGTTGGGCGAGGTACTTGTCGAGGCTCGGGGCTTTCTTGATCTGGGGGTGATCGCGGCGCACCATACACAGGAAGTTTTCCTGGAACAGGGCTTCGTGGTGCATCGAGCGCAGCTCGGGTAGGGGGACGCTGAGCGCCAGGTCGATCGCGCCTGATTCGAGCAGCTCTCGCACATTGGGAAAGACGACCACGGAGAGATCAATGCCCGGAGCGCGCGCAGCGAGCTCGCGCAGGAGAGGCCCCATGATCAGTGCTTGCAGGTAGTCGGAGGTGCCGATGGCGAAGGTGCGCCGCGCGGTGCGTGGGTCGAACTCGGGCTCTCCGGCGATGGCGTCGTGTAGATCGCTGAGCCCCCGTTCGAGCGCGGGCAGGATGCGCGCCGCACGCGGGGTGAGCTCGAGCTCGCGGCCGCTGCGTACGAGCAGCGGATCGCCGATCAGGTCGCGCAGGCGGGAGAGGGCGTGGCTGGTTGCCGACTGGCTGAGCCCGATCCGCCGAGCTGCGCGCGTCACGTGGCGTTCGCTCAAGAGGGCCCGCAGCGCCACCAGCAGGTTGAGGTCGATGGCGGACAGCGCTCGATCATGCAGCATGTGCATGATTATAGTGCCGACATTGCATTGGCCGCATCCTCTGCGAAGGCCCAGAATGACCTGCGTTAGGAGGAAATCGTCATGTACGTCATCACTGGAGCTTCGGGGCATACGGGTTCGGCTGCGGCAGAAACGCTGCTCGGCGCCGGGAAAAAGGTGCGTGTCGTGGTGCGCGATGCGGCCAAGGCCGAGCGTCTGAAGGCGCTGGGGGCGGAGGTGTTCGTGGCCGATCTCGCCGACCAGCCGGCACTGGCGCGCGCGGTGCGTGGGGCCGAGGGGGTGTTCTTGATCTCGCCGCCGGATCTCGCCGCGAAGGATTTCATCGCCGAGCGCAAGCGCCTGACTCAGCAGCAGGTGGACACACTGGTGGCCGAGAAGGTTCCGCACGTGGTCTTGCTGTCCTCCATCGGGGCCCAGCATGCTGCGGGAACCGGGCCGATCCTCTCGGTGTACAACGCAGAACAGCAGTTGCGAGCTGCCGGCCTGCCGGCGACGTTTGTACGCGCCGCCTACTTTGTCGAGAACTGGGGCGCCGTCGTGCGAGCCGTGAAGAGCGACGGTGTGCTGCCGAGCTTTCTCGCGGCCGGCACGCCCATCTCGATGGTGAGCACGCCCGATATCGGAAAGACCGTGGCTCGAGCCTTGCTGGAGGGCCCACGAGGTGTGCGGGTGATCGAGCTCACCGGTCCAAGCGATGCGAGCCCGAACGATGTGGCAGCTGCGTTCTCCCGCATTCTGGGCAAGCCGGTGAAGGTCGTGGAGGCGCCGCTCGACGCCGTGGTGCCGACGTTCACGTCGTTTGGCATCTCGAGCAACGGCGCGGGGCTATTTCGCGAGATGTATGAGGCGCTCGCGAAAGGGAAGCTCGTGCCGGAGCCCGGCGAGCAGGTCCGGGGTACGACGTCGATCGAGAGCACATTGCGCGGGCTGCTCGCTTGAGCGAGCTCAGCGCGCGGGCGAGGCTTCCGTATCGAGCAAGAGGTCGTCGGTGATATCCATCATGAACACCGGCTTGGCGTCGGGCGCCGTTTCGGCGATCGCGTCGACGAACTTCGCTCGCGTCTCCGCGTCGTCGTAGAACATCTTGGCGTCGAAGGCGCGCTGCCAGGTTTCATGGTCGGGCCACTGCGCGTAGCCGACGAAACGGCCGTCGCGGTCGCGATGGAGGCGTGAGCCGAAGGAGCCGTAGCGAGCCGTGATCAGCTCCGTGCCGCGGCGCCAGGCCTGGCGGAATTGGTCTTCCTTTCCCGGCTTGACGCGCCACCAGTAGACAGCGACGAACATGGGACCTCCTGTCGCGAGCATATGACGCGCGACGGGAGGTCGCGAAGGGGGCAATCCGCCCCGCGTCGCGCGAGGTTACTCGCAGCGCCCCAGGTCGAGGATGCCGACCTGGGCGCGCGCCGCGGCGCAGGCGTTTGCGTAGGTGACTCCATCGCAGCCGCACACGAGGTCACCCGCGGTCGGGCAGCTCTTCGGAATCTCCACGCATTCGCCGGGTGCGTCCGCGGCACCACACAGAGCGCCGGGCTGGTGCTGGCAAAACAGGCCGTCAGCGCAGGTGGGGGCGGAGGGGGGAACGAATCCTCCGCAGCTGTCACCGACGCCGAGAGGGCCGGAGTTGGGGCACTCGCCGGTCGCCTTCACCGATATGCCCGCCGCCGAGGCAGTGCAGCCGCTGCTGTAGGTCTTCCCGTCGCAGCCGCACACCGGGTTGTAGATCTGGTCGCAGACCTCGGCCTTGGGCGTGCACTCGCCCGTCTGGTCACCCGAGCCGCAGCGCGTGGATGGCAGGAACTTGCAGTACTCGCCATCCGGGCAGGCCGTGCCCAGCAGGCCGCCACAGATCACGGGCTGGGGCGACACGTCGACGCACTGTCCGTTGATGCACTCGTAGCTCGGGCAGTGGTTGTCGCACTGTCCGTCCGCGTCCTCGTCGAGGCAGGCGCACGGCACCTGGAGGCAGCCGACCCCGGCGTTGCACTGGGCGCCGCCGCCGACCCCGCCGATTCCACCCACCCCGCCGGTGCCTGCAGTGCCGCCGCTGCCACCCACTCCGCCGCTGCCGCCACTGCCGCCACTGCCGCCGTTCTCCACGCAGGCGCGGTCGGTACACACGATACCGCCCTGGCTGCAGCTGCAGCTGTTGCAGCCGTCGAGCGAGGGAACGCCTTGGTTGATGGCGTAGTGCTTGCCGCCGAGATCGCAGCCGCCGGCCGAGCTGCCTCCGGCGGACGTGCCACCGCCAGAGCCGCCGATTCCGTCGTCATCACCCCCGCTGCTGGAGGAGAAGCAGCCGCGCGCGTCCATTCCCATCTGGGTCAGCGCCACCAGCACCACCAACCCCCACAGGGGTTTGAGTCCTCGGCGTGCCTGCTGAGAGGGGTTGGGCTGGGTCATCTGCGCTCTCCGTGTCGTGGGGTGGTCCCGGCGTGAGCCGGCGAGTGGCACAACTCGAGCCAACCTCGCCGCGATTTCGTGGGGGCTTGCTCGGTTGCGACCAAGTAACTGAAATCAAAGCAAGGCCTGTGCCCGTGGGCGGCACAGGGTGCACGGTGTGCCATTTCGGTCCGCGACCGCCGGAGCCCTCTGGCATCTCCCGTTCGCAAAGGCTCTGGCGCAGCCTTGCGCCCGGAGAGCTCGAGGACGATGGAGGATCAAGCAGTGTCGAACGGTCTCGTGATGCGCGTGCGCAGCGCTGCCCGCGAAATCGCCGGGGCCCCGGGCTTCGCTGGATTGCTGGCTTGCAGCCTCGTGCTGGGGCTCGCCTCGTCGTTCGTGCTGCCGTTTCTCTCGCTCTGGGGCACGCAGGCGGTGGGCATGAAGCCGCTGACCTTTGCTCTCTTCATGACCTCGAATGCTGTCTGCGCGATGGGCGCCAGCACGCTGCTCGCTCGGCTCTCGGACACGCGCTGGTCGCGGCGCACGGTGCTGCTGATCGGCGGCAGCGGCGGCACGCTCGGTTATCTGGGCTATGCGTTCATCCGGCAGCCTCCACTGCTGATGTTGATCGGGGGGGCCTTGCTCAGCGTCTCATCCATCAGCTTCTCGCAGATCTTTGCGCACGCTCGCGAGGAGCTGGCGCGCTCGGAGCGCGGCAACGCATCCTTTGCGCTCGGGGTGCTGCGCGCCACTTTCTCGCTGGCGTGGACGGTGGGGCCTGCGCTCGGTGCGCTGGTGGTGGCCCGCTTCGGCTATCGCGGTTCGTTCCTCGCGGCGTCAGGCTTATTGCTCGCCTACCTATCGCTGGTCGTCGCCTTGGTGCCCGCACGGCCTCGCCGGGAGCCGGTCGCGGCGCAGGCTGTGAATCGAGAGCCGCTCGCCCGGCTCCTGACGCGCCCCTTCTTGCTCGCCCAGTTTGGCTCCTTCGTGCTGATCTTGTGCGCGATCTCCATGAACCTGATGAACTTGCCGCTGCTGATCACCCAGGAGCTCGGCGGTGCGGAGCCTCAGGTCGGGACAGCCTTTGCGGTGGCCCCCGTGTTCGAGATCCCGTTCATGCTCTGCCTGGGGCGGCTCTCGACCAGCGCCCGGCAGGCGTTCATGATCCGCGTGGGCGTGCTGGTGGGCGTCGTCTACTTCCTGGCACTCGGCTTCGCACGTGCGCCCAGCGACGTGTATCCAGCGCAGGTGCTGAACGCATTCACGATCGCCGCCACGATGAGCCTGGCGATCCCGTACTTTCAGGATTTGCTGCCCGGGCAAACGGGGCTCGCCACGAGTTTGTACTCCAGCTCTTGGAGCCTGGGCTCGCTGATGGGTTACCTGTGCTTCGGCTTGCTCGTGGAGCAGCTCGGTCACCGCGGCCTGACACAGCTCTGCGCCGGCCTGGGTGCGGTATCACTGCTGGTGCTCGTCTCCAGCCGCCGCCCGGTCCCGGTCCATGCGCTGGCTCCGGAGGTCAGCGCTCGATCGTGACACGGTCCCATTGCACGGCGAGCTCGCGCACATCACGTGAGCCGGGCTCGTGCTCGCTGGGCTTCGCCACGCGCTCGTAGCGGAACTCGATCATGTTCGCGCCGCTGGCGATGAACTTGGCGAGCAGCGGAACCTCGTACACACCCCACTCGGAGCTGGGCTGGAATGCTCCAGCGACGTTGTCGTTCAGGCGCACTTCGACGTTGAGCGGCAAGGCGGGAGCATAGGCCCGGGCCTCGATGCGCATTCGGGCGTCTTTCTGCCCAGCGAGCCAGACCTGCAAGCGCGAGCGCTGGCCGTCGTTCCAAAGAACACTGCGCTCTCCCTCGCGCTCATCATCCGACCAGCCGTCGAGCATCCAGCGACGAGCATCGAGACTACCGAAATCGATCAGAAGGTGGTCGGGCAGCGGTTGAAGCGACATGCCGAGGAAGCGCGCAGCGAGCTGACGCTGATCGCTGGAGCCCGCGTAGAGCGCCATCGGGGCGATGGTGTTGTCGAAGTCGAGGCGTACGCGGTTGAGTCCGAGGCGCAAGAGATCCGGCGGCACAACCAGATTGGTACGGCTCCATTCGGGTTCGAGCTGGACGCTACGCAGCGGATGGTCGTTGATGGAAACGCGTACGGCGCCCGTGCTTGCTTGGATAGCCTGGGCCGTGAAGGAGAGCAGATGCGGCGTCTCGGGGTGGTCGAGCACGCCCTGAACCACGGAGCTACGTCCCTCATTCCAGACGAAGCTGCGTCCAGCTTCGGACTCGGGCGGCGCAAACCCGCTCACCAGGTACTCGGAGTCCGAGCTGCCCCCTACCACGAAATCGAAATCGTGAGTCACCGGCGAGAGTTCGAGCGATTCCAGCAAGGCGGAGAGCGAGCGCTCGTCGTCCCCGCCCGGCTGGCCCATCTGCGAAAAATCGAAGGTCAGCTCGTTGCGACCCCGGAGCAGAGGGGGTACGTCCGCGGTGAGCATCCAGGGCGTGATCGGGACGTGGCCATTGAACAGATTGTGCCCGTTGAGCGACAAGCGAAGTTGCTGGGTCGTCGCGGTCTCGAAGGCACGCAGCCGTAGGCGCAACACGAATGGCTGGTCAGTGGCCGACGCATGGAATTGGACGACGCTGTGTCGCCCTTCCGCCCAGCGCGCCGGCTTGCAATCGACCAGCTCGCCGATGCCCCAGCCTTGCATGAAGCTGCCTGAGTGGCGACGCAGGTCGAAAATCACGCTGCCGGTTTGCGCTTGCTCGGCGACGGGCCGATTCAAGCCCATGTCGTGAGCGCCCTCGAGCAGCGGATCGAACGCGCTGGGCATCGACTCGCAAGTGCCCTCACGGCGAAAGAGACCGAGCCAGCCGCGATCTTCGACCCGCGTGTAGCCCCCTGGCAGCGACGTGCTCGCCAGGTGATAGGGGACGATCAGGTAGTTGACGGCTGGTTCTGCGCCACAGAGTTGCCTGGTGTAGAGTAGAGGCGCGGCGCGATGAAAGTACGTGTACCCGCCCGTGAAGGCAGAGCGCAGCCCCAGCACCCCGAGACCGCACAGGTCCTCCTTCTCCCCCGCGCTCGCCAGCAGCAGGTTCGCCTCCTCATCGGAGTGCCAGACCGAGCGTGAACCTCGCGGGGTATCCAGGTATTGCCCCATGTGCCTGTAGTCGAGCCGCGGCAGCGACAGCGCACTGGCCAGCGCGGAGGCGCCGAGCCCCACCCAGCACCAGCGCGCATAACGACCCGCCCGCTGCAACAGATAGTCCGCACCGAGCCCCATCAGCACGCAGGCGAGCGGTAGCGCCGGGACGATGAAGCGCAGCTCTTTGTGCGGGATCACCGAGTGCGCGAGCAGCGACGAGAGCACGGCCATACCGAGCCCAGGGATGCGCATGCCACCCAGCGCGGCGAGCGCAGCAAATATCAGCACCGCCGGCCCCGTGCTGTCCCACAAGCTCTTCGCGTAGTACCAGAACGGTTCGACGCCAAAGGTGGAGGCTCCGCCGCGGAGCAGGTTGAAGTCGACGTAAGCGATCAGCGAGTGGAAGGGTCGTCCCCAGGTCGCCCAATCCAGCAGGCCACCGGCCAGCAGCGTCGCGATGCCTGTGCCGAAGTACAAGATCACTTCGCGGCGCCGGTGCTCCCCCCCGAGCCAGAGCAAGAACACCAACCCGAACAGCGCGTTCTGGTAGCGCAACAAGGTGGCGAGCGCGATGCATACGGCAGCCGCACAGGTGCGGCGCGGGATGCCGTCGAGCAGGGCCAGCGCCGCCAGCACGATCAGCGGCGCGCTCAGGCTTTCGGACAGCGTGCGGTAGCCAAACACGACGGACGCCGGCAGCACGGCGAGTACCAGCACCGCGATGAAGCCCGCTCGGGGGCTCGACAGCCGCGCACAGAGCCGGGCGCTGAGCCACAAAGAGGCCGCGCTCGCCAGCACGGTGATGCCGCGCGCCAGGCCCACCAGTGCCAGCGAAGAGTGCACGCCGAGCGCGGCGGCGACGCGCCACACACCGGCGATCAGACCTGGCAAGAGCCAGCTGCGCGCACCGTCGCGGAACTCCCAGGGAATGAACCCGCTGCCGAAGGCCAGGCGGTGCGCCTGCTCCAGGCTCTGATAGATCTCGTCAGGCCAGTAGACGCTGTGATCCGTCAGCGCGAGCCAGAGCCGCAGCGCGCTCGCAGCGAACACCACGAAGCCGATCAGGGGCCACCAGATCGCGTCCAATCGCGAAGGCGCAGCACTGCTGACGGCTTCGGAATCTCTTACCGAGGTCGAGATCATCGCTTGGTGGATGGCCTTGTTTCGCAGGGCCCGTGCCTCGAAACAACTCCAAATGCAGGCTGAATGAGCGCGGCCCAGCAGCCTGGCAGCCTCGCGCTGCTGATGCTTGCGGGGCGCGCTTGATACGCCGTTGCCAGCGCTGGCACGTTCTACCACCCGCACATACAGTCGACAGACTCGCCACATGGGCGGAACGCGCGCGCCCCCATGCCGTGGTGACCGCTAACTCGACCAGAGCTCGGCGCAAAGGCGGAGCAGCGTGGGAAAGCGTACCCGGACTTCCCACTCGCCTTGGGGGACATCGAAATGGATGCGCGGATCCGCATCGGTCTTCCAAGTCGTGATGCGCTCCGTGCGAGGCGAGACGAGATCGACCCCGATGAACGCCGAGTACGTGATGGGCAGCACTACCGTGCTCGGGCGCCACGCGCGGATGCGATACAGCCGCTCACCCGCCTCGAAGCCTGGTGTGCCGAGCAGATCCACGGCAAACCCCGGCTCGTTCCAGGCCCGTGCATCCGTCGCCGGGCGCTGCCGCTCCCAGTAGTCGACCAGCGCGGGACCGCGGACGCCCGAGGTCCTCGGGTGATACTCGAACCCGCCCACCTGCAACCGAGCCAAAGGCCCGAGCTCTGCCTCGAGCTCCGCGCGTGGGACCCAGCCATAGCGGATGGTATGCAGCCAGGGCGAGCTGAGGAAGCTCATCATCAGCAGCAGAGCGGCACAGAGGGGGCCGACGTGCCGCTTGCTCCCCTTGGTTGCCACCAGCAAGGGGGCCGAAGCCAGGGCCACACCGAGCACCGACAGAAAAGACAGGAGCCGCCACGGAAACTGCAGGACAGCAAAGCCCGGGACGTGCTCGTAGACGAGCTCCGACGCGGGCGTCAGCAGGAATCCATAGTAGAGCGCTGCGATCCAGAGCCCCACGTATGCAACCAGAGCGCCGTTTCGCAGCACGGGCCGACCTCGGAGCTGCGCGCGCACCATCCAGGCGAGCAGCGCGAGCGCCAGGAGCACGATGGGCAAGTCGAGCTGCACCGAGAAGCCCTCCCAGGTTTGACCCCAGACGTAGTCGCCGCCGCCGAGGTGCCGTCCGAGCGAGGCAAAGTGATCGCGGGGAGCGTACACGGCGATGCCCTCTGCGAAGCTCAGCTCGCGCGCGAGGAGCAGCTGGCAGACGACGATCGGCAGCATCACACTGGCGACGATCAGGGCCACGCCGAGCAGAGCTCGACAAAATGGTTTGCGATCCGCGCCTCGCAGGCAACGCCAGACGACGGCGAGCAGCACCGGCATCGCCGCGAAGAAGAACAACCCCGAGTGGGCCAGATACAGCGCGGGCAGCGTCACGGCTCCGAGCCGGAAAGAGCTCCTCGGCGCCTCCCCGTCCAGCACCCCGCAGAGCCAGCGGAACAGCCAGGGCAGGAGCATCAGCGCGGAGTACTCGGCGAAGGCGCCGCGCACTACCCAGTCGGTGTAGCTATAGTTGCAGAAGAGGAACGCAGCGGCGGCCAGGAGCGCAGCAGCCTGCGGAGCCCCCAGGCGCTGCAGCAGGGC
>JAICTU010000486.1 GCA_025936205.1 Polyangiaceae bacterium | reverse complement strand
GGTCGCTCTCCGAGTCTTCCATCTCCGTGAGGTGCTCCATCCCCTGCTGGACCTGCACGTGGCAGGTCGAGCACGCGCACACGCCGCCGCAGGCGTCACCTTCGGGCGCGTGGGCCTCCTTGGCTGCCTGGAGGATGGACTTGCCCAGCGGCACTTCCACTTCGATGTTCTGGTCGACGAATCGCACGCGGGTCATGGCGCGCCCTTCTGGTGTTCGGCGAGATGGGCGTCCACACCCCGTGCGTGTTCCACTCTGCCCGCCACCTGGCTCACGTCGCGGCCCGCCAGCGCCGCCTGGAAGGCGCGATCCATGCGCCGGCCTGCCCAGGCGTGGGTCGCGGCATCGAGCGTCTGACTGAGCGCCTGCAGGCGCGAGGCGAGCGCGCCGACGTCCTCGCTCTCTTCCTCGAGCGCGCGGCGCAGGCGATCGGCGTGCTCGGGCACAGCCTGGCGCTCGCTCTCGTCGAGCAGATCGGCATCGGCGGCGAGCGCCTTGTCCGTCGCGAGCAACAGGCGGGAGCCTTCGACTCTCGCCTCGGCGAGCCGGCGCCGTTCGAAATCGTCCTCGCCGTGATCGAGCGCGTCGATCAGCATCTCTTCGACTTGCTCGTCGGTGAGGCCGTAGCTGGGCTTGACCTCCACGCTCTGCTCGACACCGGTGCTCAGCTCGCGCGCGTGCACGCGCAGCAGCGAGTTCTCGTCGACGTGAAAGCTGACCTCCAGCCGCGCTTGCCCCGCCGGCAGCGGCGGGATGCCCTTGAGCGTGAAGCGGGCGAGGGAACGACAGTCGCGCGCCAGCTCGCGCTCGCCCTGCACGATGTGCAGCTCGAAGCCCGTCTGGTTGTCGGCGTAGGTGGTGAAGGTGGCCTGAGCGCCCACCGGGATGGTGGTGTTGCGCGGCAGGATGCGGTCGACGGCGCCGCCCATCGTCTCCACGCCGAGGCTCAGCGGGAGCACATCGAGCAGCAGCGTCTCGCCGCGATCGTGGCTGATCTGATCGGCCTGCAGCGCCGCGCCGTAGGCGACGACCAGATCGGGATCGATGTCCGCCAGCGGCGGGCGCCCGAACAGCTCCGCCACGTAGCGACGCACGTACGGCACGCGCGTCGCGCCGCCGACCAGGATCACGCCGTCCAGCTCGCTGGCTTGCAGCTGCGCGTCGCGCAAGGCGCGCCGCGCCGCCTTGCCGGTGCGCTCCAGCAAGGGAGCGATCAGCGCGTCGAATTCCGCGCGCGTGACGCTGAAAGCGACGTCGCCGCCGCCGCGCTTCGGCAACGTGAGGGTGGCGTGCTCGCTGTCCGTCAGGCGGTGCTTGGCATCGCGCGCCACCGACAGCACCAGAGCGATGACCGGCTGTGGGGCTTCCGTCGGCGTGTCGAAGCCCATCACGGCGAGCATTCGCTCGGCGAGCGCGCGGTCCATGTCATCGCCACCGAGCGCGCTATCGCCGCCGGTGCTCTTGACCTGAAACACGCCGTCTTCCAGGCGCAGCAGCGTGATGTCGAAGGTGCCGCCGCCCAGATCGTAGATCGCAAACGTGCCCTCGCGCCGCGACTCGAGGCCGTAGGCCAGAGCGGCAGCAGTGGGCTCGTTGATCAGTCGCAATACCTCGAGCCCCGCGAGCCGCGCGGCGTCGCGCGTGGCCTGGCGCTGGGCATCGTCAAAGTACGCGGGCACCGTGATCACGGCTCCGCCCAGGCTGCGCAGCTGCTCGCCGGCGCTGCGCACCAGGCTGCGCAAGATCTCGGCGCTGACCTCGATCGGCGTGCGGCTCTCGCCGCCCAGATCGAAGCGCACGACCTTGGCCTCTTCGTCATTTCGCGGCTCGACGAAACGATACGTGCCCAGCCGTGCCAGCTGCGGATCTCCCCAGCCGCGCCCCATGAAGCGCTTGACGCTGGCGAGCGTGCGCTCCGGCTCGGTCTCCAGATGCGAGAGGGCGCTGCGCCCGACGATCACCTGGCCGTGCTCGCCGTAGTGCACCACCGACGGCAAGAGCGAGCCGCCGTCACAGGTCGTGACCGCCACCGGGCGCGCGTCGCGCACGTACGCCAGCACCGAGTGCGTGGTGCCCAGATCGATGCCGATCGGCTTCGGGGGCGCTTTGGGGTCGAAAATGTCGAGCAACATGTCAGTCGTCTTCGAAAGCAGCGATCTCTTCGGCGAAGCGACGCACATAGCGCAGCTCGGCCAGCAACTGGCGCGCGTTCGCCAGCTGCGCCTCGCGAACGTCTGCCGGGGACGGGGCGGCGGAACCAGCCAGCAGGGGCGCAAACGCCTCATTCAGGCGCCCGAGCACCAGCTGCTCGCGCTCGGCCATGCTGCGGCCGATCGCGTCGAGCTGCGCGCGATTCCTGGCGCGGCGCGCCTCTTCGAGAGCCTCGCGCTGCTCCATCATCTCCATGAGCAGCACCGGATCGCTGATCGTGCTCTCGCGCGTCGAGGGGGCGCCCAGCAGAGAAAACAGCGCCTCCGCGCGAGAAGCGGGGTCGCGCAGCGTGCGATACGCGAGGTTGACGTCCATGGCACGGCTCAGAGCTTGCCGGCGCTCCGCCGGACTCTTGCCGGCGTGCCGGTCGGGGTGGAGGGCGCGGTTCAGCTCCCGCTGGCGCTGCTCGAGCACACTGGGGTCGAGCGCGAAGCTGGGTGCCAGACCCAGAATTTCGAATGGATGGGCCACCGCTCGAGCTGCGCTAACGCGGCTGTTCTAGCGAACAGTAAACGAATGGCCGCAGCCGCAGCGGCTGGCTTCCTGCGGATTCTTGAAGCGGAAGCCCTGGTACATCAGCGTGTGCTCGTAATCGAGGGTGGAGCCGGCCAAATAGATCAGGCTCTTGTTGTCCACGTAGAAGCGCACGCCCTCGAACTCGTGCACCACGTCGCGTGAGCGCGGCGGATCATCCGAGAACTCGATCACGTAGCTGAAGCCCGAACAGCCACCCCCCTTCACCCCCAGGCGCACTGCGGCGCCCGGTGTACCACGCTGCTCCAGCCGCTTGCGCGCGTAGCTCACCGCCTCCGCTGTGATGCGGATCTCGCGCTTGGAGGGCGGAGGCGCCGTGCTCGGACGAGTGCCGGGGGCGGATCCAGGAGTGCTGACTTCGGACATTACTTGCTCGCGATGGCTTCCTGGGCGGGCTTCGGCCCTGCAGCGGACGACGCAGCTGACAGTGCCTGACGGGCCTCGCGCTTCTTCTTGTAGTCCTGGATGGCGCTCTTGATCGCGTCCTCGGCCAGCACCGAGCAGTGGATCTTCACCGGCGGCAGGTTCAGCTCCGTGGCGATCTGGCTGTTCGAGAGCGCGCCCGCCTCGTCCAGCTTCTTGCCCTTGATCCACTCGGTGGCGAGCGAAGAAGAGGCGATCGCCGAACCGCAGCCGAACGTCTTGAAGCGCGCGTCTTCGATCACGCCCTCTTCGTTCACGCGGATCTGCAGCCGCATCACGTCGCCGCAAGCTGGTGCGCCCACCAGCCCCGTGCCGACGTCCTCGCGCTGCGGGTCGAGAGAGCCCACGTTGCGGGGGTTCTCGTAGTGGTCAATCACTTTGTCGCTGTAGGCCATGACTCAATCCTCTCAAAATCTTTTGGAGCGTTCACTCCGGGGGCTCAATGTGCCGCCCACTGGATCGACTTGATGTCGATACCCTGCTGGTGCATCTCGTACAGGGGCGAGATGTCGCGCAGCTTCTTCACCTTCGCGATCAGCAGATCCGCCACGTAGTCCACCTCTTCCTGCGTGTTGAACCGGCCGATGCCGAAACGCAGGGAAGAGTGGGCCAGGTCCTCATCCAGCCCCATCGCCTTGAGCACATAGCTCGGCTCCAGGCTGGCGCTGGTGCAAGCCGAGCCGCTCGACACGGCCACGTCCTTGATCGCCATCATCAGACCCTCGCCCTCCACGAAGGCGAAGGACAGGTTCAAGTTGCCGCTCAGGCGCCGCTCGGGGTCGCCGTTCAGCGTCACGTGATCGAGCGCGGCGGTCATGCGCTGGTGCAGCCGATCGCGCAGCGCCCGGATGCGGGCGTTCTCGGTGGGCCCCTCGCTCATCATCAGCTCGCAGGCGCGCTGAAAACCGACGATGCCCGCCACGTTCAACGTACCCGAGCGATTGCCGCGCTCGTGCCCGCCGCCGTCCATCTGCGACACCAACCGCACGCGCGGCCGTGAACGCCGCACGTACAGCGCGCCGATGCCCTTCGGGCCGTAGATCTTGTGCGCAGTGACCGACGCCAGGTCCACGTTCATGGCCTCCACGTCGAAGGGCGTCTTGCCGGCGCCCTGCACCGCGTCGCAGTGCAACAGCACATTGCGCGCCCGCGTGATCTTGCCGATCTCCGCGATGGGCTGAATCGTGCCCACCTCGTTGTTGGCGAGCATCACCGAGACCAGGATCGTCTTGTCGGTGATGGCGGCCTCCACCTTGGCGGGGTCCACCAGACCGTTCGTACCCACCTCGAGATACGTCACCTCGAAGCCCTGACGCTCCAGACGCTTGCACGAATCGAGCACGCTCTTGTGCTCGATCGCCGTCGTGATCAGGTGATTGCCCTTCGCCTGGTAGTACTCGGCGGCGCCCTTGATCGCGAGATTGTTGGCCTCGGTCGCGCCCGACGTGAACACCATCTCCTTGCCGGAGCTCGCGCCGATGAACTTCGCGATCGACTCGCGCGCGTCTTCCACCGCGGCCTCGGCGGTCCAACCGAAGGCGTGCGTACGGCTCGCCGCGTTCCCGAAGGTGCTCGAGAAATACGGCAACATGGCCTCCACCACGCGCGGGTCGACCGGCGTCGTGGAGTGGTTGTCCATGTAGATGGGGAGATTCAATGCCATTTCAAAACCTCATTGCGCGCGCCGATCCGACCGGCGCTGCGCACTCAGACCATCGCCCCCGAAATCAGATCCGTCTCTCGAGTTTCCGGATGACGATCGCACTGGGCACAGTCGGTGGGGGCCAGCTCTGCCGTGCAGGTCGTGTTGCAGGAATCGAGATACGCGAGACTCGCCTGAAGCTCCCGCTCCAGCGCGGTCAGCTCGCTCAGCCGCGCGCGCACCTCTACCAGCTTTGCCTCGTACGTGCGCCGCAGCTGGTCGGCGGACTGCTGCGCCGACCCCGACACCGCCCGATTCCGAACCAGCGTCCGGATCTCGGCCAGCGACAGCCCCAGCGCCTGCAGCTTGTGAATCCAGCGGATGCGAACCAGCGCCTCCCGCTCGAACAGCCGATAGTGACCCTTCGAGCGGCCCGCTGGCTCAATCAGCCCGAGCTCCTCATAGTGATGGATGGCTCGGACCGTTTTCCCAGTCATTCTGGCCAGATCACCAACCTGGAGCAGCACCCCATCGGCACACTCCGCCGCTTCCACCGCGCCTCGCGGCTCGGAATCCACCAGAGTCAGATGGTAACGGTCAGAGGGGGAGCTCATCGTGGCTCTCAGCTATATCGGCTATCAACTATAACCCTAACGTACACGTAAGGGTTAGGCCTGGACCATATCTAGTTAGGCCCGAAAGACCTGTCAACCACAACCACCCATAACTCCCATGTAGGTCGCGCCTTTCGACAGCCCCCGGGCTGCACCCCGATTGAGAAAGAGGAGAGGGGCTCGGAACCCTCCGGCGCCCGGCGACCCCAGAATGAGCCCACCGCGCGACCCCTCGGAGACTTCGCGGTGTCGAGAGTGGCGCTGCTCGGCCGGACGCGCCGCGCGGGTAGCCCCTCCGCGACGCGAATCTGAGGTTTCCATGGAAACCTCAGATTCGCACCGTGACCCCCCGGCCGGCTCACAAGCGAGCTCGCGACCGGCGCCGCAGCGCGATCAATCCGCTGCTCGTTCGCACCCGAGCCGCGTTGCGGTCACCTGCACGACGAGATTTCGTCGAAGGAACTTGACGGTAGGAACCATACCACTATGTTCCCGGTCACTTGCCGCGCGGTGGAGCAGCCTGGTAGCTCGTCGGGCTCATAACCCGAAGGTCGTAGGTTCAAATCCTACCCGCGCAACCATCGGAACTAGGACGGGAATCACGTGAATGTGGTTCCCGTTTTTGGTTTGTCCGGGCCAAATCTCGGGCCACGAGCGGGAGTAGGGAACGACCCCCGGCACTGAGGCGGTCCCCGTGCAGCACTCGCGATTTGGGCTGCACGGGTTCCCGGCGGGGCTTGCTGGCAGGAGACTGCCGTGG
This sequence comes from Polyangiaceae bacterium, assembly GCA_025936205.1. The sequence continues at coordinate 566 of JAICTU010000486.1, read as the reverse complement.
CCAAGCCCACCAAGCACTACGACAAGTGGCGCATCCGATGGACCGACGAGACCGGCAAGCGCCACAGCAAGACGTTCACCGAGCGCAAGACGGCTGAGCTCGCGCTGCGGAAGGTCGAGATCGAAGTCGAGGAGCGCCGTAGGGGCCTTCGGCCTCCTGAGCTTCAGCCGCGGCGGTTCTCAGAGGCGGCCGCTTACTGGCGTCAGCACCGGGCGCCCCTGAAGCGCAGCGAAAAGGATGACCTCTCCATCTTGAAGCAACTGGAAGCCCACTTCGGAAATCTCCTGCTGCACGACACGCCGGCGTGGGTGCCGGCGATCGATCGGTATCGGGCGACGGCCACACAGGAGGACAAGACGATCAGCAATCACTTGGTTCTGCTCGGATCGATCCTGCGACTGGCACGGGATCTGGGATGGGTGGAGCGGCTGCCTGTGATCCGCAAGCCGCGCGTCCGACTCCACTCCAGCAGCTACAGCTACTTGCGGACGCCGGAAGAGATCGCTCGCTTCCTCCGAGCGGCACTGGTGGAAGGCGAGATGGTGCATATGTTTTACGCGGTGGCC
>JAICTU010000472.1 GCA_025936205.1 Polyangiaceae bacterium | reverse complement strand
TCCTGTTGCTGGTCATCGTGGGCGGTGTCTTCTCGGGGGCGGAGATTGCGGTGGTCGCCGTCCGCCTCTCGCGCCTCAAAGAGCTGGTCGATGAGGGGCGGCGCGGGGCACGCGCCGTGCTGGCGCTGCGCGAAGCGCCGGAGCGCTTTCTGGCGACCGTGCAGGTGGGCATCACGGTCATCGCATCGACGGCCTCGGTGTTCGGCGGCGCCTCGCTCGCCTTGCATCTCACGCCCGTGCTGGAGGGCATCCCCGGGCTGAGCGGACACGCGCACGACGCGGCCTTGGTGCTGGTCGTGACGGGGATCTCCTTTCTCTCCATCGTGATCGGCGAGCTGGTGCCCAAATCGCTCGCGCTGCGCAGCGCGGAGCCCTACGCGCTGTGGATCGGCAAGCCGCTGCTCACGCTCTCGTGGCTGGCGCGACCCATCGTCTGGCTGTTGAGCTCCAGCGCCAACCTGCTGCTGAAGCCGTTCGGCGATTCCACCACCTTCACCGAGACCCGACACTCCGTGGAAGAGCTACAGCAGCTGGTGGAAGAAGCCGCCAAGACCGGTACGCTGCATCCCGAGGCCGGCGAGATCGCTTCGCGCGCGCTCGACCTGCCGGACCTGCGCGTGTCGGACGTGATGGTGCCGCGCCAGCAGGCGGTCTTGCTCGAGAAGTCCACGCCGCTGAAGGCGTTACGGCCCATCCTGCGCGAGCAACCCCACAGCCGCATGCCCGTGTACGACGGCTCGATCGACAACGTGGTCGGCTACGTGAACGTCAAGGATCTGCTGCAAGCGGCGCTCGAAGAGCAGCCGCGCGCGCTCGCCGAGCTGATGCGCCCGCCGCACTTCGTACCGGAGACGCAGCGTGCCGTCGACCTGCTGCGCGACATGCGCCAGCAGCGGATGAAGTTCGCGATCGTGGTCGACGAGGTGGGCGGGATCGCCGGCATCGTGACGCTGGAGGATCTGGTGGAGGAGCTCGTGGGCGACATCTTCAGCGAGCACTCGCGGCCGGCGCCGCCGCCGATCCGCAATCAGGCAGACGGCTCCGTGCTGGTGAGCGGAGCGCTGCCCGTACGCGAGGTGAACCGCGTGCTCGGCTTCGAGCTGCCGGACGACGGCGACTGGAACACCATCGGCGGCCTGTCGATGGCGCTGGCGGGCCACGTGCCGAGCGCCGGGGAGACCCTGGCGCTCGACAATGGCTTCACGCTGGAGATGGTCGACGTGTCGCCGCGCCGCGTGCGCAGCGTGCGCATCAAGCCGCCCGAGCAGCCGCCGGAAGCCAAGGATTAGGCGCCGCAGGCACCGCTACCCTTGACGCGGCCGTGCCACTCGCCCAAAGCAAGGGCCATGGTGGAGATCACGACGCAAGGGCAGAGCGTGCAGGTCGACGTTCGGGGCCTGCACAAGCTCCTGGCTTTCAAGGGCCGTCTCGAGCTGCCCGTCAGCGCGGTGAAGAGCGCGCGGCGCATGGATACGAAGGAAGTCTGGGCGATGTGGAAGGGGTTCCGCATTCCCGGCACCCATCTGCCGGGAGTGATCGCCGCGGGCACCTTCTACAAGAATGGCGAAAAGCACTTCTGGGACGTACGCAACGCGGCTCGCGCCATCGAGATCGAGCTGAGCGGCGCGGGCTACGATCGACTGTACGTCGAGGTCGAAGACCCCGAGGCAACGCTCCGTACCCTGAACGCCTAGGCCGCCGGCGGCCTCACTGCTGCGAGCGTTCGCGCCAGGCTTGGTACGTGGGCGACTCCTGCGACGCGCGCTCGTTCCACATGCCCACGACCAGATCGCGGTAGCGCGCGGTCTCGGGCGGAAGCGGCGCCGTACCCTGCAGCCAGGACTGCAAGATGCGCGGGCCGCCGTTGTAACCCACCGCCGCGAACTCCACGGCACGCGCGCTGTTGCTCTCGGAGCCGGAGGCAGCGAGCTGGCGCGCGAGATACCAGGCGCCAAAATCGATGTTGTAGGCCGGATCGAGCAGCTGTCTCTCCGAGTAGCCGGACAGCTGGCGCTCGGCGGCGATGCTCCGGGCCGTCGACGGCATCAGCTGCATGAGCCCCAGCGCGCCGCCCGGGCTGCGCGCCTCGGGATCGCCCAGCGACTCGACCAGGGTCACGATGGCGAGCAGCGCCGGATCGACGCCGTGCCGGCGCGCGCTGTCCTCCAGCGCCGGTTGCCAGCGCTGCAGCACCGGCGGGAGCCAGGGGATCGAGAGCGCAGCGCTCGCCGATGCTATCGTGGCCGGCGCTGCAGACACCTCGGGCTCAGCCGAGCTGCACGCCCAAACTCCGGCGAGCGCCGCGCCGAATGCGGCGACCAGTAGGCCACCGGCGCTGAGATAGGCCCTGGTCTGAGTTCGGTGATCGGGACGGCGCAGGATTCGTTCGATTCGTAGCATGAGAGAACCTCCGTTGGATGCAGGTGCCAGCTCTGGGATCGGCGCGCGCAGCGCCTCCATCTCGGTCAAGGCCCGCGCGTAGCTCAACGCATCCCCGCACACGGCGATCGCCACGTCATCGCAGCAGTGCTCCCGCTCTTCGCGCATGCGCCGCGAGACCCAGTGCACGGCGGGATGATAGAAGAGCACCGCTTCGACGCAGCACTGCAGCACGTTGACCAGAAAGTCGAAGCGGCGCACGTGAGCCAGCTCGTGAGCCAGGAGCGCCTCGAGGTACGAGGGGGGCAGCGCGCTCAGCGCGGCTAGCGGCACCAACACCACCGGGCGCCACCAGCCGAGCACGAGCGGAGCATCCACGCGCAGCGAGACCAGCAAACGCACCCCCTGCCGCAGCCCGAGCTGCCGCGCCAGACGGGCCAGCACTTGCTGCCACTCGCTCGGCGCGGACTCCGCCCCCGACACCAGACGGCGCAGCATCAGCAGACCGAACGCGAGCCGCCCCAGCATCAGCGAGCTGCCGAGCGCCCAGAGCAGCAGCAGCGCGAGCGAGAACCAGCTCGACGAGGCGAGGCCGCTCTCACCACCGAGCCACTCGGTTTGCGGGCGCCAGAGCCACACCAACGTGAACAGCGGCGCCGCCAGCAGCGCCCCGAGTGCAGCGCAGCACGCCGCATAACGAGCCTGCGCACGCGCACGCGGCAGCGCTCCGAGGAGCAGCCACAGCACGCCCGCGATCAGCACGCCCTGCCAGAGGAAATGCAGCAGCGCCGAGCCCAGCAGCTGGACCTGGGCCGAGCGCGCCAGCGCAGCCAGGCTCATTTGCCCTCCTTCGCCAGCTCATCGAGCACGCGCCGGATCTGCTCCAGCTCCTCCGGCGAGCTGCGCTTGACCGACAGTGCGCGCAGCACCAGCTGCGACGCCGATCCCTCGAACGCGCGCTCCATCAGATCTCCGAGCAAGCGCTTCTGCGTCTGCGCCTCCCCACTCGCCGCGCGATACACGTGACTGCGCTGCGACTCGTCGCGTAGCAGCAGCCCTTTCTGGGCCATCAGCTGCATCAGCTTGAGCACGGTGGTGTAGCCCGTTCCCTGGCTCGGACTCAGCTGCTCGTGCACGGCCCGCACCGTGGACGGCCCGAGGCGCCACAGCACCGACAGGATGGCGAGCTCGGCATCGGTAGGCAGCTGCTGCACGACCATCGCAGCCTCAGTCTACGAAGAACATCGTACTTGTCAACGAAGGTCTTCGTACATTAACGAGCGCGGGCTCGATCGGCGCTGGCGTCCCCGTGACTCGAGAGTGTCAAACAGTAGCCAGACCGATGCCTTGCACCCTCTGAACGCATCCAGTTCGCGAGGGTTCGGGCCCCGCAGACGATCTGCGCTCTTCACCTACATCGTCTCACAACGGGCCAAGAAATCCGCTACGATGACGCAACGCGCTGTTCCCCTGACTCTAGAAATTTCGAGGAGTTCCCGATGCGTCACTGGCTCTTGCCCGCTGCGCTCTGCACCTGCGTCTCGAATCTGCTGACGGCCCCCGCCGTCGTGGCAGCTCCCAGCTCGAGTCCCCAACCGTCAGCGAACGGCGCCTGGGTCCTGCCGCGACCGACTCGCTCGGTCGCGCGCCGAGAGCCCTCCGAGCGCCTGGAAGTGGCGCGCGCCGCTTCCGAGCCGCCCGCGCCCGCCGCTTCCGAGCCGCCCGCGCTGCCCATCAACACCGACCCCAATGCGGCTCCGCTCACGCCGGACGCCGTCGCCCAACTCGTGCAACAGATCCTCTCGCGCGAAGACCTCGCCGCCTATCACGGCTGGATCCGCTACCTGCAGTTCCGCGCGGCACACGCCAGCGAACGCTTCAGCGAGCAGCCGGGCGAGGTCGTTCAGGATCGGCTGCGGCTCGCGCAGTGGACGCGCAAGATCCTCGACAACCCGAACGCGCTGAGCGAGCTGCGCGGCGTCACCGAGTGGGCCTACAGCTCGCCGGTGGACGGTTCGGGCCAGCCCTTCAAGCTCAACATCCCGACCGACTACGACCCGGCACATCCAGCGCCTCTGTCGCTGGAGCTGCACGGCCACTCCGGCAACCACCTCGAGGACTCGACCGACATGCGCGAGCACGCCGGCTATTTCGAGCTGTCGGTGCTGGGCCGCGCTCGCGGCGGCAACTACCGCGCGCTCTCGGAAGCGGACGTGCTGCAGGCCCTGGAGTACGTGAGCCAGCACTGGGCGATCGATCGCAGCCGGGTGCACCTGGTCGGCGGGGGCATGGGCGGCTCCGGCGCGCTGTGGCTGGCTTCGCGCTACCCGCAGCTGTTCGCCTCCGGGCGCTCCGTGTGCGGCTCGGCCAGCGACAAGCCCGTCGGCAACCTGCTCACCTTCCCGATCTACGCGCTGCACAGCGAAGACGACGATCGAGTGCCGGTGCTGAGCGCGCGCGGGCCCTTCTCGAAGCTGCTCGCGCTGGGCGGCAAGGTCACGCTGGAAGAGCCGACCGGTTACGGGCACGCCGTCTGGAACTATCGCGAGGGCACCGCGCGCGCGGACGCCTGGTTCCCGCAGCAGGTGCGCCCGGAGTCGCGCGAGGTGAAGAAGCTCGACTTCACCGCGCTCGACGGCGAAGCGGTGCGCGCGTTCTGGGCCGAGATCTCCGAGTGGGGACCGGAGCCGAAGCCCGCGCGCTTTGCGCTGGAGGTGGGCGCCAGGAACCGCGTGAAGGCGCGGCTCGACAACATCCGCAGCTTGCGGCTGCGCATCGCCGAATCCCCACTGGAGCGCGACCAGCCGCTGCGCATCAACATCGAGGGCGCGCCCGCGCTCACGTTGCCCGCGCCGCTACCGGAAGAGGTCTGGCTGGAACGGGCCGAGGGCAGCTGGTTGTTCGCCGACGCCGCGCCGACGTCCCCCTTCCGCTTGCACACCCCGGGCGGCGCCAACCAACTGTACGACGGAGAGCCCTTGCTGATCGTGTACGGCACGCACGGCGACGACGCGACCCGCGCCGCGCTGCGCGCCGCCGCCACGGCTGCCAGCCGCAGCAGCAACGCCAGCTGGTCCAGGCCCGGGCGCGACGGCGGCGACGACGGCGTCGCCTACAACCAGAACCTGTACGGCGAGCTGAACATGAAGGCCGACAGCGAGGTCACGCCGGACGACGTCGCGCGCCGGCACCTCGTCCTGATCGGCACGGTGGCGCAGAACTCCGTGGTGGCCGCGCTCGCCGCGCGGCTGCCGGTGCGCCTCGAGGGCGGCAACATCGAATGGAACGACGGCAGCAAGCTGAGCTCGCGCGATCGCGCGCTGGGGCTCGTGCACTACAACCCCGACGCGCCGAGCCGCCTGATCTTCTGGGTCGCCTCGGAGGATCTGGCCGCTTACGGAGCCGGATCGCTCGCGCCGGAGTTGCTGGGCGCCTTCCCGTCGGGCGCGGACGCGGTCGTGGTGCGAGTGTCGGATCCGACGCTGGTCGCGAGCCGCAGCTTCGACAGTCGCTGGCACTGGTTGCCGCGCGAGCAATCGGCGCTGCTGCCCGCAGCGCTGGCGAGCAACGCCGACCTGGGCCGCGCGGTCGCGGCGGCCGTGCGCCGCGCGGCGCCGGCCGACTTCGCCGTGGCAGGGCTGCCCGAAGCGGCGCGCGCGAGCGCATACGAGCCGGGAGAAGCACGGCTCGCTGACTTGGTGGCCCAGAACTACTTTGCGCCGGTCAGCGTCGTGACCGTGCTCGGCAGCGACCTGATGCAGGCCGCTCGCGCCATCGCTCCCTCCGAAGCCAGCATCGAACCAGCGGCGGAGCTCGCGCGCGTGCAGCCGCACCGTGAGTACCGCCTGGCGCTGAGCGCGAGGCAGATTGCACCATTCGCTCGGCTGACGCGCCTGGCGCCGCGCAAGTACGAGCTGCTCGACGCCAACGTCGCGCAAGCGCTGGCGCGCTTCGGCATCGCAGGCGCACCCGTTGCGGAAGGTCAGCCTCCCGCAACGCGCGTGCCCACGGTCGCCACGCGCTGAGGCCGTACCTGCTTTGCGTCACGCGCTTACACGAGACTCCAGCGGCACCGCGCGGAGCAGGTTCGGATCCTGCTAACCTGTTCCGCGCGAGCAACTGGCCCGCGCGCAGGCGTCGACTCTCCAAAAGACTCGCCGTATTGTGGTCTACGCAGGGAGACCTCGAGGGCATGCACGGCATCGACGATCGCTCGCAACCTGGCCAGATGCGCCTGCCGCTCGCCAGCGATGGCTTCGAAGCGCTCGGCCGCTACTCGGAAGAGGAAAACGTCGCGACCTCCTTCTTCGAAACGCCGCGCCCCGAGCCGACCTGGCTGGTTCAGGTCACGCCCTTCGATCGCCGCCTCTGGACCCGCGAGCGCGTGCTCGAGGAGCTGGTGCACCAGAGCGGGCTCATTCACCGCGACACGCTGGTCTGGCGCGACGGCATGAACAACTGGCGGCGCATCGCGCAGCTCGCGGAGTTGCACGGTGGCACGCCGCTGCCGCCGCCGCCGCGGCGGCCTCGCGCAGCCAGCGTCGCGCCGGGCGCCTCGCTGGCACGGGCAGCCGTGCTGTACTGTGTCGCCACGCTGTTCACGGTGTCGGCGGCGCTCTACGCGCTGCGCGCGGCGGGCGTCTTCGAAGCCGGCCTGGGCTCGGCCG
>JAICTU010000171.1 GCA_025936205.1 Polyangiaceae bacterium | reverse complement strand
TCAACAGAGACTGTTCAACAGAGACTGTTCAACAGAGACTGTTCAACAGAAGAAACTGTTTACCAGCGCTTGGAGCCGCCGTCGCGGCGCTGGGGACGGCCACCGCCACCGCCACCGCCACCTTCACGCGGACGCGCAATGTTGACGTTCAGGTTGCGACCGCCGACCATCATGCCGCTCATGGCGTCCACGGCCTGCTGGGCTTCCGCGCTAGAACCATACTCCACGAAGCCGAAGCCCCGTGATTGGCCGCTGTCGCGATCCATGACCACGCTGGCGGACTCGATATTGCCGTAGGGAGCGAAGGCGTTCCGGAGGTCCTCATCGCTCGTGGTGTAAGAAAGGTTGCCTACGTATACTTTGTTGCTCAATTTGTGCCTATTACCAGTTTACGCCTCAAAAAACCCTCGGACAAAACGCGCGGCGCGATGCTTTTCCCGACGTGCTTCACCTCAATGGGAAGCCACAGCTCCAGACTCAAGCTCGCACGGCAAGACCGAGGGGCACGTTTCTGACTGCAGGCGAAGCTAGCGTATCACGCTTCCGAAGTTTGGCAAAGCCCCGCCCGCGAAGAAGCGCTTCGGTTCTCCGCTCAGCTGCGGTAGGTGGCGGTCGCGGAAAAGCGCAACACGCGGCGGCATTCGGAGTTGCCGATGGCTCCGCGACAGCTGTCTTCCCCCTCGAACTCCAGCTTGTTCTGGCGCAACCCCGCCAGCAGCTGAGCCGTCAAATCGTGGCCTCCGTCGCGACACTGGCTATCGCCACAGGGGAACACGAACAGGGCGGGGGCCGTCGCCACCACGACGCGCCGCGTGTGCGAGCCCACCTGATTTGAAATGCCCGGATTGCCCTCGACCATCCGGATATTCAAGCTTTCGAGTCGCGGGAAGGCCGCCGCCAGGCGCGGAGCGTCGTCTTCTCGCTGGCGGCGCTCGGCGACGCGGCGCGCGGCTTCGGCGTCGCGGCGCTTCATCATGGGGATGTCTCCAGCGCTGCCCTGAGCGGAATGCGCGCGCTGCGGCTCTGTACGAACCTTGCCTGATCATCGACAGCGGGAGTTTGCTTCATCAGCTACCTTGGTGGTGAGCGGCGCAAGACCTCAGGAGCAGCCCGTGCAATTCGCTCGGGACCACCGGGCCTCCTGCCGGGTGGACCATTCGGGAGTGTCGTCCTTCAGGTCCAGCAGCACAATCTCCGTGTCCGAGACGGCCCGCAATGACAGCGCGTGTTCGAGCGAGAACCCCGCCCCATCCCCAGCCTGAAGCGACGTCGAACCGATCTCGACCTGACCGCTCAGCACCTGCAGCCAAGCAAGCCGACCCGCGGCGAGCGGATAGCTGAATGACTTCGAAGCGGGAAGCATGCACGAATAGAGCAGCACGTCTTGACCTAGTTCCAGCGATCCCCGCCGGCCATCGACGGAGCCCACGAGGCAAAACGGCTGTTCACGGAGCGACGATGAAAAGCTCTTCTGCTGCGGCTCTCGAGCGCTGGGGCGCGCTGGCTTGGAGAACAGCGAAAGCTGCAGCACGTGCAGCCCATCGCGACCCGAAGCATTCGAGAAGATGGAGCTGTCGTTGTAACTGGCGCTGCTGCGTTGAAATTCCCCCGCGCGAAGGAGCCTGGCGCGATGGCCTCGGTCCTGGTGCGACATCATGCCTGCGATCACGTAGGTGATCACTTCGGAACCGCCGCGCGCATACGTCAGCATATTCCCTTCGGGCTCGAGCACACCCTCATTGAGAGCGCTCAAGGCTCCAAAGCCGTTCGCCAACGGATCGCCGGGACTGCCTGGAAAGAATGTGAGCCAGAGATGCTGGTCACCCGATCTCAACCGGTGACGCTCTCCAGCCCGCCGCAAACGCATCAAGTCGATCCGCCGATTCCTCGCGAGCCACGCCGCGAGCGAAACGCCCGCCTCGCCCCGCCGCCGGCGCTCTCCCTCCAGTCACACGCCAACCAGACGACCATCACTACCTTCTCCTCCTGCCTCGATCGAGGCAGTGCAGTGCCAGGACGTCCAGGACCGGTCCGCGGGGACCCACCGCATGGCTCCAGGCCCGGCCGGCAGCCAACACGGCAGCGCGGCGACGATTGCAGCCGGAGTTCCAGCTCTGTAGCACGTATTCGGCCTGGTCACAACTTGCATCAGCCGAGCCCGTCTCGTTGGCTGTCCTGATCCTGTTTCGCGTGGCGCCCGTTTGGTGGAGAGGGAGGTGCTCGCGCTTCGTTGCCGATCGCAGGGTTCCTTCCAATTTTCCAGCCGCCCCGCGGAAAAGATTGGGGCTCGGCTCCTTGTTGCACCAGTGCGACGCCAGGATGGCCCTCCTGGCGTCGCGCAGGGACGCACGGATCGAGCCCACAGCACGGTGCCGAGCAAAAATGCGTGGTACTTCGCAGGGCTGCCCTCCCGGGTTCTCTGCGGGATTGCGCGCACGCGCAGGTGACCCTGCGGATTGCTCTTCGCCCGTGATGTGTCATCGTTCAGGAGGTCGAGATGCCCCACGACGAGACGCTCCGCCAGACCGAGAGGAGCGTCGCATCGACGAGCGTCCCCTCGAGCAGCGCGGGCGCAGCGGTCACGTGGGCGTGGGGAACACATCAGGGTGCGGCGGAGTGGGCTTCGACCGAGCAACTCCGTCGCTGGCTGGCTCGCGGTATTCTGCCCCCCAGCATCCTGGTGTGGAAGCCGGGCTGGAGCGAATGGCTGCCCGCTCGCGAGGTGGCGGAGCTGGCAGCTCCGAGTCCCCCGACGCTCTCCCCGCACGCCATCGACCTGGCCGTGCCCGTCCTGCGCGCGCCCGCGCCTGCGCCCGAGCAGCCGTCGCAGCGCCAGGGTGGTCGGGGTTGGCTCGGGACGGTCATCGTCGGCGCGGTCGCCGTGCTCAGTGTCGGCTCGTCGTGGGCGGCGTTCTCACTGGCGATGCGTGGCTTGCAGCAGAGCGAGCCGGCGCCGCCGCAAAGGGCCTCGTCCGCGCAGCCCGTGGCTGGCGCTGTGTTGCCACCGCCGTCACCCCCTGCCGAGCCCGTGCGCGAGCCTGCCGTGCTGCGCGTGGACGATCTTCCGACGAAGCGTTCTCGCGCGCAGAGCCCAGCGCGCGCTACGGCGGGGCGTCGCGGTAGCGCCAGGCGCTGATGCTGTCGAGCGCTCTCTACTTGCGCGCGGAGATGAACACGCCCCAACCGAGGCGCCGTATGCCCGGCAACACACCGAGCATGCGGTCGAGCTTCATCAAGCCTCCGGCCAGCCGTGAAATGCCCAGGCGCTCGAAGTCGATGAGATCCGGAAAGCCGAGCAGGGGATACGCGACGTATCCGTAGAACCGGGTTTCCACGAGCGTGAGGGCACTCTTCACCAGGCGCTCGAGCTCGCTCGCTCGGAAGCTCTTGTGGTCGTCGTCAAAATGATCGGTGCGCCGTGCCAGATAGCGCGGCAGCGTGGAGAGCAGCGTCTTGTTGGGATCCAGTACGACGGCGAGTCCTCCCGGCTTCAGGACGCGGCGAATTTCCTGCATGCCGCGCGCTGGATCCGGCAGGTGATGCAACATGCCGCGCGCGTACACGACGTCAAACGTGTTTTCGGCGAACGGTAGCCGGCAGGCATCGGCCTGCACCAGCAGCGGATCGCTGCCCGTCAGCTTCAACCGGCGCTGGGCATGTCGGAGCATGCCGCGGCTCACGTCGATGCCGACGTACCTCTCGACCCGAGTGACACGCCGTGCGGCAAACTCCAGGAAGGCACCGGTCCCGCAACCATCGTCGAGAACCATGCCGGTCGGGGGCGCGAGCTCCACGAGCTGCTCCATGGTATCTTCGTGGTACTGGACCGACGTGGAGCGTGCATAGCGAACGCCGTCGTACTGGTCGGACACGTGATCCTGGGTCTCGACCTCGCTGGTGTTGAGCTGGCTCGCACGACCGATCAACACCGGGATGCCAGCTTCGATCGGGTACGAAGCTCCGCACGAAACGCACTGGAGCGCACGGCTCTCTAACACACCGCCCAGGCAATCCGGGCAGCGCAGGAACCGCCGTGCAGCATCGTCTGAGGTGGAGGAGGCCGCTTGAGACATGGCTTCTCGAGGATGGGCGTGCATCAGCGCGCAGGGCGCAGTTTCGGAATGTTCTCAATCGTCTCCAGCACGTCTTCCAGTGGACGTGTGCAGCCGATCGTGCGCAGGTACCAGTCGATGGAGCGGAAGCGAGGCCGATTGTCGCGGTCGATGAGCTCGAGCGCGCGCTCTCTCGTCATGGCACCTTGCCGGATCTGGTTGGAGCGAAAGGTGTCATTCTCGGTCAGCCCGGCAACGGCATAGTAGATGTAGTTGTAGAATGCGGCAGTGCCGTCGCCGATGCGCCAGGTGGTCTGCGTGTCTTCTGCCAGCTCGAATTCGTATTCGCCGAGCAACGTGGACTCGATCGTGGCTTCATCCCAACCCGTGTACCAGTACAGGTTGTGATAGTAGTCGTGCTTCATCACGTAGAAGTACGCGAACGCCTTGGCCGTATCGAGCAGCGATCGGTTGATGTACAGGGGATTGGTCGCAAATTCCTTGGCGAAGTACGCGACCATGCCCGCTTTGTCCTTCAGCGAAAGCCGAAAGCCGCTCTCACTGGTGAACTGCTGTTCGACGCCAGCGAAGCCGGTCTTGAAATCTGTGCGCTCGAACGGGTTCTCGCACAGGAACGACAGCTCCACCCCCACTTGCTGCCGCGTCGTGTTCAGGTAGTAGAAGTACGCCTTGTCGCCCGCCATGAACAGAGGCACCGTGCCCAGGCTCGGGTGAGCAAGCCAGGCTTCCACGTTCTTGCGAATGTTCTCGCGCTTGGCCTGAATATCGGCAGAGACGAGGATGTGCTCGATACCGAGCTTGCCGCAAATGCGGGAAACGTTGCGCCGGGCGAGGTCGGTGACCATGCCCCAATCATACGTGTAGGCGACGGGGTTCAGGCCGAGCACGGTCTTGATGTAGTGCAGGCCAAACATGCTGTCGCGGCCGCCACTGACGCTCACCAGACAGTCGGGGCGGCCATCGCGCCTCCGGTGCGGGGCAATCAAGCGCTCGAGAGCCTCCGAACCCCGCCATTGCAATGGTTTGCGCTGGCGGCAGTACACGCACACCCCGTGCTCGTCGAACTCGACGAACGGCATGGTCTCGGGCAGCACGCAGCGGCTGCAGCGCCGCAATGCGTCCTTCATCGATCGGTAGGGGAAGCGAGCCTCGAGTCGGGCGAGATCGAGCGGGGGCGCGGGCGCGGCCTCGGAGTGGCTGTTCGGCGGGGCACGATCCACCACGCTGCGCCGCTGGACCCGAGCGGGCTTTCGCGCGTGCGGGGCTGCGCCGTTGGTTGCCGCGCCGTTGCTGGCCAGACTGATGCGAGTCACGCCGAGATCGGAGAAATCGATGATCGCTGCCTCGCCGGCTCTCAGGTGAACGGTTTCGAGACCGCCGACCACCGCACTGCGCTGATCGGCGAAGCGATCCATGATGTAGCGCTCGGAGGAGAAGACGAACGCCGCCTGCTCGGGCGCATGCCGGTAGTAAATGGACCCGTTGTTGGTGGCGAGCAGCAGTTGATCGCGGTCGTCGAACAGGGCAGCGATACTGGCGGCGCCTTTGAGCTCGGCGAACACGGCGCGCGCGGCGTCTGCCAGAGAGAGCCCACGATCGAGCGCGGCACGCAGGAGGGCAAAGATGATTTCCGAGTCGACGTCGAACCGGCGCTCGACCTCCAAATGCTGCTGCCAGAGCGCGGCGTGGTTCACCACGATGCCGTTGTGGATGCCGACGATGCCGGGGGTCAGGACGGGCTGGTTGTTTTCGTTGGACTCGCGCCCGCCGTCGGTCACCAGGCGCGAGTGGCCGATGATGGCGATGCCATTGCGGTCGCTGTTCACTGCCTCCCGAAAGAACGCCTGGTAGCCCGGCGAGCGGATCATCTCGCTCGCAGGTACCGCGGCCTTGTAGACCGTCAGGCGCTCCTGATTGGTCACGGCCAACCCCGCCGCCTCCTTGCCGCGGGACTCGGAGAGCAGGAACAGCCGCTCGATCGAGCGCTGCAGCTCGGGACTCTGGCGAAGCCGGGAGCTCGCGCCAGCGACCGCACCAAAAATTCCGCACATGTGCTTCGCTGAGCAAGAGCTTTACTTGGGGATCCTGCTTTGGGCCAGCCAGAATCGTTGCTAGCCTGCGCCCCGGCAGAGTGAAAATCGCAGTCATTGGTAGCGGGGCCGCCGCGGCAGGAGTGCTGGCGGGTCTCGAAAGGTACGCGCCCGTCGGCATCGATATCACCGTCTTCGACATCGGGGAGCGGCTCGTTCCCGTGCCGAGCGGCCTGCGCCAGGAAGGCTTCTCGCGCAGGCATCTTTCGCCGCTCTATCGCTCGCTGCACGCCCAGCACGGGCTCACGTTTCCGCCGCCGAAGTCACACTTCGGGCAGTCGCTCGACAAGCGCGTGGTCGAGGGCAAGCCGCTGCTCTGGAAAAGTGAGCACCGCGGCGGGTTGACCAATGTCTGGGGCGGGGGAATGTTCCCCTTCACCGATCGTGAGCTGGTCAATTGGCCGGTGACGGCGGCCGAGCTGGCTCCTTACTACCAGCTGATCGCGGAAAAGATCGGCGTGTGCGGTGAGACAGACGCGCTCACCGAGTACTTCGGACGCGATTACATCAACCGCCCGCCCCTCCAGACATCGCCCGTGATCGAGGCTCTCGCCGCGACCACCAATCGGCATCGAGGGGGCAGGCGCAGTTGGCGGATCCTCGCTGGCGCCAGCCGGCTCGCCCTCGAGACCAGAGCCGGCCACCCGCGCGCTTGCAACTATTCCGGCGAGTGCATGCTGGGCTGCCCGCGCGAGTCGATCTGGAGTGCGAGTCTGGAGCTGGACCGTTACCAGGCCCGCAACTTCATCACTCGCAGCGTGACCGGGCGCGTGCGCAGCGTCGTGGACCGAAGGGTTCGCTACCAAGCGGGCTCGCAGCTGCACACGTCCGAGCCCTTCGACCGCATCTACCTGGCGGCGGGGTGCATCGGTTCCACGGAAGTCGCGATGCGCAGCCTGGGCCTCACGCGCGGGCCGACCCTGCTCGACAATGCCATCTTGTCCTTTCCTGTCCTCTACGCTGGCGCGGCGGGCGGGTTGCAGGGCGACGACGGCAAGTACTTTTCGCTCTGCAATCTGTCGATGGTCGGCATCCCGGAGCGGCCGGATCAAGCCGCCACTCAGGTCTCTGTTTACCCGGCCTTCGACCATCTGTTTCGCTACTACACGCCAGAGCCCTTGTGGGCTTCGATGCGGCACTTGTGGCGCCTGGGTCGTTGGCGCGCCTTGCTGGCCCGGGTCTTCTTCGCCGGCGCCGCGAATCGAGCCCTCGAGTTTGAGCTCCACAATGACGAGCTCGTGATCCGACGCGGCGCTGTCCCGGATACCCGTGCGCTCGTGGACTCCTTCATGTCCAGCCTGCGGGAGGCAGTGAACCATGCGGGATTCTTCGTTCCTCCCGTGCGTCCCGGCGCCCACGGCACCAGCTCACACTACGCGGCGACGCTGCCCTACGGTGGCCCACTCGTGGAAGTGCGACGCGACGGCCGCATCGCGCCGGGCCTACACTTGGCCGATGCCTCCACCTTCGTCGGCTCCCCCGCGATCTCGCCGACCTTCACCATCATGTCCAACGCCTGCAGGACAGTCCACGAGAGCCTCGAAAGCTGATGACGAGCATGTTTACTCCCAGAGCCCGCTATCGCTTCTACGGATCCCCCGGCAACTATCTCAGCGCCGCGCGCCATTCCCTGGGCCGCGACCGCGATGGGCGTGCGTTGCTCGAGCAACGTCTGGCGAAGCTGGTTGGTGTCGATCACGCCATCTGTGTGCCTCAGGCACGTTTTGGCCTGTATCTGATCTTCTCCCGGCTGTGCACGCCCGAGAAGCCCAAGGTCGTGATGTCGCCGTACACGATCCACGACGTGGTCAACATGGTGCTGCTCGCGGGCGGCCGCCCCGTTTTTTGCGATATCGAGCGGGATACCTGCAACATCGATGCCGCCAAGATCGGTGCGCTGCTCGACGATCAGACGGCCGCCGTGATGATCACCCATCTGCACGGCCTCGCCTGTGACGTCGAGAAGATCAGGACCGTCTGCGCTGCCCGGGGCGTGCCGATGATCGAGGATGCTGCGCAAGCGTACGGCGCGCGTGTGGCGGGCCAGTTGCTCGGCGGCTTCGGCCATGCCGGCGTGTTCAGCTTCGGTCGCGCGAAGAACATCAACGCGTTCTATGGCGGGGCGGTCGTCACGTCCGACGCCACGCTCGCCCACTTCATCCGCGGCGAGCTCGAGGGCTTGCCCGACGAGGATCCCAAGAAGCTCGTCAAGCGCATCGCTCATTGCCTGGTGGGCGATTTGATGACGGCGCCGCCGATCTTCTCGCCGGTGACGTTCAAGCTGTTCCGCCTCGGCGCCGTCAAGGGCGTCAAGGCGGTCAACAAGATCGTACAGACCGAGGACGAGCCCAAGCGCAAGGCGGAGCTGCCGGAGTCGTACCGGCGCAAGCTCACCTCGATGCAGGCCCATTTGATCCACGAGCAGCTGCCGATGGTCGATGAGCTCACGCGGGTCCGGCTGGAGCGCGCGCGCATTTACCACGAGGGCCTCGCCGGAGAACGGGGTATCCGTCTTCCTCCCTGGCGCGAGGACGGCTCGCATATCTACCTGCAGTACCCGGTCCAACTGGAGGACCGCTGGGAGTACGTGCGTTACATGATGAAGCACGGTCGAGACCTGGCGATCCAGCACATGGCGAGCGCGGCCGAGCTCGACATCTTCAGAGAGTTCCGCAGCGATTGCCCCGTGGCGCGCGAGACGGCCGAGAGCGTGGTGCTGCTGCCCACGTATCCGAATTATCCTCTGGACGAGGCGCGCCAGAATGTCGAAGTAACGCGGGCCTATCTGCGGGAGCGTACCGGCCGAGCGTGAGCGTCGTCGATCAAACCCTGCAGGAAGGCGACATTGCTCGCCTCGCGCGCATGCACGTCGCAGCGCTGCCGGAGTCGCTGGTCTCCCTGCTCGGTGAGCGGTATGCGCGCGCGTTCTATCGGTACTGCGCGACGACGTCCGAAGAGCTCTTGCTCCTGGAGCGCGAGCGAGGCGAGCTCGTGGGCGCCTGCCTCGTGAGCCTGGAGCCCGAGACGTTGTCACGGCGGCTCCTCACGAGAACGCCCCTGCTGTTCTTCGCGCCGCTCGCACTGCGTCGGCTGCCCTTGCGGGCAATGTTGCTCGGTGCGGCGTGGTCCGCCGACCCGCAGCAGCCCCGTGGACCCGAGATCCTGCTCATCTTCACCGTTCCCGAGCAGCGGAGCCAGGGGCTCGGGGCGCGCCTGCTAGGCAGCTGCGAGCAGCAGCTGCTGTCGCGCGGGCTGCATCGAGTGCTGGTCAAGACGCGCGACGAAGCCGCCAACCGCGCCCTCAAATTCTACGAGCGGGCGCAGTTCAAGCCCATCTCGGCGCGCTCGAAGTACGGCAAGCGACTGCTGCTGCTGGAGAAGACGCTCGGCGGGGGTTGAGGCTCGCGGAGCAGCCTTCGCTACCGAGCCCTCAACGAACGACGTCCGTCACCAGATACAATGCAACGGCCCCGTGCTGATCCGCGAGGGGCCAGTCCGGCTCACTGAATTCACCGAGCAGCGGATACAATCCCGAGCGCAGCTCGGCGCGGCGCCCGGCGGGCGCGCGATACACTCCCTGTCCCAGCGGCTGTAGCTCGATTTGTCTCTTTTTCTGCAGCCGTGTCAGGAGCGGCCCCAGCGAATCGCGCCGGTTCTTGGTCATCATCAGCGCCACGAAAGGCCGCGGCGGCGCCTGTTCGAGCGCATCGACCTGGCTGGTGATGTGCTCGCAGGCGCTGCAGCCGGGCGAGTGCAGCAGGGGGTCGAGCCGAGCGCCCAGCTGCGAAGAGAGCACGACGGGCAGCTGGGGTTGCAGGCGCCTTGCATCCTGGAACGCTGCCAGCGCCGCTTTGGTCGTGAGCGCACGATAGACGCCGCCAGCGTCGGGCTCGAAGTCGACGAACAGGGCGAGGCCCCAGAGCAGCGCGAGCGCGAAGGGCAACGCGCCGATCGTGCGACGCAGCGCGACGCGCGCCTCCGGCACCCGCTCGCGCAGCAGCTCGAACAGCCGCAACCCGACCGCCGCGCTGAGCAGCAGCGACGGCGCGAGGCACACCGAGAAATAGCGCGCGTGCTGCAGCGGCGGCGGCACGTAGTGGCGCAGGCTGGTGGAACCGAAGGTCAGATACAGAAAGGGCCAGACCCAGAATGCGATCAGGATTGCGATCACACTACCCCGCGCCTGGAGCAGCCGGCGCCAAGCGAGCCAGGGCGCCAGCAGCGAGCCGGCGAGCACGACCGGGACCACGGGCGCGAAGTATTCGCGGTTGGCCCGGAACCAGAACGCGAGCCGCGCTCCCGGCGAGACCCCCTGCTGCTGCACGCGGCCGAGCAGCGCCGTCATGTTCCCCGTGTTGCCCATGCCAGCGGTCAGGCGAAAGACCCAGCTGCCGGTTGCGATGCGCAGCACGACGCACTCGAGCAGCAGGAACGAGAGCAGGCCGACGCCGTACGCCAGGCCCGCGCGCAGCGCGCGCCAGCGTGCTCCCTGCTGCAGCCGGACGAGCACGATCGCGAGCCCGACCGGCGCGGCGAAGACGAGCCCCGGTTCCTTGGCGGAGTACGCGAGCCCGTTCAACAGCCCCACGCCCCACCAGAGCCCCAGCTCCCGGCGCTCGGAGCCGTGTGCCTGCTGCTGGTCGCGCAGCACCCAGAGCAGCGCCCCGAGCAACAGCGCGAGCCACAAGCACAGGCTGTTATCCGGCAAGATCGCGCCGCCAAATGTGTAGTAGAGGGGGCTCAGGGCCACCAGCACGGCAGCCAGCAAGGCCGCCTTGCGCTCGAACGCCAGGCACCCTACCCAGTACACGGCGCCCACGAGCAGCGGGTGGTACAGCGTGTAACTCGCGATTGTGAGCAGCACACTCCCCGACGCTGCGTAGACGAGCGCCGCGGGCGTGATGGCGAGCAAGCGGGTGAATGCGACGTTGCTCGGATCGATCGCTTGCAGGTCCGCGATCAGCTGAATGCCGCTGAGATAACTCCCATCGTCACTCATGTAGTAGCCGGAATAGAAGTAGAGATTCAGCGCCCAGGCGCCCAGCACCGCGAGGGCCAACCCGCGCGCTTGGACGCGAGCGTCGGGGCCGACTTCGGCAGTGGAGGCGTGGAGATCAGGCATGGTACGCGTGCAGATCGTCAGCCCCGCTGTAGCGGACGTGGTCGCCGTTTTACAGAGACGCGAGCCTGTGCCCGGGAAAAACAGCCCGGGCAAGGGCGGGTTTGTCGAGTCCAGGCTATTCGAGCGGCGGATTTCCGGCTAACGTCCCGCCCGATCATGCTCAGTTCGCAGCCCGGGATCAAGGACGCGGCATTGTCCGGCGGACTGGGGCTGGCACCCACCTCGAGTGGGATCACGATCGTGATCCCGGCGCACAACGAGGAAGGGGCCATCGGTGCGGTACTTTCGGCTCTGCGTGGCGTCTCGCATCCTGCGCTGCGGGAGGTGATCGTGGTGGACGATGGCTCCAGCGACCGCACCCGGGAGATCGCGGAGGCGTCCGGCGTACGGGTCATCCGCCAGCCGAACAACCGCGGGTATGGTGCCGCGCTCAAGTTGGGCATCCGCGCGGCCAGCAGCGAGTACGTCCTGACCATGGATGCGGACGGTCAGCACCGGATCGAGGACGTGCTGAAGGTGTGCGATGCAGTGAGCAGCGAGGCACCCGCCGACTGCGTGATCGGTCATCGCACGCAACTCGTGCACTCGCCGCTCTGGCGCATGCCGGGCAAATGGTTCTTGACGCACCTGGCGCGGGTGCTGACCCGCAAGGAGATCCGCGATCTGAACAGCGGGCTGCGCGCGATGCGGCGTGACGTCATCATGAGATACATGCATCTCTGCCCCGCTGGGTTTTCCTTCTCCACGACCAGCACCTTCGCCCTCGCTTCGCGCGGCTATCGGGTGGAGTTCGTTCCCATTCGGGTGGAGCGGCGCGTCGGCAAGAGCAGCGTGAGCGTGGCCACGGGCTTCCAGACGATTCTGCTGATCCTGCGCCTGGCCAGTCTGTTCAATCCGCTGCGAGTGTTCTTGCCGCTGGCCTTTCTGTTCATCCTGGGCGGCGCCGCCTGGACGGTCCCTTATTTGCTGCGGGGCCAAGGCATCACGGTCGCGGCGATGCTCTCGGTGCTGACCGGCGTCACTCTGTTCGGCCTGGGCCTGATCTGCGATCAGGTGGCGCAGCTGCGGCTGGAACGCTTCGAGTGAAGGTCAGATAATCAAAACCGAGCTGCCAGCGCATGATGGCGCTCAGGTAGAAGATCGACAGCGCCAGTGCCAGGGCCGTGCCCAGTGCCGCTCCCTGGATGCCGAGCAGGGGGATCAGCGCCAGGTTCAGGACCAGGTTGCTGAGCGCGATCAGGAACGTGAACAGGGTGTAGTGTCCCGGGCGCCCCGCGTGCAGCAGCGCACCATCGAACGGAACGAAGCCCGATACCGCGAGCACGCCCGCGCCCAGGATCAGGTAGCAGGCACGGATCGCTGCCAGATCCGGCAGGCGCAGCTGGTAGCTGAGCAGGAGTTGCAGCATGGCCAGCCCCGCCAGATACGTGGCGATCATGCCGGGGTAGAGATAGCGCCAGGCGCGGCGCACCAGCCCTTGTATCGGCGCGCGGTCCTGCTCGAGGATCAGGGCCGCCAGGCGTGGGTTCAGCTGATTTCGCACCACGATCAGGCACTGGTAGAGCCCCTCAGCGAACGCCGCCGCGATGCTATAACGCCCGACCTCGACATCCGGCAGGAACAGGCCGATCGCGAGCACGTCGACGCGCGTGTTCAGCTCGAGAAACACGCCGCTCATCAGCCCCCGGGCGCCGAACGACAGATGCCGCTCCAGCCAGCTGCGGGAGATTTGCGCGGGCCGCAGCTGAAGCTGGCGCACGACCAGCGGCAGAGACAGGCCGAGCACACACAACTCGGCCAGCAACAGCCCCAGCGTCAGCTGCGCGGCGGGGCGGCGCCACCAGGCGAGCAGCGTCAGCGTGAGCAACAGCACGATCACGCGTAACGCC
Organism: Polyangiaceae bacterium; assembly: GCA_025936205.1. The sequence continues at coordinate 3,499 of JAICTU010000171.1, read as the reverse complement.
TGCAACAGCGCGTACACGCGCATGCGCTCGAGGCCATTCAGCGCGCTGAGCAGCGTCTTGTTGATGGAGAAGGGCAGCAATGCCAGAGCGGCAAACGCGAGCGCGCCCGGCAGTTCCGCGCTGCTCAGCAGAGTACCGAGCAGGCCGCGGCCGAGCAGGACCAGGCCCCCGACGGCAGTGCCCAGCCCCAAAGACAGCGTGAGGCCGGAGGCGACCAGGCGGCCCTGCTCCGCGCGATCGCCGCGCGCCTGCGCCACCGAGCGGAGCACGGAAATGTGCACGCCGCCCACCGCGAGCTGCGAGGCGGCGATGTAGACCGCATACGCCTGAGCGAATACTCCGAGCGCGGCCTCACCCAGGTAGCGGGCCACGACGACGTTGGTCAGCAGCCCGCCCAGCGCCACGAGCGCGAGCGAAGCGTAATTGAAGAGCAGGTCTACGCTGAGCGTCTGGCTCGATCGGTTCTGGGCCACTGCTTCTCGCCGGCAACTCTAGCAGGGGTAGGCGCTGGTGCGACTTCGAATCGTAGGCTCGCCTCGCCGCTCACCGTGTGCCCCGCTGCGCCGGCCGCCACCATCGCCTCGGAGCGTAAGCACGCGAAGGGTCGCGCCGTTTGCTGGACACGAGAGCAAAGGACCAGGAGAAACGTCATGCTGCGTGTTGTTCCCATTCGATTCGGCCTCCGTTCATTGGTTTGCACCGCGCTAGGGGCGTTCCTCGCGGCAGGCTGCCTGCGCACGGCGCCTCCCGCCGAGCCCGCGACTACGGCGTCGAGCGCTTCGAGCGAGCCGGCGCCCATAGCCGAGAACCCGGTTGCGACAGCGGCGGCTGCACCGATCCAGCAGACCGTGCGCCGGGACGACAGTGAGCCGGGTTGGGGCATCGTCGAGCCCCCCGAAGAGAAGCTGACCTACGCCGAAGTGGTGCGGCGGGTGACGGGCATGGTCGGAGACGGCGCGGCGCAGGAGCAGGTCACGCGGCGCGGACTGGATCTGATCAACCTCACCTGGGAGGACACGGGGCGCTATCAGAACTCATCGGTCGGGCCCAACATCAGCGATCTGACGCTGCAGGTGCGCTACACCGAGGCCGGCGATCGCAAGGCCGCGCTTTTGCCCGTGATTCGCTTCCCCAATTTCAGCGATCGCACGGGCGACGTCCGTTCCGACAAGTTCTTCCTCCGCGTCGGCAATCAGCGGCCAGGCGGCGAGCTCGAGACGGTCCCGCTGCGCACTGTGTTGAAGAACATCAAAGGCTACTTATCCGATCCGGGCAGCGTGCTCGGCTCGGGCGATCTTTCCGCGGCGCGCGACTCCCACTATCTGGTCAGCGCGCAAGCGGTGTTCTTGCCGATTCCGAGCCAGGGCAAGGCCGAGTTCACGCCAGTGCTCTTCAACTATCAGTCGTATCCGGAATCGCCCGCGGTACTCACGCTGCTCGTCTCGCGCCAGGGCACGAGCATCACCATCATCGAGAATCGCCAGAACCAAGCTTCGCCGGTTTCGAGCTGGGGTCAGGAGCTGTACTTCAACCAGGCCGGGCAGCGCGCGCCCTTCAGCGCCGAACGTCGCACGGACGTGAAGGCTCGCATCGAGGCGCAAGGCGGCGCGAAGAGCGAAGACGATCGCAGCGCCCTGGCGAAAGGCGCCGATGCGCTGTTCATCATCCAGGTGCCGCTGCGCCAGAAGGCCCGACCCCGGCCGCTGATGCCGCTCGGCTCGAGCGGTGGAGGCATGCCCATGGCCCCAGCGCCCGCTGCAGCTGCCATGGAATCATCCTCCGCGCCGAGCGCTGCGGCTCCGTCCCGCCGCAGCGACGTGGAGCAGGCGGTGCTCGGGCACGGGCGCGTCGAAGGCAAGTTCGAAGAGGGCGGGCGCCAGCGGCTCGTGCGCGACGAGCGCTTCCCCGTCCGCGTCACCATCCAGTTCTACAAGGCGACCTCCAACGGCGTCGTCAGCGAAAGCGATCTCGACGCCATCGCGACTTCGATCGGCAGCGTCTACGAGCACGCGGACTACGTCGGCTCACTGGTGGTGCCGGAGGGCGATCGCTTGCGCCCCACGGAATGGAGCGACTCCGGGCGTTTCTTTCCGTATTGATCGCAGCGCCAGGAGCTACGCACCACGCTGGATGACATGGACGGCGTCGCCCCACGCGCACCCCGGGCTTTCGCCCATCGATGGGCTAGCAGTGGTCCTGATACTCGTCGCAGGCGTTGCGGAAGGCGCCTTGGACATCCTCGACCTCGCTCTGGGGGATGCGCGCGTCGAACGAGTCCGCGCGATTGGCGACGCCGTCCTCTCCACACGCGACGGCCTCGCGTACGAGTACACCCTTGCTGACGTTGTCTTCCAGGGCCGTCCGGATCTGACGAGCGATGTCGTGGCAGTGCTCGTCGCTATAATCGTCTCCGCAACCAGCGACGAAGGCGGAGAGGGGAAAGAGCAGCAGGAGGGTGCGTGCAAGCGGCATGGAGGTCACCTGGGACGAGGGGTAGGATAGGCCGAGGGGTCAGGCGGGGCGGCCGCACTCTACCCGGCCCAGCTCACGGGCGCTGGAGAAACACCCAGACGCCGGCCCCCGAGGCGCTGATCACGCGCACTTGCAGCTCGCGATCGGCATCGTCGAAGTCGCCGACCTGCTCGAACGAGATGTCGAGCGTTCCCGTGCGCCGCGCCTCGTCGATGAGACGCTGGCGAGCGGGAGTGCTCAGGCACGGCGCGAGCTGCGTGAAGAAGTTGCGCCCGATGGCTCTACGGTCCCGAAACCCGGATTGCTCCGCCTCGGTCCGACTGTAGAACGTGACGATCCCTTCAGCGTCGAGCCGGACGACACCAAAGGGCAGCGCATCGAGCTCTTGTGTCGAGAGCCGCTCGATGCGGGCCGGCACGCTTCGTCATCGATGCGTTCGAGCGGGGCTTCGGTTTCTGTGCCGGCCGCTGCTGCCGAGCCTGGCTCGGTACTCACCTCAGTGTTCATGATTCCTTCCCCCTCTCGATGATATCAGTCGATGATATCAGCACGACGCCGAACAGGTGGCTCGCCGTTTGAGCATCTGTTGCCGCCGGTAGGACGAGGCGCTCGAATTGAGTATCTGAGCCTGGGCCGAGGCGATAGCGGGCAAATTGGTAGTTCGGCGAACGAGAGCGCAACGCCTGCCGATACGTCGTGGCCAGGTTTCCAAACAACTCGGCCCCACCCAGGTCCACCTGTTCGATTGCCGCTTGCTCCAGCCGCTCGACGAGGGCTTGCCCCAGGCGTACCAAGCGCAGCTGGATCGGCTCGGTCACGAGATCGACGGCTAGCACCAGCGAACATTCCGCGTGATCGAGCAACGCAGCTTCCAGCTGAGCCGGACGGGGCAAGCCTCCCGGCTCGGACACCTGGTTCCATGCGTCGAGCACCTCCAGCAGCCACTGCGTCCGCACGCGCTGCCGAATGCGCTGCAGGACCGCGCAGCGCGAGTCTGCTGCGTCCAGCGGTTGCGGGCGCGAGCAAG
>JAICTU010000558.1 GCA_025936205.1 Polyangiaceae bacterium | reverse complement strand
CAGAGCGCGCTGAACAGGAGAACGCAGTGGAGCGCGTTGAACCGGCAGCTAGCCAACATGTGCGGAGTCTAGCTGACGCAGCTAGGGGATGGGCGAAAAAGCGGGCGCGACGGCGCGGGGACGACGCCAGCCGCGGCCGCGATCGATGGCGATCGCAGCACCGAGCATCACCAACCCGATCCATTGCGAGGTCGAGAGCCACAGCCAGCCACCGCGCTCGTCGCTGCGGAAGAATTCGATGACGAAGCGGCTGAGCGCGTAGAGCACCAGAAAGGCAGCGAAGATTTGGCCGTCATAGCGCTTCCGTGCCTGCAGATACAGGATCAGAAACGCAGCGATCGCGAGCGCGGCGAACGACTCGTAGAGCTGTGTGGGATGCACGGCGAGCGAAGCGCGCAGCGGACTGTCGAGCAAGTGCTGGCGGGCTTGCCACTCGCTCGCAGGACTGTGCGAGGGGAAGCGCAACGCCCAGGGTCGATCGCAAACCTTGCCGAAGCAGCAGCCCACCATGACGCAACCGAGGCGACCGAGCCCGAGCCCGATCGGTACCATCATCCCGCCCATGTCGACGCCCTTCCAGAACGGGAACCGGTCGCGCCGAAACAGCCAGCTGGCAGCCAGTGTGGCGGCGATGAAGCCCCCGTAGAACGTCAGCCCCCCGCCCCAGATCTGAGCCCAAGCCCAGCAATCGGCCTGCTTCGGGCGGCACACTGCGGCTGCGGCGTCCCAGACTCCAGACAGCTCTTCCAGGCACTCGCTGCGCGGCACCGGCCAGGCCACCTTGCTGGGGTCAGTGCACAGATGCACGTAGTCCCAGAAATAGCCGTCCGCGAGCACGTGCAGCAGCCGAGCTCCCACCAGGCCTGCCACCACGGCAGCGAGGCCCAGGTCGACGATCGTGTCCGGGTTCTGCCCCACGCGGCGCACCCAGATGGCGCCCATCGTCGTGGCGAAGAGGAAGCCGACGCCGATCAGCAGCATGTAGCTCGACACATGGTAGCCGAGCACGGTGAAGAGCGTCGGGTGCATGTTCAGAGCTCCCGAGAAGCGAGCGCGCGCAGCGCAGCGCAGGAGGAGAACAGCGACTTCATCTCACGGGATGGGGCGCGGACGAGGGCCGGCGCCGTTCGCGACGAGACTCTGCTCGCGCGCCGGGAAGATTGCGGCGCCCCGAGAGCAACATGTCGAGCGCCATCAGACCCACACCTACACAGATCGAAATGTCTGCCACGTTGAAGGTGGGCCAGTGATCGGTGACGTGCCAGCCCGAGACCACCGAGGCGATCAGCTGGTTCATGCTCTCGACCCAGCCCGCTCGGTAGTCGATGAAATCCACCACGCTTCCCCGCGTGATGCGGTCAGCGAGGTTTCCGAGGGCCCCGCCCAGCACCAGCGGCAGCCCCCAGCGCAGCGCCCGCTGCCCCGGCTGCACCTTGCCGTACAGCGATACGATGAATGCGATCGCGGCCATGCTGACGACGAGGAAGAACGGGCGCCGCAGGGTCTCGCTGGCGTTCTGCAACAAGCCCCACGCCCCGCCGCGGTTGTAAGCGAGCGCGAAGCTCAGGTGGTGCTCGACCAGCACCATCGGATCGAGCAGCGAGCGGCGGGTCAGCTCGACCTCCGCCCACGCCTTCGAGGCCACGTCGCAGAGCAGGCTCAGCGCGGCCACGATGCCGAAGAAGATGAAGCCGGGGCGACCCCTCCCTGCTGGCGGCTGCTCGGTCGCGTCGGACTCGACCATCTCGGGAGGGTCCGCGGGCGGAGAAACGGCGGGGGAAACTTCGGGGTCTGGCAGCTCAGCCATGGCGGCTACCTACGCCATGGCCCGGCGAAGAGCCACTGAAGCGCGAAACGGAAACCCACGATGCTGAACAAATGAATACCCGCCGTGCTCGCTAACGGGGCACGATCTCGCGCAGGTCGGTCCCCGCCGCGTATCCGTAGCTCACGTTGCGGTCGAAGCCGTCGACGATGACACCCACAGGCTGATCGCTGCGCACTTCGTGCACGCCGTCGCTCTGCTCGCCGGGTTTCAGCGCGTCATCCGCCTGGAGCGAGGGATCGATGACGGGGAAGCTCAGCTGGCAGTGGTACACGACGTAGCCGAACGCCGCAGGCAGCGGCTGGTCGAGCACCGTGCCTCGCTCCAGGTGGCAGCCCGGCAAGCTCTCGACCGAGACGGAGTCGAGCAGCACACGCGCGGTGCGTGGCGCGACGATGCGCAGGAAGTCGAAGGCGTACAGATCCGGAGTCAAGAACACGTAGTCGGCGCGGTACTGCTCGATCGGCGGCACGATGATCAAGCTCGGGTCGCCACCGGGCAAATTTCCGGGGATACCGGCGGCGCTCTGGCTCGCGGTGATATTGCCCAGGGTCACCGGGCTGTCGCTCTCGATCCAGAAGTCACGCGTGGCCACGATCTCTCGCCAGCTGCCGCGCGCATCGAGATGAAATTCCTTCAGCTCCCCGGGCAGGCTGGTGGTGACGGTGGCGCCCCCGGGCAGGACGGCCATGATTCGAAACACCTCCGGTTCGAGCTCCGCTTGGAGCAGCGCGCCGGCGTTGGCCAGAGCCAGGTGGCGATTGGAGCTGAGCGCTGCCACGAAGCGCTTGCCGGCGCTGCGGATCGGATCGAGCTGTTCCTCGAGGTGGTCGGCGCAGCAGCGCCGCTCGGCGATGCGATCGAAGCGCGGGGCGTCGCTGGCCTCGCTGCCGCTGAACACCGCCACCGGGGCGTCGGCCGCGACGATCGAGCTGGAGAAGTCCGCGCCGAAGTCGTCCGTCTCCAGGTTCAACACGTCGAACGCGCCGATCGTAAACTCCGCGCTGGCGCCGGCTTGCAGCTCCGTCACGGGACCGCCGCCGATCACGCGGGCCGCGGTCGTAACCCGCACGCGCGTGTCGGCGCGCGTGCCCGTGATGGTCAGGAAAGCGCGAAAATTCAGCGGCGTGTCGGAACCGAAATTGGTGTCCGGGTTGTCGGTGGCGGCGATCGTCTGCGGCCAACCCAGCACGACATAGGCGTCTTCCAGCGTTCCGACGTTACCGCGCAAGCCCTCCACCGGCTTGAGCAGCGAGGCGTCGTTGGAGAACACGTCCACGTTCTGCAGCGGATTGAACTGGAATGCGACCACGGGCACCGTGCTCGTCACGCGGTAGGCGTGGCGCGTGAGCGCGGTGTTGCTGCCGGTATTGTATTGCCCCGGCGGCGATCCATCGACCTCGCGCGCCGGCAAGGGAAAGACCGCCAGATTGAAGGGCGAGACCGTCGCCTGCGCGACTTCCACCGGCACGTTCACGTCACCGGGCGCGCTGTCGTCGCGCTCGATGCGGACCAGCGCGCTCAGGTCCGGCTGAGGATTGCTGACCACGACCGCGAACTGCTGGGCCGCGGCGTTCAGCGTCGGTCCGGCGACCGCATTGTCCAGATCGACCGCCCAGTACTCGCAGCCCACGTTGCTGCGCTGCTCGGCAGCCAGCGTACAGAGGTTGGTGCAGCTGCCACCGCGGCAGGCCTCGGCCTTCGAGGTGTCACATTCGGTGACGGGAGTCGCGGTCTCGCCGAGCGCGTCGCAACGCAGCACCGTCTGCCCGTCGCAGCTCTGGCCATTCGGGATGCAGTTGGCGCAAGCCTGCAGCTCGTCCGAGCACACCTGACCGCGAGACGCGCAGTCGTCGAGCACACTCCACTCCGGGCCCGAGCCAGGGTCGCTGCAGCGCTCCAGCGCCGTCGTGCAGCGCACCGCCCCCACACGGCATTGAGCCTCTTGCGCCACGACCTCGCTGGAACCCGGCTGCGGCGGGCGCCGGATCCAACGATCGGCTGGATCAAACGAACAAGCGCCGCCCAGCACTCCGATCGCGCAGACCAGCGCGGCAGCTCTAGCGCTCATACTGTGAGGCTGCGATGTCGATCGCATACGCCGACCAGGACGCCCGGCGCAGCGCTCGCAGATCGAGCTTGGCGTAATCAAAGTCGTCCATGCCCGCTAGCGAAGCCACCACGTCCAGGGCACCGGGTAGCAAATCCCCCTGCGGCAGCGCGGAAAGATCCGGCAGCTGGACGGACAACGCGTCCGGCGGCGCCGCCACCGTCCAGTTGATCAGGCCGGAGCCGCTGCTCACCGTGTATTCGATGAGATCGACGCTACGCCCGCGGTCGGTCCAGCTCACGGACAAGCTGTGGTTCCAAGTGCCGTCCGCGTTGGCCCCCACGCTGAGCGTAGGCACCGGCACGAAGCTGCGCACCGGGATCGTCCGGCTGGCTTCGGGCGCCATGATCAGCGGCAGCACGCTCTGCGGCAGGGTCTGGCTGGTGCCCGTGACGGCGCGCACGCTGACGGCATATTGCGCGCCTTCGAGCGCGCGCACCAAGGCAGGTAGACCCACCAGATCCAGAGAGCTGCTGCCCGGCACGGGCGCTTCCGCCACCAGGTTCGGCAGCACCAAAAATCCCTGATCCGGCGTCTGTACGGCCACGCTCACGTCCAGACGATCGGGCCCGCGGGTGCTGGGGACGGGCTCCTCCAGCTGCAGCGTGAGCGCCTGATCGAGCGTCACGTCCATCGCAATCGAGAGCCCCTCGATCGTCTCGCCCGGGTCCGCGTAGATGCCCCGGAGCATGCCCATCGCATAGGCGGTGAAGCGAGGAGGATCGACGCTGCGGTTCTCGATGCCCGCCAGCGCGTACAGCGTGCGACTGCCCGAACCGGTGGCGAGCTGGAAGCTGTAGCCAGCTTGCCCGGGGCTAGCCTGCGTGATCGCCGAGTCCGCACGCGGCAGACGAAAGCGCGTTTGCGGATCACCGCTGGGCTGGAAAACATAGGCGGTACGCTGCTCGGCGGGGTTGGCCGGCGCCGGCACATTGACCCAGCCGGCGCGCGCCAGCTCCAGCCCTCCCGACCAGACCAGCTCCCCGGAGAGGATGACGGGACGCGATGGCGAACCGCCGAAGAGCTGAGGCTGCCCGTCGGCACAATCAGGAGAGGCCACCGGGGTCAGCTCGGCACGCACGGTGTCGACCGCCACCGCCGCGAGCGTGAGGGGCTGAAAGCAGCGCGCCGCGACGGTGACTGTGACCGGAGCCGTCACCTCGCCCAGGAACGGCGCCTGGCCGGCGGCATCCGTCTGGCGAACGCCGGCACCGGGCTGCCCGAGCCGCTCCAGGTCGTAGGTGGTACCCAGGATCACGTAGGCGCCCGCGAGCGGAGCGCCGCCCGGGCTCGTGACGTACACGTTCAGATCACCCGCGAGAGGAGCACCGCTGAGCCCTCCCGTGAGCACGTCACCGGCTTCGTACGTGAAACCGCCGAGCAGCGTGTCCGAAGCGCCGGCGGTGGTGACGGCGATGCTCTTCTGTCCTTCGCCTGCGGCGGGCAGACGGCAGTCGAGCTCCTGTGACCCGCCCGCGGCGCCGCGCAGCGCCGTCACCTCGCAGGCCACTCCGTCCAGTTGCACGCTCGTCTGGTCCGTCCAGGACGTGCCGGACCCCACCAGCGTCAGCGTG
>JAICTU010000596.1 GCA_025936205.1 Polyangiaceae bacterium | reverse complement strand
GTGCGCCCCTGCTGCAGCTTCACCGCTGGCACCGGCGCAGGCGCCTCCGCGTGCGGCCACGGCCAGCCGCCGAGCACGCGATCGCCCGCCGCGAGCGGAACACACAGCGCGCCGTTCTCGAACTGAACCTTCACTGGTGTCTCGGGCTCCGCCGTCGGGTCATTCCAGAGCCGCACCTGCCAGGAGCTGCTGTCGTACGCGAACGGACGTTCCCCGAACAGATTCGGGCCGAGCTCCAGGGGCGCCTCGGACAGCGGCAGCAGCGGCAGGCGGAACAGCGGCGATTGCTTCGAGAGCAGCTCGCCCGCGGGCCCCGAGACTTGCCAGTTGTGGGTCGCCAGCGGCTCCGGCGACAGCCGCTGCTCGATCTGACGCAGCGCGGCCGGCGCGCCCCACACCACACCCAGCCCCAGCGCGAGCGCTGCCGAGACGCGCACGAACACGCGCGTCGCGGGACGAGCTACCGGCACCAGCACCGGCGCCGGCATCGCCAGTACCGCCGGGCGCTCCGCTTCCGCCAGCGCGCGAGCCAGCGCCCGTTGCCGCAGCCCGTCGGGAGCCTGCTCCTCCCGGCGCCGTTGCCGGACACGAGCGAGCAGTGCGGCAGCAGAGCCGGACAGCTCGTCCTGATCGTTGGCGTTCGACATGACCTAACCTCGCCGCCCTTTCGCGTCCACGCGCGCCTCGGCGCGCGACAGGCAGCGTTGAAACACGGCGCGCGCCCGCTGCGCGCGCGCAAACACCACCGACTCCGAGAGCCCCAGCTGCTCGGCGATCTCTCGCGCCGTCAGCTCCTCCAGCTCGAACAGGGTGAACACCTCGCGCTGCTGCTCGTTCATCTCCTCCAGCGCCGCCTGCACCAGCTCCAGCTCGCGTTTGTGTTCCAGCACTTCCGCCGGGCCGCGAGCGCGCGGGTCTTCGGCGATCTCGTCGAAGCTGTCGACGGGATCGGCAGGACGCCGGCGCCGCGTGCGCCGCCAGTTGGCCGCTACCCGCGACGTCGTCGCCAGCAAGAAGGCTCGCTCGCGCTCCGGCTCCACGTCGCTCAAGCGCCGCACGCAGACCACCAACACTTCTTGCACGACGTCGTCCAGATCCCGCGGTAGCACACCGAGCTCGCGCGCCGTGCGCCAGATCGCGTTGACGTGCCGCGCCACAATCTGCTCCACCCGCCGGATGCGTGCTCCGGCTTGCTCCGTCTGGGCGACGTCCACGGCCACCGCCGGGTGGCCCGTGTCCAGCTCCGGCTCCAAACCGGAGGCGGACCAATTTGAAACGGCACCGGATCTCATCACGAAGGAGCTCGAGGCGGACGGCTGGAAAACGGCACGTTGGTGGATCGTGGCGAGCGAAAAAGACGCTCCTGCCGGTGTAATGTCCGCGCCGCCGCAGGCTCGACGCACAAAACCATGCTCGAAGTGCGTCGAGCCCCGGAGCCTGCCGGACATGGTAACGGTAGGATGCCCAACTTTTCGATTCTACCCACGAATTCCAGCACTCGGCCAGCCGCTGGTGACGTCTCTCCCCTGCTCTTCGTGCCGCTGGGCGCGGCCTGCTCGCCGTGCGACCTACTCCACGATCGCCCCATTCCGAGACTCGATGCGGCCGGCGCCCGCGAGGCCCTGACCTTTGCCTTCGCCAGCGGCGACGGCGACGTCTTCACGCGCCTGCTGGACCACACCCCCGTCGCGCCCAGCGACTTCGTGCCCGACGATTTCGTGCGCGACCTGGAGCTCGAGCACTTCATCGACCGCTGCCTGCCCCTGTCCGCGGCCGGTCATACGCGGCCGGCGCAGAGCCCACGCTACCTGCTGCGCGTGCTCTCCTCCCCGCCCCGCGACCCCGCCCACGTCGGCTTCCGTCAAGCCATCTGCGCCGAGCTGGCCAGTTCCCCGGCGCTCGCCGAGCGCTTCGAACAGCTGTACGTGCGCGTGCGGCACTTTCGCCAGCTGATCGGCCACGCCAGCGTCGGCGTCCAGGACGGCATCGAACGGCGCCTGAGCATTTTGCGCGCCACGCAGGCCGTGATCAGCTCGCTGCACGATCACTTCTCGGGTTGCACCTCCGGCCTCTCGCGCCTGTACTACTACGGCCGGGCCATCGCCGAGAGCCCGGGCTATCGCCGGCTGTGCGAGCTGCTCGACTACGAGCAAAAGCGCGCCGAGGTCGACCTGCGCATCAGCGTCGGCTTCGACGGACGGATCCGTTCGTTTCAGACGCTCGAGCAGCGCGAGAACCAGAGCAACCTCTTCTACGCGACGCCGCTCGGCCGGCTCTGGACGCGCCTCCTGCTAGTGCTCAGCGGCTATCGCGCCAGCACGGGCGAGCTGCTCAGCCGCCTCATCGACTCCGTCTTCACGGAGCTCGAGCCGCAGCTGATCTTTCTCTTCCAGCTGCTGGGCGACCTGGAGGTCTACATCGCAGCCCTGGGCTTCCGGCGCCTGGCGCAGCAGGCGGGCTTCAGCGTGGGCTTGCCCGAGCTCTCCCAGCACGGACCGCGCTCGATCAAGGGCTTGTTCAATCCCTGGCTGGTGGCGGAAGGCCGCCCTTGCCAGCCCGTTGATCTGGAGCTGGGCGAGCGCGAATACCTGGTGTTCATCACCGGAGCCAACTCCGGAGGCAAGACCCGCCTCTTGCAGTCGCTTTGCTTGTGCCAGCTGCTGGCCCAGAACGGCCTGTTCGTGCCGGCTGCGCGCGCGGAGCTCCGCTGGGCGGGCGGACTCTTCGCCTCGCTGACGGCCGACACCCACGCCGATCAGATCGAAGGCCGCCTGGGCACCGAGCTGATCCGCATCCGGCGCCTGTTCGAGCGGCTGCGCTCGGGCAGCCTGGTGGTGATGGATGAGCTCTGCTCCGGCACCAACCCGAGCGAGGGCGAAGCGCTGATGCAACTCGTGCTCGACGCCCTGTACGAGCTGAGCCCCCAGGCCTTCATCAGCACCCACTTTCTGGAGTTCGCGGCTCGCCTCGCCGGCAGCACGCGCCGCCACCGCTTCCTGCAAGCCGAGCTGGACGCCCACGAGCAGCCCACCTACCGCTTCCGCGATGGTGTCGCCCGCACCTCGCTCGCCCATCGCGTCGCCGAACGCCTGGGCGTCACCCAGGAGTCGCTCCGCGCCTTGATGCTGCACAACAATCCGCAGCTCGCGCGGCGCTGGCAGCTGCTCGCCTCCTGAACCCATCGCAACTGAGTTTGGTGGCGGGGCCCTGAGGAATCCTCGCGAACTGTTTGCGAAAAGAGGAGAAATCGGGGCTCGGCCTGCACGGCACCCGCCGGCGCCAGGATGAGCCCAAAGTTCGCTGCGCCGGAGAGGCCCTCCCGCCACTCACTCGTGGAGCCACTGGTGCTGAGAGCGGCAGCGGGCATATCCTAGCGACGCCGGAGGACCTGTGGGGCCGAGCCCAGTCTGATTCTCACCACTCGCGGAGGTGCGCTTTTTTTGTGCAGATGTCATGTTCCCTGAGGAACTTCAACCCGCGCAACAATGAGGGCCTCCTCCCGTTGCGCGGTTTCGTCGCACGCGTATCGGGCGCAGCGCGGATACGGCTGCTGCCCTCGTGCCGTGCCCCCCCGTGACTTTTTCGCGGGGGCCTCCTCCGCACGTCCCCGCTCGTCGCATCGGGACGCCAGCTCGACCACGCTGCAGCATCCTGCGTCACGCCGTGACAGATTTGCTGCAGAGCCGGAGCCCCGGCGCGCTTACAGTGCTGCGCGACCGCCTCGATCGCAGCTTTATCGCGGCGTTAGTGGGGCCTGCGCGCGGCCCGGCGCGCTCCGCCCGCGGTACGCGCGTTGCACGCAGCCTGGCATGAGCACGCTACAGGAACAACTTCACACCCAGGTACCGGACCTCCCTTACGATCCCCAGCGCGGCGACGTCGCCTATCACTGGCCTCGCGGACCCGCGGTACGCGCTCCGCGCGAGTACCAGCTGCACCTGTTCTGGTTTGCAGCCTCGGTCGTCATGTTCGTGATGGCGACCATCGTGATCTGGTACATGGTCACGCACAGCGGCTGCTCGGGCTACGGCTGCGCCGGTTGAGCCGGCAGCGCCTCAGCGGGAGGCGGGGAGCTTCGAGCTGAGCTGCATCGGGTTGTTGCAGCCCATGGCGCTGCCGCCCTCGCACGCTTGCTGGAACAGGCGCTGCGCCTCGCCCGCGTCGCGGGCCATACCCTTGCCGCGAGCGTAGAGCGCGCCCAGGTTGCTGCAGCCGAGCGCCGCCCCGCCCTCGCAGGCGAGCCGATAGAGAGCCGTAGCCTGGCTCAGGTCGGCGTGGACGCCAGCGCCCTTTTCATACAACGCGCCGAGGTTGCTGCAGCCGTCGGTGCTACCGGCGTCGCAGGCGCGCTGAAACGACCGCGCGGCGAGCACAGCGTCGCCTCGGTGTCGCAGGCACGGAGACGACGCCGAGGTCGTTGCAGGCGATGGCGCCACCCGCGTCGCAAGCGCTGACCAGGGCAGTGCCGTCGGATACGGGAGCCGCAGGTGTGGACTCGACCTGCATGAGCGGCACGGCGGCGGGGGGTGCGGAGCCCCAAGCACCGAGGATACAAGCGATGACACCGATCGCAGCCGAGGTGAACCAGGCACGGCGGCGGGGGTTCTGCGCCTTCCGGGCGCGCACAGCACCGAGTGACAGAGAGACCGCGGGGGCAACGTCCAGAGGTTCCATACCTGCTGCCACGGCATCGACCGTGCCAGCGCGGAGGAAGCCGAAATTTGGGGCTGTACCCGGGCCCTTGCGACGAACATTCGCGCACTTCCGGGACGGCCGGGTCCCAGTTCCGGGATCGCGGTACAGGCCGCTACGACCCCGCTGGAACCGTGACGGTCCTATCCGCGGCTCATAGGTAGGATCTTAGCCGGGCAGGCTTTCGTAAGGCGCCGATCCATCATGGATTTTCAATAGGTGAGCACTGGGCTACTTCCGCGGGTGTCTAGACCAAGGAGGAGCCCAATGCTCGGTTCGCAGATTACGAG
>JAICTU010000208.1 GCA_025936205.1 Polyangiaceae bacterium | reverse complement strand
GGAGTCGCGGCGCTGCGCGCGCGCGTGCAGCCGTACGCGCGCGACGGGCTGGCGCGAGCCCTGTCCACGCTGGGTGCGACGCAGCCCGGGCGCTTTGCGCGCGGCGCGCTCACCGTCGTCACCTTTCATCGCGTGCTGCCGGCGGAGCGCTTGCGGCATTATCCGCTCACCGGTCTCGCCGTCACGCCCGAGCAGCTGGAGGCGATCCTCGGGCAGCTGGCTCAGCACTTCGCCTGCACGACGCTGATCGACGCCTACCGCCACTGGCAGCGCGAGCCCGGGGCCGCGCGCCCGGTGCTCGGCATCACCTTCGACGACGGCTCGCTCGACAACTACGAGCATGCACGCCCGGTGCTCGATCGCCTGGGCCTGAAGGCGAGCTTCTACATCCCCGTGGCGCTGGTCGAAGAGCGGCGCTGCCCCTGGCATGACAAGCTCGGCTTCGCGCTGTTGTGCGCGGTGGCCGTCATCCGCAAGCGCCGGGACCTCAATTTCGAGCCCCTGCTCGCGCCCTTCGGGTTGAGTGTGGCGTCGTTCGAAGCGCTCCTGCCGTCGGACTCGATCCGCCTCGCGGCGCAGGGCGTCGGCGCGGCCAAGCAGCTCGGCGCGGAACAGCGCGAGCGGGCGATCGCCGCGCTGGAGCGTGCGCTCGGCGGAGACCAGGTCCCCGACTGGGCGGGGCTGATGAGCTGGCAGCAGATCCGCGAGCTCGGCGCGCAGGGCCACGAGATCGGCAGCCATTCGCTCACGCATCCGCTGCTTCCGGACCTGGACGCGGCGCAGCTCGAGCGCGAGGTGGTGCAGTCGCGTTCCGAGCTCGCTCGAGCGGCGGGCTGTGACGTCGCTTCGTTCTGCTATCCCAACGGCAGCTATGACGCGCGCGCGCTCGCAGCCGTGAGAGCGGCGGGCTACACTTGCGCGGTGACCACGCGCTGGGGGCTGAACCGAGGTGGCTCGGAGCTCGAGCTGCAGCGCTGCGACATGGACTACGCGCGCCTGCAGAGCCGGAGCGGAGAGTTTTCGGCCCAGCGCCTGTGGTTGCGCCTCAGCGGTCTTCAGCCTGGTCTGAACGGCTCTCCCGCCTACGGCGTGTGAGCTCGGCGAACAGCCGCGTGAAGAGCGGCGCGTTGCGCCCGGCTTCGACCAGGGCGAAGCGCGCCGCGCGTGCCCGGGCTTCCGCCGACGGGGCCGGCACCCAGTTGCCTTCCAGCGGCTCCACCGCGACGGCGGAGAAGTCGCGGAACGAACACACGAAGGTCTGACTGCTGTCCAGATCGAGCACGTGCAGCACGACGCGGCCTGCGTCCAAATGTGGCTCGCTGAGCAGCTCCAGGCCTTCGTCGACCTTCTCGCCCGAGAGCTCTTCCAGCGGGTCTTCTCGCGAGAATTCTGCCGCGCTCCGCTCCGTGGCCGCGGGCTTTGCTCGGGCCACCAGCACCGAGCAAGGCGCCTGCCGCACCACCTGTTCGGCGACGGAGCCCATCAACAGATGCTCCAGCCCCTGCCGCGAATGCGTGCCGACGAGCACCAGATCGGCCTTCAGCTCGCGCGCGCGCCCGAGCAGGCACTCCGCCGCATCGCCGAAACAAATCGCACTCGAGACGCGGGGCAGTGGCACCCCGACCTCCTTCGCCCGCGTGTGCACGAGCCGTACCAGATTGTCCTTGGCCCGCTCCACGAACGCTTCGGTGAGCTCCTCGGCTTCCTGGAGTCGGGTAGGGGTCGCTTCCGGCAATGCCAGAACTGCCACGAGGTGGGTCGCGGGAGAACCACCCGATATCTGCAACGCCTGGTCGAGGGCGGGGATACAGAAGTCCGAGTAGTCGACTCCGACGATCAGGGTTCGTTCAGCGGCTGTCATGATTCACACATCAAACCGCCCTGCTGCCGTAGCAAGCCTGCCGGGGCAGCTGCCCGTACCTTTCGCCGAGCCCCTTTTTTTGTTGTTGGTTTTCGCCGCTCTCGGTGGCAGCGTCGGAGTACTCGGCGACCCGCCTGCGGTTCGCCATTGCACGGTGGTTGGATAGGCATGGGCAGTCGCGCTTTCTTTCGAGCTTATTGGCTGATCTGCGCCCTGAGCGTGTGGCTCGGGAGCTGCGCTCCTCCGCAGCCGTTCGTGTGGGCGAGCCGCCTGCCCCCCACCGACGACAAGGCTGCTGCTTTCCGCATCGGTCCCGGTGACGAGATCTACGTGCTGGTCGCCGATCAGCAGGCGCTCTCGGGCGCGTTCACGATGGGGCCCGACGGCAGCTACGTGCAGCCCGTGGTGGGCAACATCTCGCTCAACGGCCTCACCACGAAAGAAGCGGCTCAGCAGCTCACCGCGCGCCTCTCGGGGATCCTGGTGCGGCCGCAGGTCACCGTCACGGTGACCAAGCGCCGGCCGATCCGCGTCTCGGTACTCGGCCAGGTGACGAAGCCCGGGCGCTTCGAGCTTCCGTACGACGAGAGCCTGCTCTCGGCCATCGCCAACGCGGGCGGTCTCACCGAGTTTGCCGACGAGGACTCGATCTACGTCGTGCGGCGCGACCCGCATCTCCTGCGCATTCGCTTCCGCCTGCGCGACCTCGCCGCGCCGGAGGCTGTCAGCGCGCGCTTCCGTCTGAACGATAGCGACGTCGTGGTCGTGGAGTGAGCGCGCGCCCAGTGTCGCGGACACTAGCCCAGGGTCGCATGCAACCGGGTCGAAGGATCTGATCGCACCAGTATGCTCGGCGCTGCCTCAAGCCTGCTGCTCGCGGCCTTCTCCGCATCGGTGATCGAGGGCGCGATCGGGGCCGATGGAGAAGTGGCGGTTGGGCGTGCGCCCGTCGACTACGCGGGCCCGTCGGAAAACTCGATCACCTTCACTCTGGTGCCCGGATTGGCGGTCCGGAACCGCACACCCGACAGCACCCTCACGCTCAGCTATACGCCGCGCATCTTCTATCGCCTGCCGAACGCGCTGCACGTCAACCACCCGCTGGTTCTCCATCAGGTCGCCCTCGACCATACCCTGGACATTGGCAAGTGGCTCGCCTGGACGACGACCGCCACGCTGGCCGTCGGCGAGATCGACTACACGGCGGCGGGCGTCGTCTTCGATCCCACGCTCGCCTCGGCGGTGACCACATCGGTCACGGACATCCTGCGCACCACCGCGAACACCGGGCTCAAATACCTGGTGCGCCCCACGCTGTCGCTCAACCTCGACGGCGGCGTGGAATACACGACCACGCTGGACAAGACTGCCGTCGTGCCGATTCCGCCCTCGGCTGACGGCACCATGCCCGCGGGCACCGGCACCACTGTCTTCGGCAGCGTGATCCCCGACGGCTTCCAGGCGCGGGGCAAGCCCGGTTTCTCCATCTCGATCGGTAAAGCCTCCCACGCGGGGGCCTCGGCGGAAGTCACCTACCAGTGGTTCCGTCACACCGCGCGCTACCTCGTGCTCTCGCCCGAGCTCGACTGGGACACCAAGTTCGGCGAGCGCACCACGCTCGGCGTCGCAGGCGGCATCGCCTACGTCTGGACGCTCGACGCCGTGCCCCCGCAGCCCAAGAAAAACTCGCTCGGCGGCACCGGCAACATCGACATCAAATCGGTCGTCCACAAGGGCCCCGGGCTCATCACCACGCTCGGCTTCAACGCCGCGCTCGACTGGTACTTCGATCCGATCCTCGGCACCTCCACGCCGCGCTCCGGCGCGACGGCGACCGGCGTGTTCCAGGCCGGCAAACGCTGGACGATCTCCCCGCTCGCCTCTTTCTACACGAACCTCGAGAACACTCGCTACCGGCTGGTCACGACCGAAGGCGTTCCGCTCGACCCCAACGACCCGGCGGTCCTCCCGCAGCAACAGCAAGCGCGAGAAATCCCGCCCGACTCCACGCTGCTGCGCTTCGAGCTACCCGTCGACTACCGCATCGCCGACGGCGTCAGCTTTCAATTTGGCGCGCGCACGCTGCTGCGCAGCCGCCCGATCCCCGACCCCGACTTCAAGCTCGGCGAACAAGTCGAATTCTGGATCTTCACGGGCCTCACCGTGCGCGCAGCCACCACCGCCGACCACGGCGCGTGGCTGCCGTTGTGAACCCTCGCGGTTGACGGGGCAAGAGCGTTCCGTCCTCGCGCCGATAGGCGAGTTGCGTGAGATGTGATTTGGGGGCCGGGCTGCCGCTAGGCGGCGCTGACGAAGCCTCGGGGCTCCGCTCGGCATCGCGCGTCGGGTGGGGTTTGGCGAGCGCGAATGAGGTTCCACATGGAACTTCGATTTGCCGCGGCGAAGGGGCCGTCGAAGAGCCGCTCCATCGATCGGACGTCCGCGCCGAGCAGCCTGCGCGCGGTCGCTCAACCGCGGCACCGCGCCCCGAGGTGCCGGACAGCACCGCCTAGCGGCAGCCCGGCCCCCAAAAACCTTGCACACCCGGGCGCACAGCCCCCCGACCAGAGAGCAACCGCCTCGCGAGAGGCTCGCCCACTATCACGAGACCACCTTGCGAATAGGGAGGCGCAAGCGGGGTTGGGGCCCCGCGCGCAGCGCCCGCGCCGCGCGGGCGGAGGCGGGGGGAAGTCCCCGCAGCCGCTGCGGGGACTGGGGGGTCTGCTCCAGACCCCCCTGGATTATTGCGCGCCGATGGTGCTCATCACGTTCTCGAGCGCTTCTTCAGCGCCCGCGTCGACCAGGCGCTCGATCGCGCGGTTTGCGTAAAAGCGAGCGAGCGGGTGATCCGAGTTGCGCGAGGAGTGCAGGCGCGTGGCGATGCGGCGGCGAATCGACTCGGACTCGGTGTTGAGGAAGGCATCGACCAGGCGATCGTAGGTCTCGGGCTCCGAGCGATCGCCCAGCTCTGCCGTCGGATCGGGGCTGGAGTCGTGATCGGGCGCGGGCTGGAGGGCAGCACCGCGCATCTGCGTCAGCGGCGGAGGGCGCGAGGGGGTGAAGGTGGCCGCGGGTTGAACGGAGCTGCGCTGGGGTTCGGAGCTGCGCAGTGCTTCGGCGCTGCGCGATGGTTCGGAGCGGCGCTCGGGTTCGCTCGGGCGCAGAGCCTCGCTGACGCGCGGAGTTTCGAGCGGGCTCACGCTGCGGACGGTCCCGCCAGAACCCCGTAGCTCCGGCGCCGAGCGCTGGGCTTCGGGCGCGTGCTGGGGCTCGATCGAGGGTGCGTTGGAGGGGATGTGCGCGGGCGCGTTCGAGTGCGGCTGGACGCGGCTGCTGTTGCGCGTCGCCGAGGGGCTCGAGGAAGCCGCAGGGGTCACGTTCAGCGGGGCCTCGAACTGGCCTCGGGTGTTGCTGGCTTGAACTCGCCGGTTGGGTCGCACGCGGCGCTGGCCGTTGCTCGCCGAGGGCTGGTGCGCCGAGCGCTGAGGCAGGAGATCGAGCTCCGCGAGGTCGCCCAGGTCGAGCGCCGCGACGCTGCGGTTGAGCTTTTCGCGCAGGGCGCTGCCCTCGCGCTGGGCCGCGTTCACCACCGTCTGGATGCCCTTGGGCAGCGTGGGCGTGGAGGCGAGCATGCGCAGCGTGGCCGAGTGGGTGGGCATCTGGTCGTTGCGGTACACGCCCATGTAGATGCCTGCGCCGTTGGTGCCCGACTTGAGCCGCTCGCTCATCTCGTTGAAGAAGGTGAACGGTGTGTTGGCGAGCAGCTCGCCCGACGCCTCCACCACGAGCCCCAGATAAGCAATGTCTCCGATCGCAAATCCGGCGGGCATCACGCCGCTGCTCTGCAGCGCGCTGTTCACCCACTCCGTGACGCCCTCGACCGTCAGCCCCGGCAGCTCGCCTTGCGCGTAGTTGAGCACGCCGGTCGACATCAACAGCGTGCGCAGATCCTCGCCGTCGAGCGTACGGATCGGGTGCAAGCCTTCGCGTTGATTGAGCCGGTTGAAGGCGTCGAGCGGCTCGACGATGATCTCGTTGATGCGCTCGAAGTACTCGTCCAGCGTGACGCTGCCGTGCAACTGCGCGAGCCGCTGGTTGTCGGCGAAGATCAGGCCCAGGTCGGGGATCTTGACCAGGTCGCTCACGGCGCGCACTGCATTGACCTTGGCGATGCCGCTCTCCTGATCGCCCGGCAGCGTGGTCAGCGTGGTCAGCGGCAGCTCCAGCGACTCCAGCACCCGCACGAGCTCGCTCACCGCCGAGCCGGTGCCGCCACCGAGCCCCGCCGCGAGCAGCACCACGTCTGCGCCCTCGGTGTGGCGCGCCACCGCTTCGCGGATGCGCTCGGCGCTCTCGGTCACGCACTGGCGGCCGTAGTTCAGGTCTGCCCCGGCGCCGTCGTAGCCGTCGATGCCGATGTACAAGCGCTGCGCCTCGGAGAGCGCCGGATGCGTCGTGGTTCCCAGCGCGGAGAGCGCAGAAAGATCGGTGCGAGCAGTGTTCAAGGCCATGGCCCGATAACCTCTCCGCGCGAACTCCGCGGCCAGGTTGCCGCCGCCCTGACCCAGGCCAATGACGGCGATATCGAGGGAACGGTCTGACGGTTTCATGCGTCTCTCCGGGATCTTCTGAGTCTGACTCGTAGGGTGAACATTTCGCGGGCCATGCCAGGCGCTCCCAGTTTGCGCTGGGCGCCGACGCCGGGGCCCCAGCGTACGGGTGATTCCCCCGGGAGCACAGCCAAGCGACCCGCTTCTTTAGCAAAACTCGGGCAGGATCCGAGGTTGTTCGCAACACCCCGCGCGTTCGGCTGTGACGCAGGAGTGAGCACAGCTGAGGCCGAGTAGCCGGTCCTGTTCTCGAAGCTGCTCGCGCGGGACCGTTCCGCTCGCCCAGCGCGGCTTCTGCCTCCAGCACCAGGCAGCGCGAGCCGCGCTCGGCTCTGCTGTTTTTACTTTCCTGTCGCGCTATGCAGGCACGCATGCCGAATCCCCTCTCGGGCCTCAAAGCAGCGAGTAGCTGCATGTACGACATCGTGAGTCTAGGTGAGGTGATGCTGCGCCTCGACCCGGGCGAGGCACGCATCCATACAGCTCGCACGCTGAACGTCTGGGAAGGCGGTGGAGAGTACAATGTCGCGCGCGGTCTACGGCGTTGCTTCAATCAGCGAGCAGCGATCATCACCGCCCTCGCCGACAACCCGATCGGGCGTCTCGTCGAGGATTTCATGCTGCAAGGCGGGGTCGACACGCGTCCCGTGGTCTGGAAGCCCTACGATGGAGTCGGGCGGCGTACTCGCAACGGCCTCAATTTCGTGGAGCGTGGCTTTGGGCCCCGCGCCGCGCTCAGCTGCTCCGACCGCGGGCACACTGCGATCTCGCAGATTCAGGTCAAAGATGTCGACTGGGACGCCGTCTTCACTGCGGGGGGCGGCACGCGCTGGTTCCACACTGGGGGCATCTTTGCCGCCTTGTCCGACGGCACGCCGGAAGTCGCCTTGCACGCGATGCGGCTGGCGAAGAAGAGCGGGGCATTCGTGTCCTACGACCTCAACTATCGTTCCTCCTTGTGGAAGGACATCGGTGGGCAAGCCAAGGCGCGTGAGGTGAACCGCGCGCTGGTGCCGCACGTCGACGTCTTGTTCGGGAACGAGGAGGACTTCTCCGCCGCGCTCGGTTTCGAGCTGGAGGGCGGAGCCAAGGACTTCAGCGAGCTCGACGTGGAGAGCTTTCGCCGCATGGTGGCCCGCGTGCAACAGACGTTCCCCAATCTCGCGTTGATCGCCACCACGCTGCGTGAGGCGCACTCCGCCAGCGTGAACGGTTGGGGGGCGCTCTGTGCCGGAGGCGGACAGTTCTGGCAGGTGCCGATCCAGAAGATCGAGATCCTGGACCGGGTCGGGGGAGGGGACTCCTTCGCCTCGGGCTTTATCTATGGCCTGCTGGAGGGTAAGGATCCAGCATGGGCCCTCAGCTGCGGTGTGGCGCACGGCGCGCTGGCGATGTCCACGCCGGGCGACACCACCATGGCGACGCTGCCCGAGGTGTTGAAAGCCATGGGCGGAGGCAGCGCCCGGATTGATCGCTGAGCGCCGGATCGGTGACGCATGACTGAATCAAATACGAGTGCGAGTGTGTTCGAGCGGCTGCGAGCCTGCCGGGTGGTCCCGGTGGTGAAGCTGCCGAACGTGGAATGCGCGGAGGGCCTGGGGCGCGCCCTGATCGCCGGCGGCCTGCCCTGCATCGAAGTGACGTTTCGCAGCGCCGCGGCCGAAGGCGCCATCCGCAGCCTGAGCGCGCTGCCGGGGCTGCTGGTCGGCGCCGGCACCATCCGCAGCGTCGAACAAGCGCGCGCGGCGCAGAGAGCAGGGGCTCGGTTCTTGGTCAGCCCTGGGCTGCGCGAGGATGTCGTGAAGTACGCCCTCGGCGAAGGCCTGGCGGTGAGCCCCGGCGTGTGCACGCCGAGCGAGGTCGAGCGCGCGCTCGATCTGGGGCTGAAGGTGCTGAAGTTCTTCCCGGCGGAGCAGTTTGGCGGCGTGGGCACGCTGAAGGCGTTCGGCGCCGTGTATCCGGACGTGCCGTTCATGCCGACCGGCGGCATCAACGCCGAGAACCTGGGGCGCTACCTGGCGCTCGATAACGTGCTCTGCTGCGGCGGCAGCTGGCTCGCCGAGACGGCGCTGCTCTCGGAGCGGCGCTTCGACGAAATCGAGCGGCGCGCGCGCGCAGCCGCGGGAGTTGCTGCCGGCGGAGTCGCTGCCGGCGGAGTTGCCGGCATCCGACCCGCGTGAGGTTCACACCGGCCGCAGCGGCGGCGGCACTGTCGCTCGCGCTCGGGGCCAACGCTTGCGAGCACCCCGCGCCGGTGGCGCCGCCGCCGCCCCCACCCGTCGCGCCTCCACCGCCGCCGCCCCCGCGCGTCGAAACGCCGCTGCCCCTGCCGCCCGATCTCGTGTTCGCCGCGCGCTGGAGCGAGCCCGCGGCGCTGTTGAAGCAGGTGCAGGGCTGGGCGGGCGGAGATCTCTCGCTGGAGCTGTGGCTGCGCGGGCGCGTGGGGCGCCCGCGCCACCCCGTCGATCTGCAGGCGCCGGTGGAGTTCTTCGCGCTCTGGAACGGCAAGAGTGAGCCGCCTGCGCTGCGCTGGGCCGTGAGCTTTGCGCTCGGGACCGCGAATCCAGCGGATATTCCGCGCGAGCCGCGCGCGGTCGAGTCGCCGATCGGGCTCAGCTGCGCCGAGGCGCACGCGCTCGGCCCGGTGCCGCTGCGCATGGTGTGCTCCAGCTCCGAAGCGGATCTGCGAGAGCTGCTGCCAGCGGCCACGCGGGCCCTGCCGCTCGCGCCCATCGGCACCGGCAAACTGAGCTCGATCTTTCATGCCGCCCCGCTGCACGAGGTCGCTGACGTCACGCTGGAAGCGCGCACGCGCGCCTGGCTGGAGAGCGCGCTCGGGCTGCAGTCTTTGAACGAGCGTGGCAGCGCCCAGCTCGCCGGCATCGCTCATGAGCTGAGCGACGAGCTGCGCAACATCGCCGACGACTTCGACGGCGCGCAGCTCGAGCTGGCGCCCAAGGCGGAAGAGAAGCAGCTGGAACTATCGATCGTGGCTCCGCGCGCGGCGGCCCGTTCGGAGCTGATGCAGCTCCTGATCGGCACGGGCGCCGCGGGCATCGCGCCCACGGACTTCTGGCAGCTGCAGCTCGCTAGCGAAGACGCCGGCTATCTGTGGGCGTTCAGCGCCGTGCCGCTCGCGCGCTTGCGCGGGCCGTTCAGCGCGCTGCTCGGCACGTTGCTCGATTTTCGCGGGCTGCCCGATCGCCTGCAGCAGCAAGGCAGCTGGTTGATCGAACACCTGCCGATGCCCATGGGCCCGATCGTGCACGCCGCGGGGCACTTGCCCGCCAGCACCGACCCGCGCGCCGCGCCCGCTCCCTGGCTCGCCGACCTCGGCTGGCAGGCGCTCGGCTTCGCGGGTAGATTCAACGAGTTCGACAACTGGACCGACCAGCTGGCGAGCGCCTTCAACGATCCGATCCTGGGTCCGCAGTTCGGGCGGCTCGTGCGCAGCGCCTGGGGCGCGCGCTGGGTCCCCCAGCACATCAAGCGG
Source organism: Polyangiaceae bacterium (assembly GCA_025936205.1). The sequence continues at coordinate 4,992 of JAICTU010000208.1, read as the reverse complement.
CGCCGCCTGCAAGCCGCGCCGGGGTTGCCCAAGGGCAGCTTTCTGCTGGAGCTGGCGTTCGCGCAACCTCGCGCGGAGCAAGCCGCTGCCCCGGCGGACGCGCCCCCCGAGGCGCCGGCGCACGCCTTTCACCCCTCCATACCGACACTGTATGTGCTGTTCGTCCCTGAGCCGGATGGCGTGAAGATCGCCTGGGCTGCCGACGAGAAGTTCCTGCTTTCGCTCGCTGCCAGCGCCGCTCGGCGCCCGCTCTCGGCGACGCTCGCCGCGCGCGGCGGCCTTGGCGTGTTGCACGAGCAGCGTACGTTGATGGGCGGTTTCTCGAGCCTGGCCGCGTTCGCGAATGGCAATGCGGAACGGTTGGGACTGGGAGCGGAGTGGATCGCCTCCATCGACGTGGCGCCCCATCGAGGGCTCTCTCCGATTCTGTACCGTGTTTCGCAGCAATCCGAGACCCCCGCGCTCGCCATCAGCGCGAGTCTCGGGCGCGAGACACTGGAGGACTTGCTGTTCCTGATCGCAGAGCGAGCGCCTCATCCCTGAACGCGTCCAAACGGGTGCACAGCTGGTGCGCAACGCACCACGGCTCGATAGCCGAGGGAGCGAAAAATTGCCGCTTTGCAAGCGCTTATCCGTTGCTGCCCGGAAACAGAGAAGCGGCTTGGGGTCGCGCGCCCCAGGCGCTCCGAATTTTACATCGGCGGCGGCCAACTATTTTCATGCGGATCGCGTGGATAGGCGCCAAACGCGTATGGAGCAGCTATCCTCTGAGAGTTCGCCGCCAGGCTGACCCGTTTTCTCACGCCCGACTCCTAGGTGTAGGCCTAAGAGAGGGAGCATCTCGGTGACTGCCTCGCCGGGGTGATCTCGTCGGCGCTGGCGATGAGCGAGAGTAGCGCTGAATGGGAATGTCTATGGATCGTGCAGTTGGCTCCGCGCTTCTGATCATCAGTCTCTCCGCGGCCGCGAGCGCAGCGGAGCCGGCACCGCCAGCTCCCACAGGCAGTAATGATCCGGCAGCGAGTGCTCCTGCAGCCGCTCCGGTGGCACCTGCAGCCGCTCCGGCGGCGCCTGCCGCGGCGGCTCCCACCAAGGCAAGCGCAAAAAAGCCGGCAGCACAGCCCGGTGCCGCGCCTGACGCTCCCGCGGCTGGCGCGCCCACGCAACCGGGAGCAAGCGCGCCCGTGGAGGCGTCGCCGCCCGCTGTTGCTCCGGATGCTCCGGATGCTCCGGATGCTCCGGAACCCGCCGCGCCGGCTGCTGCTGCTGCTGCTGCTGCTGCTGCTCTGGCGCCCGCTGCTCTGCCGCCCGCTGCCGTGGCGCCAGCAGCTGCAACCGAGGTTCCGCCCAGCGCGCCCGCGGTGTCGTTCAGCGTGGGCGTTGCAGCGCAGGATCCGTCGTCGGGGCCGTCCAACCCCGATCAACCGATCGCGGCGCCCCCGCCGACGAATCCGGTGTCCGCTGCGGCCACGCCCGCAGACAAGCCCAGCAACGCCGGCGTGACCAAGGAGCAGCAGGAAGAACGCCTGCCCTCCGGGCTCAGCATCATGGTGGGCGCGGGCATGAACTTCGGCTCCAGCACGTTCGTGCCGGTGACGAATGACACGCGCTACGTTCGCGATCCGATGGTGGACTGGTCGCTCGCGATCTCCCCCTCCTATAGTTTTCCAGACAACACGCGCATCTCGGCGAGCGCCTCGATCATGCAGGAGCTCACCAAGGCTGACGGAGATGACGCTCCCAACACACTACTGTTCGGCGACATCTCGCTGGGTGTGGGGCGGCCGCTCTGGCAGTTTGAAAATGGCCCGAAGATCAATGGTTCACTGTCGGCACGCATTCCGACCAGCACGGCCTCGCGCGTGGACTCGCTGATCACCTCGATCGGGGCAGGGCTGAGCAGCGGCATGAACTTCGGCAAGTTCGGCGTGAGCCTGGGCCTCGGGTACCGCAAGAACTTTCACCGCTACACGCACCCCACGCGCCAGGCAGATACCGGCCGAGGGCTGACCACGCGAGACGGGCTCGTGATCGAGGACGTCGTGACCGGCATCGCGCGCACCGGCGGCTCCGAGCTCGCGGGCAACACGTATTTCGACGGCGAGAGCAACAACACCTCGATGGTGATGAGCGGCACGCTGGGCGCTTCGTACTCCCTCACGGATCGTCTCGGCTTCGGCATCTCCTACGGCCTGGCCAAGTCCTTCACCTACGACAGCTACCCGGTCGACGATCTATCGAGCCCGTATGCCACTGCTGGCCGTGGCCAGCACGACACGCAGACGGGCACGCTGTCGGCCAACTACCGGGCGTTCGACAACCTGTCGTTCGGGCTCGGCATGGCGACGGCCGGCGGCATCTTCCGCGCCGACAACAAGAGTTATCGGTTCCCCTTCTATGCGTTCGAAGGAGCCGAGAGCAACATGACAACCTTTTTCGTAAACGCGACGTATACGGAAGCCATCCCTCTCTGAGACCCCGCATCTATGATTCCCCCCTTGATGTCGCGCATTACCGTAGTTCGCAGTTGGAGGACCGAATGACCAGAGTTGTGAGCCGCAAGAGTCACTTCAGCGTGCTTGGCATGCACGTTGCTCGCTTTGGCGTGCTCGGGCACGCGGCGACGCTCATCGCCGTGGCGGCAGCAGGTACCGGTTGCGCCGATTCCATCGGTGATATCGATCGTACGCAGCCAAACCTGATCGCGAAGAAGAACTTCGAAGGCCAGTGGTTCATTCGCGAGACCGTGGTCGACGTGCCGGAGACGAGCCCGGCCGCGTTCGTCGGCGTCAACAGCAGCCTGGAGATGATCGCCTGGGACATCCAGGAGGATCACCTGGTCGGTTACCGCTCCTACGAGGAGATCCCCGGCATCGACAACACCGCCGCTACCGGCCTGGCCAAGCCCGCCGATCAGCCCGTGGCACCCGGGCTCGGCTGGGGCCGCGACCCGACGCTCTACAAGGGAGCACCGGTGGTCGCGTACCGCATCCAGGAGCACGTCGACGTGCAGCGCGGTTACAACTCGCGTACCGGCGAGCAGAACAACATCATCTCGGAGAACTCCAGCGATCGTCCCTGGTACGACCGCGAGTTCATCCGCGTCGACTGGTCGCAGAACGACGTCGAGAACCTGATGGAGCTCTCGCCGGAGTTCAAAGCCTTCGCGACGATGTCGAGCTACGTCCCGCAGAACGAAGGCGGTCCCGACGCGTTCAAGATGGAAGTCGACCCGGATACGGGCCGCGCCAACTACATGGATTTCACCACGCGCTACACGGCTGAGCCGAGCGTGATGGCGTGCATCGCGATGACCAACTCGCGCCTCGGCGACTGCGCCGGCGACGAGATCAAGCTGCGTACCTCGCTGCTGAAGGTCGACCCCGTCGCGGAGCAAGAGTACGTGCCGCTGGTCTACGACGATCGGCGCCAGGGCGAGTTCGGCTATTTCCGCGTCGACCGTCCCACCTACGACCGCCGTCTCGGCAACACCTTCTCCGGTTTGATCGAGGTCGCGGGGCGTCACGATCTGTGGCAGCGCAGCCGCGACGCTTCGGGCGTGCCGCTCGATTTCTCCGCGCGCACGCTCAAGCCGCTGACCTACGCGCTCTCCGAGAACTTCCCGGACGAGTTGCGCGCCACCGCCGACCAGATCGCGGGCGACTACGATACGGCGTTCAAGAAGGTCATCTCCGCGGCGCGCAATCAGAGCGTCGCCGATCTCGAGCGCGACCTGAAGAACGACACGGGCGACACGTGCTTGTACTGCCTCGACACGAACGAGGACAACCACGCCCGCAACGGCGACCTGCGCTACAACTTCGTGTACTGGGTCGATCAGCAGCAGGCGGCGGGCCCGCTCGGCTTCGGTCCCTCTTCGCTCAACCCGGAGACGGGCCGCAACGTCTCGGCGTCGGCCTATGTGTACGGCGCCGGCGTGGACCGCTACGCCGAGCAAGCCAAGGAGATCGTCGAGCTGATGATCCCCGAGTCGCAAGGCGGTCTGTCGGAGGACTCGCTGATCAATGGCGACTACTTCCGCCAGGCGATCCGCGGCAACTTGAACCCGATCGATCCGCGCAAGCTCGACCGCCTCGCCGGGCTCTCGGGTGACGCGCTGACCAAGGCGATGCTCGGCCAGGGCGGCTTCGACCGCCTGGCGCAGCTGGCCAAGCAAGGCAAGGACGGCATCCCGACCGCGGTTCCGGGTCTGGATCAGGCGCGCCTCGCGCGCCTGGTGGGCACCGAGATCGAAGCCAAGATGCTGCCCTCCGAGTGGGCACGCGATCAGGCCGCTGGCAAGCCCGGCTATCTGAAGTTCCGCTCCGACCTGATGAAGAAGAACGCGGCCGCGGTGGGTACACCAGAGCCGGTCGAGGGCCCCCTGGGCTACCTGTCGCTGACCAACTGGTTCGGTCCCGACGCGCTCAAGGAAGTGCAGAACCTCGCGGACGTCACTTCCAAGCACAACATCTGGATGGCGGACTTCGACGATCCCGCGATCGGGGGCCTGGCGAAGGAGTTCGCGGACAGCGGGAAGCAGGGCGACGACCTGTTCAACGAGCTGCGCAATCGCATCTTCCGCGCGGTGATGCTGCATGAGCTCGGCCACACCATGGGTCTGCGGCACAACTTCGCGGGCAGCGCCGACGCCCTGAACTTCCAGGACGACTACTGGCCCCAGCGCGTGAAGACGATCGATCCGTTGACGCCGTACACGCTGGGCTCTGCGACCCGGGCTCCGTCCCCGGACGCATTCCTGCGCAGCAACTGCAGCGTCCCCGACCCGCTGCAGCAGCGCGGGTCGGCCAATCCCGACGACCCCGCTTACAACACGCTGAGCCCGGTGAACGGGACCGGCACGGCAGCGCAGTGCCAGGAGCAGCGGAACGCCAAGATGGCGGAGATGCAGTACTCCAGCATCATGGACTACGGCAGCCGCTTCAACTCCGACATCCACGGCCTGGGTCACTACGACATCGCGGCTCTGGC
>JAICTU010000791.1 GCA_025936205.1 Polyangiaceae bacterium | reverse complement strand
GCCTTCGACGAAACGCGCAACGCGAGGCGCCCCTCATTTTGCGCGAAGTGAGGTTCCACATGGAACATGAGATCTTCACAAAAAAAAACGTACCGCCGCGAGTGGTGGGAATCAGACAGGGCTCGGCCCCACAGGTCCCCCCGCGTCACCAGGATATGCCCGCTGCCGCTCTCGCTCCAGCGCCCGTGGGGCCACGAGTGAGCGGCTGGGGGTACTCCGGCAGCGAATTTGGGCTCATCCTGGCGCCGGCGGGTGCCGTGCAGGCCGAGCCGCGATTCCTGCTCGTCGAGCTCGATGCGTCGGCGATCCACCCGGACCGCCCCTTTTTTTGGGGCGCCAGCTGAAGTAGCGGGCGGGTTCTTGTAGTAGTGCATCAGAGCCACTTTCTGGCCAAGTCATCATGTCCAAGCCGAGCCGAAGCCCACAGTCGCAGGTGTTCCCGAGGGAGCTCGTAGTGGAGCTCGACGATCTGTGCAGCGAGCGCGAGCAGGCCAGGGGAACGAGCCAGGGCCTCGGCGGGAGCTTTCGAGAGCAACGCATCCAGGAGCTGCAGAGCGCGCTGCTGGAGCTGCCGCAGCCCCAGCGGGGCTCGGTATTGGCGGGGGCAAGGCTGGAGCGGGTGCTCGAGGTGGCGAGCTTCGCCACCGTCTGGCGCGCCACGCGCATCGACTCGGGTGCGGAATGCGCCGTCCACGTGTTCCACGTGAGCTGCGCCTCCCAGGGCCGCAGGTTGCGGCATTTTCGCCAGGGCATCGCCGCCCTGCGCGCGCTGACGGCAGCTCGGGCTCCCGCATCGATCGTGCGTTTCTGGGCGGCGGACGCCAGCGAGCTCGCCTTCTCGACGACGCTCGTCTCCGGTTCCGACCTGAGCGACATCGCCCGAAGAGGCTGGTCGATCGAAAAGAAGATGCAGGTGTTCTCCGGCATTTGCGCGGCCCTGAAGTTCGCTCACGACCACGGCATTCTTCATGGCGACCTGAGCCCAACCAGTGTGCTCCATGACGAAGGGGCTGATGGCCCGGTGCTCAGGGACTTCGACCTGGCAGAGCCGTCAGAAACGGGAACTGCGGCTTCGCACTGGGGCTACGTCGCCCCCGAGCAAAGGCAAGGTGCGCAAGAGAGGCTGCGCGAAAGCGACGTTTACAGCCTGGGGCGGCTGTTGCAGTACTTGATCACGGAGCAGCATCCAGCAGCCGGCGCGGAGCTGGGCATCGACGACGAAACCATCGCGCGCATCATCGCGACGTGTACCCGAGATGCACCCGGCGAACGCTACGGGGACGTGGAGGAGATTCAGTCTGAAGTCCGTCGCTGGCGATCCGGGCTGAGCATCACTGCAACTCGTCAGAGCGTTCATCCCCCCACGCGAGTCCCGCCGCAGAACATCGTTGCGTTCAGCTTGCCCGACAGTGAGGCAGGTGCTCCCCGGAGCAGAATATGGGCATGGTGCGCCGTACTGGGCGTGCTCGGCGGCCTCGGAGGTTTCGCCTGGACTCATCGCGCGGAGCTGGGCTGGGGACCTACCGCCGCCCAGCCAATGCCGGCGCCCGACGCTGGGCCTGCTCCTGCGCCGAAAAAGAAGCCCCGAGCAACGCGGCGGGCGCCCAGCGCGAAGGGCGAGCTCTCCGTCAATCTCAACGATGCCATTGGTCGCCTGTTCAGCGAACACAGCGCAGCCTTCGGACGCTGCCATTCCGGGATAGACCTGCCGGTTGCTGATCTCAGGGGGCGGGTGATCACTCGCTTCAAGGTGGACGCCGATGGCGTGATCTCCGAAGCGCAGTTGGTGGAGACCAACGTCAAGGCGGCCGGGGTAGCCCGCTGCGTCGTTGCTGCGCACAACGGGCTACGGCTCGACAAGAAGCCGGGGCAGCCGACGTTTGCGCAAAGCCGCTACGACATTGACTAGAAGTGCGCGCGTCGAGGATGGACACGCCGGTGGTTTAACATGACTACAGCTTCGCTTGCGAAACGGTGGTAGAAGGGTACTTTCCTAGGGGGGGACCATGGACGGCGTTGCTGTTGAGATCCTGATCGTCGAGGATAGCGACAGCGACCTCGAGCTCGCTCTGCGTGCGCTGACGCAGGCGAAGGTCGGCAATCGCATCGAGGTGGCGCGCGACGGAGCTGAAGCGCTCGACTTTTTGTTTTCTCAGGGAGCCTACGCGGGGCGAGCCGCCGACCGCCCGCGGCTGGTGCTGCTCGACCTGAAGCTACCGATGGTCGACGGACTGGAGGTCCTGCGCGCCATCAAGGAGAACCCCACCACGCGCACGATCCCGGTCGTGGTGCTCACGTCGTCCCACGAGCAGCGAGATATGGTCGAAAGCTACAACCTCGGGGTCAACAGCTACATCGTCAAACCGGTGGACTTCGACGGATTCATGGCGGCGGTGGTGAACCTGGGCATGTACTGGATGCTCCTGAACCG
>JAICTU010000566.1 GCA_025936205.1 Polyangiaceae bacterium | reverse complement strand
GGCGCACGTGCAGCGCCCGGATCGGCTGCCCCTCGCTCTGAGCGCGCTCGCAGCACTTGCGCAGCAGGCCCTGGATCACCTGGTGGCTGTTGGCCGTGATACCGACGCGCTTGCCGGCCCGGATCAGCGCGAGGATCGCCTGCGCCGCACGATGCGTCTTGCCGGAACCCGGGGGCCCCTGCACGGCCAGCACCCCGGGCTGGAGCCCCAGGGCCAGACGCACGACGCCTGCGACGGTGTCCTCGCTCGCTGCCAACAACTCGGCACCGGGGGCTTGCCCGCAGCGCGGCGCTGCACGCAGCAGCAGCGCTCGGGCGCTGGGAAATTCATCGGCAGCGAAGCCATGCCTCGCCACCGAACGCGCGATCTCGAGCAGCCGCTGCTCCTGGTGATCGGTCTTCACCGGACGCCCCGGCGCGAGCGCCTGCGGATGTGGTTGTTTCGAAGTCTTGCCGCGCTTCACATCCACATGCGACGCACCGACCGCCAGCACCTCGATCTCCTTGTCGGTGTCGGGATCCAGCGCCTTGCCCCGCCGGATCGCGTGCTCCTGTTCCGGAAAGTGATAGCGATACTTGTAGGAGCGATCGACGGTTCCGAGCTCCTCCGGCGCGGAGAGCCCCGCGAGCACCTGGCGATCCTCGAGCCGCTCGACGGGCGGAAGCTCCTTCACGCGGAAGTACTCCCACCAGGCGGACTTCTGCTCGCGCCAGTGCCAGCCGACGAGCTGCGCGAGCACGCGTCGCCCGCGCTGCTCGTCCGTGTCCTCGCTGGCATCGAGCGGCAGCCCCGCCTGTAGCTCCTCGACCACGGCCGCGCTCTCGGCGTTGCGCGTGCTCTTGCTCTCCTGCTGTTCGGCGGCAGCCAGGACCGGACGCGGCACAGCGCGTCCCGTCTGCCGTTCCAGGTCCTCGCGCCGCCGCTCCAGCCAGTCGCGCAGCTGCCAGGCGGAGCGGCAGTCGTCCTCGTTGTAGCGGGCGAGCGTCGCGCGCTCTTGCTCGAGATCGCTGAGCGCCTCGCCTGTTTCCAGCCAGAAGCCGTAACGCTGCATGGCCAGCGCCGCGCGCCTCGGATCGGTCGCGCGCGTGAGCCCGTAGAGCGGTTCCAGCCTCTTCAGCGAGTAGCTCTCCACCGAAGCACGCAGGCTCTGACGCACGACCGCATGCAGATCCACGAGCACGTGCTCGCGCAGCAGCCGATCGACCAGCTCCTCGGAGCGCGAGTGCCGGCACGAGAGCTTGCGCAAGGCATCCACCTCGCGCTGCCCGAAGTGATACACATGCAGCTCCGGGAACTCGTTCAGGCCCGTGGCGATGCGCCGGATCACGGCTTCGAAGGCCCGCTTCTCCTCGGCGCGCGTGCTCGCCCAGTGGGCATGATAGCGCGGAGCGCCCGGCGCCGTGCGCCGGGACCAGTCCAGGCTCGGCTGGCCCAGCTCCAGCAAGCCGAACAGGTACTCGATTCCGCCACCGAACGCGTACGCATCGCCCTCCAAGTCGAGGAACAGATCGCCCGGAGTGGGCAGCGGCAGACGCTCCAGCCCCGTCCCCGATTCCACGCTCGGGCTGCGGGATGCCCCCGCAGAAGGAGCGGGTAACAGCTCATACAGCACCTGCTCGCCGCCCCGCGCGGCGACCTGCAGGCGAGCCTGCTCTCGCAAACGCCAGAGCGGTGCGGAGTCGATGCCGTCCACCTTGCACTCCGGCTCGAGCCGCGCCAGCTCCGTCGCCGTGACCACGCCCGCGAGCGCCAGCCGATCACGCTGGCGGCGGGTGTTGCCGGCGACCAGCGAGATGTGATCATCGCTGCGGCGCCGCTCCTCACACTGCTTCCACCAGCGGCACACGTCGCAGTGTTCGACCGGCTCGGGATACGGCTCCGCTGGATTCTCCGCGGCGACGAAGCGCTCGAAGCGCTGGCGGGCGCGCCGGTAGTAGGACACGTAGTCGAGCAGACGGAATTCGAGCGGCGCGCGCACCTGTTCGGTCTCGGTGCTGCCGCCGATCGCGATCCAGAACCGATCCGGCGAACGCCCTTGCAGCGCTCCCAGCTGCTCGCTGTACTCACAGAGCTGGATGATGGCACGGGCCTGGGCGTGGCGGGCGAGCTTGGCGTCAACGACCTCGTAATGAAAATCTCCGAGCGCGCTCTCGCCGGGCGCCTTCTTCAGAAAGTCGGGGCGCCCGACCCAGTCACCGAGGCGCAAGGTCCCCTGGTACACGAGATCCGCGCCGCTGCGCAGCGCCTGCAGAGTGGCCGCCGCGGCCTGCGCCAGAGCGCCCTCGCTGCTCGATGGCGCGGGTGACAGCTCGATGATCTCCAGCCCCTGATTCCGGTACCTTTCGAGCAGCTTGGCTTCGTGCTTGTGCCCGCGGTACTCGAGCATCCAGCGCTCGAGCTCGTTGCGCCCGGGCATTTCCCGCTCGCCGCGCGCGGCACTCGAATTGAGCCAGGCCAGACGCTGGCACTCGAAGAATCCGCTCAGCTCGCTGGCGGAAAGCGAACGGCGGTGCGCCTTGCCGGAGTCACCGCCGCTCGAATCATTGCCGAATCCCATAGGCGCCGCATGATGGCTCGCCCGCCTCTCGCGGTCGAGCGGCTTTCCGCCGACCCTTCAGGACGGCCGCGAAAGGATCGACCGCGGCGGCGCCTTCTCTCGGGCGATCGGCACCGTGGGAAACGCCGCCAAGAAGCGTGTTCCGCGACCAACCACGCTCGCAACACCCAGTGCTCCTCCCAGGCCGCGGACGAGGCCGAGGACGGTCGCCAGCCCGAGCCCGTGGCCGCTGGCTTTCGTCGTGAAGAAGGGATCACCGATGCGCCGCAGCGTCGCCTCATCCATGCCCGAGCCGCGGTCCTCGACCAGGAGCGAAACGTAGCGCCCGAGCTGCAAGGGGCCCGTGAGGTACGCGAATTCGCTCGCGCCGGGCGCGATCTCGCGCACGTCGACGCGGATGCTGACGACCCCTCGCCCACCCATGGCCTCGGCGGCGTTGAGCACGAGGTTCATCACGATCTGCTGGATCTGCACGGGATCCGCCAGGACGGCGGGCACGGGCCCGAGGTGTGTCTCCAGCTGGACCATGGGCGTCACCGCTGAGCGCAGCAGCTTCTCGAAGCCGGCGATCAGCATGCTCAGGTCACAGGGCTTCGGGTTCGACGGTGCCTTGCCCGCGAACACGAAGATCTGCTGCGTGAGCTCGGCTGCCTGCTTCAAAGCGACTTCGATCGTCTCCAGCGTGTCGTCTCGGCGCCCTGCGAGCTCCTCCCGAAGCTCCTCGAAGCCGGCGTCCACAACCGTGATCAAGTTGTTGAAGTCGTGCGCGATGCCCCCCGCGAGCAAGCCCAAGCTCTCCAGCTTCTGGGCTTGCATCAGCCGCGTCTGCAAGGCTTGATTTTCTTGTTGAGAGGCGACCAGCGACGCAGTTCGCTCCGCCACCATCTCCTCCAGTCTGGCGCGATACTGCCGATTTTCGCGCAGCAGCCGGGCGCGCTCCAGGTTCCGATCGATCGCGACCAGCAGCTCCTCACTCAGCTGGACGGGCTTGACCAGGTAGTCCCAGGCTCCCAGGCGAATGGCGTCGATGGCGTCCTGGAGCGTTCCGGAGCCGGAGACTACGATCACCGGCACTGCATCGTCCCGCTCGTGGATGGCAGCGATCAACGCGAGACCGTCCTTGCTCGTGTGCATGCGCAGATCGGTCAACACCAGGTCGGGGCGCTCCGCGAGGTACAGGGCGAGACCCTCGGTTCCGTTAGAACCCTCGTAGATGGTGTGCCCAGCGTCCTCGAGCAACGCTCGAAAGTTTCTCCGCACCGCTGGTTCGTCGTCGACCAGCAGAATTCGCGCGCTCATGGCTGCCACTCGGGCAGCAATGAACGCGCAACCGTCTCCAGCATCGCCAGGTCTGTGATGGGCTTGGTGAGGTAAGCAGCCGCGCCCAGCTCGGTCGTCTCGGAGAGCAAGACCTTGTCTGCTGTTCCACTGATCATGATCACGGGCGCTGCGCCCGCGTGATTTTTCAGCACCTCGAGCAACTCCAGCCCGCTCATGCGCGGCATGCGCAGATCGCTGATGATGATGTCCGGCGAGTGCTCGCGGAGAACCTCCAGCGCCGCGACCCCATCGTCCGCTTCCAGGACCGAGAAGCCGCTATCCTCCAGGTACGCGGTGACGCTGCGACGAAAGGGAATATCGTCCTCGACCAGCAAAATCAGCGGTCGGCGCCGGGCAGCCATGCCATCGCCTGTCATGCCATCTCCTCCGGAGCCAAGGGCAACCGGATCATGAACGTGGCACCAGCTCCGTGCGAAGAGTTCACCGCAATCGTGCCCTTGTGATTTCCGGTGATAATCGCGAATGAAACGGACAACCCGAGCCCGGTGCCGACCCCGGGCTGCTTGGTCGTGAAGAACGGCTCGAAGACGCGGCGGCGCGTCGCTTCATCCATGCCGGGACCGTTGTCTTCCACGGTCACGAGCGCGTACCGATCCTCCTGGGATGTACAGAGGCGGATGCGGGGCGCGCTCTGTCCTCCCCCTGCCAGGGCCTGAGCAGCGTTCTTGATCAGGTTGAGAAAAACCTGCTCGAGTTCGATAACGACTCCGACGACCGGTGGCAATGCGGCCGCATACTCGCGGACGATCTGGATGCGACGAAAGTCGTACTGCTTGCGCAGGTCGAAGTCGCTCGCCGCCAGGGCGAGCGCTCGATCGAGCACATCCGCCAGCTTCACCGGCACCTTCGCCGACGGGCTACGCCGGCTGAATTCCAGCATGTTGGAGACAATCACGGCGGCGCGCGCCGCGGCGTCACGAATGTCTCGAATAAACTGCTGGACTCCGCGCACCTCGAGGTAACGCTGCAAGCTATCCAGCGAGAGACCGGCCGCGGCAGCGGCGTCGCGATTTGCCGGCAGGTCCGCGGAGGTGCGACGCTGCACGTTTTGTGCGGCCTGGGCTATGATCCCGAGCGGGTTGTTGATCTCGTGCGCCATGCCAGCGGCGAGCCCACCGAGAGAGATCATCTTCTCGGTCTGGACGATCACCTCCTGCAAGCGCTCTTGCTCGGTGATGTCACCGATCATGACGACTCCGCCCTGAACATAGCCGCGCGCGAGTGGATAGAAAGTAACGCCATACGAGCGTCGGGACCCGCCTCGTTCTACGTGCAGTCGCTCGATGCCGCTGTTTCCAGGGGCGTGCTGCCGGCTGCGGCTCGCCTCGATGGCGGGCCAGAAGTCAGCGAGCACCTCGCGCGCCGGCCGCCCCCACGCCTCGCCAACCCCGACCCCGACGACCGCCTCGGCCCGTCGATTCCAATGATTGATGACATCCTGCTGGTCCACGGTGATCAACGCGAGCGGCATCGAATCGATCACATCCGCCAGATCGTCCTTCAAGCCTGCAACCCGCGCCTCGCTCTCGCGGTGACCACGCACTTCGCGTT
>JAICTU010000653.1 GCA_025936205.1 Polyangiaceae bacterium | reverse complement strand
CCCCAGCCGGGGGCGCCAGCCGCGCAGCAGCAGCAAGGAGGACTGCAGGTCGTGCGGGAACGCCGCCTCGGGCACCGCGCCGTGCCCCGTGCGCCGCGCCTCACCGCCATTGTCGTACTCGTAGTCGAAGCTGCCCGGTCGATGCTCGGTCTCGTAGTGCCGGAGCAGGTCGCCGTCCTGGATGTGAACCTCGCTGCGCAGCGCCGCGAGCCCCATGAGCTCGGTGCGGGCGTCGCCGCCCGAGCGGTGCAGCGCATTGATCAGGGCCGCGGAGCCCACGCGAGTTTCGATCGTGGTGGCGTCGCGTCCCGGGCAGACGGTGCTCTCCAGATGGGCGAGAGGTAAGCCGAGCAGCGCGATGTCGGCTTCCAGGACCTCCGGGCGCGCCTTTCCGGTGAAGCTGTCGCGCGCGCTCGAGAGCAGGATGGGCTGGGCACGCACGGTGGGCTGCGGCGCTTCCAGCCGCACGTCGTGCGTGCAGGCCGTGACCGCGAGCAAGAGCCAACCGGCGCTCTGGTGGAAGCGTCCCATCTCTTCAAAGGGTGACACTCCCATCCCGGAGCGTCACCCCAGCAGATACGGGCCCACGGGCAGCGGGCTTCCTCGCGCCGCCCGGCCTGGCGACAGGTCCGAGCCCACCGCCACCCCGCTCACGCTCAAATCAGCGGAATCAGCCGCGGACCGGGCCCTCGTAACTGGCCCAGGCCACGTGCGATTCGCCCAGGTTCACGCGCAGGCTGTGAAAGCCGTCGTTGCCCAGGGCGCCGCCGACAATGCGCTGGCGGACCCGGTCGTAGATGACCTTGGCCAGGAACTCGGTGGTGGTGTTCTGGCCGCGGAACTCCGACACCTCGTCGAGGTTACGGTAGTTGAGCGGCTCGAGCACGTCGTGCAGCAGCTTGGTCAAGGCGCCGATGTCGGCGATCAGTCCGTCCGAGTCGAGCTCGACACGGCGCAGCTCGAGATCCACGACGAAGGTCGCCCCGTGCAGGCGCTGCGCGGGGCCGAAGATCTCTCCGCGAAAGCTGTGGGCGACCATGATGTGATCTCGGACCGTCAGGGCAAACATGAGAGGCGTCTCCTACGCAGTGGGTTTGTACTCGACGAGCTCCGTGACCGTGGAACCCGCTCGTTGAAACAGGCCCGGCAGGGCCTCGGGTAGAGTCTCGAACGGCACCGGCTGGGAGAGCAAGGCGTCGTAGCGCGGATCGGCGAGCAGCGAGAGCGCGAGCTGCATGCGGCGGCGATAGCTCCAGCGCGGGCGCTGGCTCGGCGCGACGCTGCCGACCTGGCTGGACAGGATGCGGAAACGGCCGTTGTGAAAACGCCCGCCCAGGCTGAGGCTGACCTTGCGATCACCGTACCAGCTCAGCTCGACGATGGTGGCCTCGAATCCGGCCAGAGCCAGCGCCGTCTCCAGCCCCGCGGGCGAGCCGCTCGCGTGCAGCACCAGATCACACTCGCCGCGCGCTGCTTCCGGTCGCACACAGCGCAGCCCCAGCTGCGCGCACAGCGCGTCTTTCTCGGCCGCGATGTCCACCACCTCGATCTCGATCCCGGGCATGCGCGCCAGCAAGCTCGCTGCCAGCAAGCCCACCGCTCCGGCGCCGATCACGGCAACGCGCGAGCCGACCAGCGGCGCCGCGTCCCAGAGGCCGTTGACGGCCGTCTCCATGTTGGCCGCCAGCACCGCGCGCCGATCCGGCACGCTGTCGGGAATTTCGACCACGTCGGCCGCGGGCACCACGTAGCGGTCCTGGTGAGGAAACAGGCAAAATACACGCTGGCCGAGCGGTGCGGCGCCCGACTGCACCCTGCCCACCGAGCAATAGCCGTACTTCACCGGAAAGGAGAGCTCACCGGCCTGGTGCGGGCAGCGCATGCTCGCGTGCAGCTCCGCCGGCACTCCACCGCGAAACACCAGCCCCTCGGTGCCGCGGCTGAGCCCGCTGAAGGTGGCCTCCACCAGCACGTCGCCCGCGCCGGGCGGCTGCAACACTTCGGCGCGCAACTCGGCGCGGCCGGCCTCCGCGATCCACAGCGCACGCGCGGAGCGCGCAAAAGCCTGAGTCGTCATCGGAATTGACACTCGAACAAGATGTCGTCATCCAGCAGGAAGCGGCGCACGCTCGGGCGCAAGCGCAAGGTCTCGCCGAGATCGATGCCCGGACGGCCCTGACCCATGATCAACGGGGAGATCGCGAGCTGCAGGCGGTCGAGACAGCTCGCCGCCAGGAAGCGTGAGACCGTGACTCCCCCGCCCTCGATGAAGATGCGGCGCAACCCGCGCCGCTCGAGCTCCTGCACGACGGCACGCGGGCTACAGCGGTCCGCCACGCCCACCACCTCCGCCTGGCCGTGGCGCTCGGAGCCACACAGCTCCGCCCGGCAAAGCAGCAAGGTGGGCGCGAGCCCGTCGTTGAAGAGAGCGTACTCCGGCGAGAGACGGCGATCGGGGTCGAGCACCACGCGCACCGGATTGTCGCCCTCCACATGGCGCACCGTGAGCTGCGGGTTGTCGTTGCTGACGGTGCCCGCGCCGACCAGCACCACGTCGAACAGCGCGCGCATGCGATGGTTGTGGCGCATGTCTTCCGGACCGGTGATGGCTTCGGGCTCGCCGCTCGGGGGACCGATGCGACCGTCCAGGCTCTGGCCCAGGTGTGCCACGACGAAACAGCCGGGGCTCGGCGCACACGCGGAGCCCGGGATACAGAGCGGCGCGTAGTGTTCGAAGAGCTGCTCGGCCTGCGCATCCAGCGCGCGTGGAGTGCGCACGCCGCTGGAACCACCGGCGTGCAACACCGCCTCCGGGTGCTCGCCGAGAGACGCGCGCGCCGGCTCGGCGTGCACGCTGATCACTTGCCCCTGGGCGCCACCTTCTGGACGAAAGCGCGCCAACGCACACAGCCAGCGCCACAGCTCTCGAGCCGTCGCCGGGCCCTGGGTCATTGTGCGGGCGCCCCTTGCGCCGCTGTCCCCTGGGCAGTCGGTGCCGAGACTGGAGGTGGGGGCGCTGGTGCGCTCGCAGATGGCGCGGTCGCCGGCGCCGCTGCGCTCGACGTGCGCGCTGCGCTCGGCGGGGGCGCCGCGCTCGGCGGAGCCACCAGCCCCGGCGGCAGCGAGCCCGGAGGCACCAGGGTGCGCACGAAGGCGATCACGTCGCCGATCTCCTCGTCGCCCATCAGGCCGCCGAACGCCGGCATCTGGCCTTTGCCGACGCGGATGGAATGGCGCAGCTGGTCGTTGGTCATCTGCGCCTGAAACTCTGGCTTGGTGAGGTCGCGCGGGCGCGACGAGAGGCCCGCACGCCAGGTGCCGCGACCATCCGCGCCGTGACAGCCCGAGCAGGTGCGCTGAAAGATGCGCGCGCCGCGCCCCACGGGCGTGGGATCGCGCGTCTCACACCCGAGCAGGCTCAGCAGCGCGCAGCAGCTGCCGACCAGCACGCCACGCGCCAGTCCAGCCGTGACCCAAGGTCGCTTCATCGAGGCCCGGTCGTCTTTCGGCGCGTCCCGCTCTTGGTGCGGCGGCGCGGGTGACTGCTGATGGGCTCGCTCCCGGCGACCTGCCGCGCCGCCTCGCTCACCGCCTCGGCCATGGCTCGCTCCAGCACTCGCACTCCGGCGGTCTTGGCCACGAACGGGCCGATCTCGCGCGCCTCGGCCAGCGTGTCCGGATCGGTGCTGGCGCTGAAGAACACCGCCGCGCCGATCTGGCCGCGATCGAGCAGCGTCTCTGCCAGGCGAACGCCGCTCCCGTCGGGCAGGTCGATGTCCAGGATGCCGCAATCGAAGCTGTCGGTCAGCGCTTCCGAGGCAGCGACCGTGGTCGCGATCACGGTGCGGTGGCCGTAGTGCCCCAGCGAACGCTCCACCGTGCGCGCGAGCTCCGGGTCGTCCTCGACCAGCAATACCCGGAGATTGCGCAACGCCAGCATGACCTGGCGTTGGGTTATCGCGTCACGGGCACAACTTCAAGCGATGCCCGGCGGCCCGCAGGTTGGAGCGCAGCGCCGTGCGGTCGGACGGGTTGCAGGCTGGCGCGAACCGCGCAGAACGAAGCCAGGATCAGCATCAGCGCGCAAGACGGCACGTCGCCGCTGACGCGCGCCAGCAGAGCGAAGCAGATCGCCTCTCCCACGCCCGGCGGACGCCGGAACCAGAGCGTGACCGACGCCACCAACAGCGCGTAAATTTCGATG
>JAICTU010000657.1 GCA_025936205.1 Polyangiaceae bacterium | reverse complement strand
TATCGCGCCACCGAAGCCGCCTACGAGGCGCTCGGCGCGCAACGCGAGGCGGCTCCCTTTGACCGCTTGCTGGCGGCCGCGCAGCAGCCGGGCTTCGGCGGCTTTGCGCAGTCCGGAGCCCTGCGCGCTCTGGGCGCAACCCGGCGCGCCGCGGCGTTGGAACCGCTGATGCGCGCGCTGAGCCCCGGCGAGGTCCCGCGCCGCGTACGTCACGCGGCGGCCGAGGGGCTCGGGGCGCTCGCGGCCACGCTCGCGGATCGGCCGCGCGAGCGCGCGATCGAAGCGCTCAGCGATGCTCTGCGCGACCCGCTGCTGAAGGTGCAGCTGAGCGCGGCGCGCGCACTGGGACACGCCCGCGCACGCGAAGCAGAGCCCGCGCTCGAGGCGCTGGCCCAGCGCCTGTCGCGCCAGGATCAGGTGAGGGTGCTGCGCGTGCTGCGCGCGCTGCGCAACCCCGAACAAGAGCCGGCGCGAGCGCAGGAGCTCGATCAGTTGCAAGAGCGCGTGCGCAAGCTGGCGCAGGAAGTCGACGAGCTGAAGGCACGAGCAGAAGCCAAGCAGCCGCCTCCTTCCAGTTAATGGAGGGTGAAACATTTCCAGGACACGAGCGCGCCTTGTCGTGTCAAGGGCCCGTGTCAAACTGGGCTCATGACACACGCACTCGGGTCGGGGCTGCGCGGCTGGGGTTTACTGGCAGCGGTGGGACTGCTTGCCTGCGGCAAGGCCGCGGATGGCGACAATGGCGCGGACGGCAAGAGCGTCACGGACCGGCAGCACCAGGAGGCGGAGCTAGCAGCCCTGGACGACGGCGCGGAGCTGATCGCTGCAGACGTCGGCGCTCCGGCTCCGGCGGCAGAATGTGGCTCCAGCAAGACGTGCCGTGGGGGCTTGCTGGCGGGCACCTGGGAGGTCGTCGCCAACTGCACGAGCCAGCTCCAGCCGCGGCGTACCTTGCAGACCTTTGGCAAACCGTTTCTGGCGCTCGACAGCGATGCCTGCGCGAGCGCGGTGCAACTCGATACGAGTGGAGCGGCAGCTTCGAGTTCGCTCAGGGCCTTTTCACAGATCAGCGCTCGCGCGCCGATCACGTTGAGCTCGCTCTCACACCGAGCTGTCTGAGCGCCACCCTCGGCAAGGCCATCGACGAGCAGCACCTCGGGTCGGCGTGCGCAGCACTCGGCAAGACCATGAGCGAGTGTGCCGTCGCGGACGGCATCTGCCATTGTTCGGGCTCGAGCGAGGCACAGCTCACGAAGGAGGCTCTTTACGGAGTCCTGGAGGATCCGGCGCAGGTCGTGATCGGTGATTCGGCAGAGCCCGAGCAGTCCAGCATCGACTATGTCGATTACTGCGTCGAGGGCGACCTGTTGCACTGGCGGCAGGAGTCGGACTCCGTCGAGCTCGTGCTGCGCCGCATCCAGTGAGCCTCACCAGCTCACGACATCGGCGCGCGTCAGCGCTCGTGTCGCGCTCAAGCGCCGCCTGCCCGTCGCGGGCGGGCGCTCGAAGCTGGTACTGCCATCCGCGCGCCGCAAGTAGTACGTGTATTCGATGTCCCCCCCTGCCGGCAGGTTCAGGCGCCGCTGCCAGCGGCCCGCGCCCAGGCTCGCCACGGGCAGCCCCAATTGCGGATGCCAGTTCCCGAGCGCCGGATCGCCACCGGTGACGTAGAGCTGCTCACCGGCTTCGGCGCGCGCCGTCACGCTGAGCGTCGCCTGCACGCGCCCCGGAGGGTTCGCCGCGCAGTTATCGTAGCGCGAGCAAACCAGGCTCGGCACGTCGGCGATGCTGCCGGCGCGGATCGACGCGAGCAGGCTCATGTACTCGCCCATCGCCCAGCTGAGCGGAGCGACCGAGCCGGTGGGTGTCCCTGGCTCATGCCCCGCCGGCGTCAGGATCTCGAAGCCGCGCAGATTGGTGCTCACATTCCAGATCTGTTCGGGGATGAAGCCCTCCGGCGTCGCGAAAGCGCGCAGTGCCGCGAGATACGGCGTGCCGCTCGCGCCTTCGCCCGTGCGTTGAATCTCATACATCCCGCGCTCCGCGGTGAAGATCGGCCAGAGCCGCCCGCGGCCATTCTGGTTGTCATAGGCGGCCCCGTCATTGCGCTCGCCGTACCCGTCAAAGTCGTATCGGAACCAGGCATCCCCGCGCCCCTCCAGGCTCTGCTTCAGGGTGGCGTCGTATTCCGGCAACGTCTCCAGCACCGCGGGGTCGTTCGCCGCCTTGACGCCCAGGCGCACCAGCTCGAGGAAGCCGCCATCCACGACCTCGCGCTGGTCGTGTGGGCCCGAGCCATTGCCGATCTCCAGCACCGTCGGCTCGTCCGGGCCATGCTCGGGGTCGAAGCGCTCCAGGCCGCTGCCGCCGTCGTTGCGCGCCGCCGGGTTGAGCCGGATGAAGTACGAACCGTTGCCGAGCGGACCGGTGGTGGTGAAGGTCCAGCGGGTCACGTTCTGTTGGAAATAGTCCGCCGCGCTCAGGTAGCGACCCGCGGCCTCCAGGTCGCCGGCGAGCCGAGCAAACTCCGCTGCCGTCACCAGCCCGGCGATCTCTGCCGCGATCGTCGACGGTGAGTAGCCGCTGCTCTCTTCCCAGCGCTCCTGTTGAGTCCAGGGCCCCAGGCTCAGAATGTACTCCGCACTGGCGCGCAGCTTGGGCCAGAGCGCCAAGATCTCGCGCTGCACCCCCTCGTCGCCGTGCTCGTACACGCGATAAGCGAGCAGGATCGGCATCGCTTGTTCATCCAGCTGCGTCTTATTCCAGTTGGGGAAGCCGTCGACACGCGCATTCTGTGGAAAGCGCCCGACCCGGCTGTAGCCCTCGGGGCAGTCGCTCGTCTTCGGACCCTCCTCCTGCTCGCCGCAGTCCTTGTTCTGCTGCAACGTCCCGAACAGATAACTGACGGCGCTCCGGGCCGTGCGCAGGTCGCCCGCGGTGATCAGCGCGTTGGCAAACTTGAACAGATCGCGCGACCAGACCAGGTGATAGCCGCCGTTCTTGTCCGGTGCCGGTGGGTCTTCCGGCTTTTCCTCGCCCCAGGGTGTGCCGAAGGCGGCGATCATCGCGCCGTTCGATTTGTCCTGCACGGTCTGCAGCGACATCGCCGCCAGATAGTAGGTGTCGTCGGCGCTGCCGCCCTGATTGTCCAGTGCGTCGGCGTAGGAGTGCCAGCCGGCGTCATAGCTCGCCTGCAACGCTTCGAGATCCGAGTCGAGCACATGCAGCGCCGTCTGGCTGGCCTCGGCCTCGCTCTCGCCGAAGCCGAGCACCACGTCGAAGCTCACGCTGGTCGCACCAGGATCGGAGCCGAGATCGATCCAGCCGAGCTGCGCCACATTGCCGGGCCCCGCGGAGGGGTAGGCCCATTCCATGCCGAAATCGGGATTCTTCCCGAGCAGATCGCTGCGGCCGTCGGAGACGCCGACAAAGCCACTCGAGATCATCGGTACGCCGTTGACCTGCGCCCAGGGGCGGCTGATGCCGAGCACCGAAGCGCGGTTGCCCTCGGACGCGCCGAGCAGCTGATGACCTTCGAGGCTCAGCGTGTGAGAGCTATCGCCCGCGCCGGCGTTGCCGAGCGCCGGATCGTGAAACAAGTAGACGTGGAAGTCCGACAGCTGGCGGCCACCGAGCGCCTCGAAGCGGACCCGGGCCACGAGCGCATCCTGCCCCGGGTCGGTGAACAGGTCTTCGCTGAGCCGCCAACCGTGGTCGGGGTTGCCCGCGATCGTGCGCCAGCGCATCGAGCGCGGATCCGGGCGCGTCGAGGCATACGGCTCCAGCCGCTGCTCATCGACGAACGTCTGCTGGCTGTCGCCCACCAGGAACTCCAGCTCCAGCGTCTGCACTTCATCCAGGGTGGGATAGAAGACCTCGGTCACGGCGCCGGCGTGGCCCGTGAAGTACACGCGCGAGCTACCGCCCAGTGCCGTGCCGATCAGCGACTTCTGCGCCGAGGGTCGGTGCGCGGTGGAGCCGGGCGCTCCTGGTGCGCTGCCCAGCGCGGGTGCCCCGGCCAACGCTGCCGGATCGGGGCTCGTCGGCATGCTGGCACGCGGCGCCGTGCAGCCAGCCAGCAGCGCTGCCACGCCGAGCGCTCGCCAGCGGACACCGTCCGCAGAGGTGGGACCCGTCATG
>JAICTU010000716.1 GCA_025936205.1 Polyangiaceae bacterium | reverse complement strand
TTCTATCGCGTCGCGATCGAGCTTCACCAGCGCTTCGCGCTCGACAGAGAGGAGCGGCGCGCGCGCGCGGCGCACCGCACACGCGGGGGAACGCTCGGTCACTCGCCTTGATCGATCAGCCGCTGAGCGATCAGCTGCGAATCAAACTTCAGGCTGCCGGATTGGATGCTCTGGCGCAGCCGCTCGACCTTGGCGCGATCGATGTCAGCCCCGCCTGCGAGGGCACGGGCCTCCGCGGAAATGGAGACACGGGCTGCCCGCACGGAAGTGCTGGATCCGCCGCTCTCGCTCTGCACGGGCGATTCACGCACACTCACCGGCTCGACAGCGGTTTGCCGCTGGTAAGCGTTGAGGGCTGAATGGCTACTAATGATTCCCTTCATTTGCTTCTCCCCTCACCCCGGATGCCTACGACCTACATCCTGCGGCGATCGGATCTTCTGCACGAACCTTGAGCTAAAAACTGAGCTCGTCCAGAAAATAGTTCGAGATTGAGCCAGGCCTTCCAGTACGGCACACGATCGTACTCGATAATGTTCCGCTCTGTAACCCCTGCGGCTCTGTACCTTCGTAAAGCCCGGAGCAGCCGCTCCCTGGCCTTCTGTCCACCCCACCATTTCGGTTCACTTGCTTCTTCCCCCTCGTGAACTCATGAGTCAGCCGCCGCCGCGTTTCGTCGCCGGAAGGGCCACGGGCGACGCGCTGCCCCCCGTAGCCTGTTGTGGCTTGGTCGGCGCAGGAGCGCCTGCAGCCTGCGGCATCATCGCTTTGAATACGACGTCGGCGAGGCCGATGCCCCCGCCCTCCGCCGTGCTGTCCGCGAGCGCGCCCACCATCATCGATTTGTAGACGCCCGCCCCCGTGCTCGAGCCGCCGAAGCCGCCCGTCTTCTCCAGCGAGCCCATCAGCTGGCGCAGGAAGATGGCCTCGAACTGCTGCGCGACCTTGCGCGCCGCCGCAACTTGCTGCTCATCAGCGTCAGACGCTTGATGTGGGGGAGTCAAGTTGCCGATGGCAGGGAGCTTCATTGAACGACGATTTCGGCGCGGAGTGCGCCGGCTGACTTCAGCGCTTGCAATATGCTGGCCAACTCTCTCGGTGAAACTCCGAAGGACGAGAGCGCCTGCGCGACCTCCGCCAGCGACGCGGCCCCCTTCAAGTACACCATCTGGGGCCTGGCTTCCTGCGCATCGACCTCGCTGTGCGGCACCACCCTGGTCTCGCCCTTGCTCAGCACTCCGGGCTGATAGACCTCGGCTTGCTCGCGCACCTGGATGGTGATGCCGCCCTGCGCGATGGCCACGGGCAACAGCCTCACGTCGCCGCCCGCGACCACCGTGCCCGTGCGCTCGTTGATCACCACGCGCGCGGCGGTGTCGGGGCTGACCTCGATGCTGGAGAGCTTGGCCAGCAGATCGATGGCTTGCTGCCCATCCTTCTCCGGCTGTGCGTCCTTGTGAGAGGCCCGATCGTTCTGCGGCGGATCGTTCTGCGGCTGGCCGCCCTTCGGCGGCTGAGCACCCTTGTCTTTGTCGCTGCCCTGCCCGCTGCCGAGCTTCACCTTCACGGCGCCGGCGTCGACGGCGCGCGCCAGGTCACTGCCCAACGCCTTGTTGATGGCCTCCACCACACGCGACGCCGTCGCGAAGCCGGGTTGCTTGAGCGCGAGGGTGATCGCGCCTTCCTGCTCGATGGTGGTCTTGATCTCGCGCTCCACGAGCCCACCGCTCGGGATCCGCGCGGTGTTGGTGGGGCCCGCCTGCACGCCGCTGCCCGAAGCGCCGCCCGCCTCGAAGCCGCCCACGATCAGCGCGCCCTGCGCCGCCGCATAGACGCGCCGATCGGCTCCGCGCATCGGCGTCTGCGCGAGCACGCCGCCGCGCAGAGAGCGCGCATTGCCGACGGAGGAGACGGTCACGTCGAGCCGAGCGCCCGAGCGCACGAATGCGGGGATGTCCGCGGTCACCAGCACCGCGGCGACGTTGCGCAAGCGCAGCTGGCCTGCGTCGATCTGCACGCCGAGGCGGCGCAACAGCGAGCGCAGCGACTGCATGGCGAACGGCGCCGAGACGTCGTCGCCCGTGCCATTCAGGCCGACGACGACTCCGTAGCCGATCAGCTGGTTGTCGCGCATGCCGACCACGTCGCACAGGTCCAGCAAGCGATCGGCCTTCGCCGGCCCGGCCCCGAGCACGACGAACAGGGCCGTGGCGAGCGCCGCGACCCAGCGCATACAGCCTCGATCAGAACGGATTGATGGCATCCAACACTTTCGCGAACCAGCCTCGATCGACGGTGTCGGCGATGTCGCCGCGGCCGGTGAACTCCACCTGCGCGTCGGCGAGCCGCCATGAGGGCACGGAGTTGTCGCCATCGATGTCGGTGGGGCGGATCAGACCCGAGACGTACAGGTGGTACTCCTCGTTGTTGATCATCACCACCTTGGTGCCCTCGATGAACAAGTCCTCGTTGGGCATCTCTTTCTTCACGCGCACGGCGATGACGCCGCTCAGCGTGCCGTCGCGACTGGTCTTGCCGTCGCCGTTGAACTTGCTGTCGGCCAGCAGCGAGAGCAATTCGGCCGGGTCGATGTTGGGATGGGCCTTCTGGATCGCGGGGGCCAGGCCCAGGATCGAGTTGAAGCCGAGGTTGCGCGAGGAGTCGCGCGTCAGGTCGGTGCTGGCGCCGCCCCTGGCGTTGGCCTTCTCGTCGATCCGGATCATGACGATGTCACCGATGCGCACGGCGCGGGTATCTTCGAGGTAGCCTGCCATGCCCTCGGTGTAGATGGATCCAGCGGAAGGCTTGGAGCGGTCCTGGTTCATCTCGTACTCGCCGGTGTCGTACTTGCGCTCGCGCGGCGTGAACGGGGCGATGTGGGGCGGTCCACAGCCCCAGGCGAGACAGCTGAACGCACCGACGGCCAGGATGATCTTCATGCCCACCTCCCTCATCGCTGCTCGAGTACCATCGCCAGGCTCGCCGACTCGATGCGCGCCTGGACGATGCGCCCCGTCGGCTGGACCTTGAAGGAAGCTGTCTTTCCGATCTCTGAATCTTGCAAGGCCACGCCGTTCGCACTGACCGTGGCGCTGCCGCGCTCGATCACCAACGTGACGATCGAGCCGCGCGCGACATCGGGCCGCGCCGCGCGCTCGCTCACATTCAGCCGCACCTGCACCGCCACGCGCCGCACCGGCGCGCCGTCGTGCAGAAACTCGACCATGGCCGTGGTGGTGAGCGGCCCGGGGCGCTTGGCGAGCGCCGGCAGCGTGCACTCGCCCACGCTGGCGAGCAGCGGCAGCGTGGCACCGGTCTTCGGCTGCAACGCGAGCAGGCGCACCCCCTCGGGCAGCTTGTGCTCGATGTTCGGGCGCACCAACTCGCCGAGCTCCGCCGGCGACCAGAC
>JAICTU010000477.1 GCA_025936205.1 Polyangiaceae bacterium | reverse complement strand
TCGATGCCGCGCGCGTCGAGCACGAGACCGTCGAGGCGGCCCGCCCCGTACCGCCCCGAGAGCGTCACTTGCTGCCCGAAGGCCTGCACCCGCGCGCCGCGCAGGTCGATGGACTCATCCCGGCCCAGGCGCGCGCGCTCCACCCCCAGCTGGAACGGTTGGCCCTGGAGCTGCCCCGCCGCCGAGAGCGCTGCCACCACTCTGGCATCCGCGGTGCGCCGCGCGTCCAGGCGCAGCGTGGCGTCGTCGAGACGTATCGAGCCGGCGCGCACGCCCGTGCTGCGCAGGCTCGTCCGCACGCGTGGCGCCAGCACGTCGCCTTGCACCGCGAACTCCGATTGCAGCGAGCCCACGGCGACCGACGCCACCAGCAGAGTCTTCAGCGCGAGCGTGCCCTGCACGCTCAGCTGGTTCTGGCGCAGCCCGAAATGGCCG
This sequence comes from Polyangiaceae bacterium, assembly GCA_025936205.1. The sequence continues at coordinate 6,499 of JAICTU010000477.1, read as the reverse complement.
TGGAGCTCGAGTGCGCCGCTCGCCGCCGGCACACCCGGCAGGCGCGGCAGCCGCTCCAGCTTCGGCAGTGCGAGCTCGATCTGGGCCTGGACGTCGCCGGCGAAAGACACATCACCGTCGAGCGTCAGACGCCCGTCGTACCCGGTCAGCTGCAGCGATAGGTTGCGCAGCTGCTCGCCGATCCAGCGCGTGGACGCGCTGAGCTCGGGTAATTCGCTCTCGTCCCAGCGGCCCTGGCGAAACCGCAGCCGAATGGGGACGTCGCCTGTGTCGATGTGCTCCGCTTCGACCGCCAGCGTGCCATCCAGCTTCCCCGGCGGCAGTCCCGGAACCAGCTGCGCCAGCGCGAGCTGCCGGGCGGAGACCTGCAGCTCGGCATGCCGCTCGGCGCTCAACGACGCTGCTCCGGAGAGCGTGCCTGCGGCGGAACCGATGGAGAAGGTAGCGCGCGGCGCACGCGCGCTGCCGGAGAGCGCGAGCTGCAAATCCAGGGCCTCGGGCAGCCGGGTTCCCCACTCGCTGCGGCCGAGTGCGGCGAAGGTCGCGGCCTCCAGGCGATCGATCTGGAGCTGTGCCTGCAGCGGCGCGTCCTGGAATGCGGGGTCGCCCGGGAGATGTGCCCGGGCGTCGAGGCGCAGGCGCGTCTCCGCCAGGCGCGCAGCGAGCTGGATCGAGCTGGGCTCGCCCGAGCTCACGTAATGGCCGCTGGCGGAGTCGATACCGCCGATCCCTCGATCGTCGCGCAACAGCTCGGCGGAGAGGCTGGCGAGCGTGCCGGCCATGGCCTCGTGCTGCTGATAACTGGCGCGCAGCGCGAGATGGCGTACACCCGCGACCCCAAAGCCGGCGATCTCGGCGGAGAGCGCGAGCTCATCCACCTCGATCTCTCGCACGCGCAGCGCGAGCGGACGGCCCGGGGCTCGCGCAGGCTCCGGCTCAGGCGACTTCGGTGAAAAAGCAGCCAGCACCCCGCGCTGCCGAGAGAAGTCCGCGAGCTCGATCCGGCCGCCCTGCAGCTGCACTCGCTCGACCACGATCTCTCCGCCGAGCAACGAAGCAGCAGCCCAGTCGAGCTCCAGCCGGGAGATCGCGATCACCTCATTGCCTGCCGGATCGCGCACGGCCAGGCCGCGCAGGCCGACCCCGCCCAGCCCCAGGCGCGAGAGCTCGCGCATCGTGATCTGACCCCGGAACAGCGGTTCGAGCTGAGCGAGCACCACGAGCCGCACGCCTTCGCGTCCCCAGGGCGTGTGGCAAGCGACCAGGTACGCTCCCCAGACGAGCAACGCCAGCGCGGCGACCAGCACGGCCGTACCGCGGAGCAGGCGCAAGAGCACGCGCTTCAAAACGCCTCCCCCAGGGTGATGTGCAGCGCACCGGGATGGCCGAAGAGCGAGCCCTTCTCGTGATCGTCGTTGGCGGAACCGAGACGAAAGCCAAAGTCGCCGCGGATGGTGCCCACGGGGGTGAGGTAGCGCGCGCCGAAGCCCAGGGAGGGATTGGGTTCGTAGAAGCGGAACTTGGGCTCGGCGTTGACGTCCCCCATGTCGTAGAACAGCGCGAGGCCCAGCTGATTGCCGAGCCTCAGGCGCAGCTCGACGGACGACTCCCAGCGGCGCACGCCGCCGTCGTCTCCGGCACCGAGCTTTCCCGCGACGAAGCCGCGATTGCTCTGGGCTCCACCTCCGCGCAGCCGGTAGGCGTTGGGGCCCCGCGCGCGGCTCTCCTGATCGAGGTCGGGCCGAGCATCCGTGATGATCAGCGCCGCCAGCGCGAAGCGCAGCGCCAGCGTCATCTGGAACGGCAGAGGCAGAAACCCGCGCGCCTCGGGCCCGATCTGAAAGCTGGTCCAGTCCGAGATGGGCGTGTGCACGGACTCGGTCGTGCGCAAGCCGAACCAGGCCCCCTGCCGCGGCCAGACCTCGTCGTCGCGCAGGTCGAGCCGCAGATCCTGCTCCAGGAAGCTGTACAGGTAGCTATCTGGCGGCGGCTTGTCGTCGTTGGTCTGCGCCTCGGCGCTGACCAGATAGCGATCGTGCTCCAGCGCGACTCTCAACCACAGCGCGCGCCGCAGAAACGAACGCTCGAGCCCCAGGCTGAGCGCCATATCCCAGCGCAAGAAGCCGCGAAACGCATCCGGACCGTAGTCGAACAGCCCATCGACCGTGAGCAGTGTCCGCGCCTCGACCACGCCGGGCTGGGTCAGGCGCGCGCGCAGCACGTTGCCCAGCTGCTCATCGCGAAATTGTGGGAACGGAGCGCCGAAGATCAAACGCGGTTGGTCCTCGAGGCGCAGCTTGCCCAAGCTGCCGAGCAGATGCCGGCGCTCGTAGCGGGCGAGCAAGTGCGTGTCCCACTGCGGCACGGAGTCGACCGATTCGCCTTGCGTGCGCTGCACAGCGCCACTGGTCACGCCCACGCCGACGCGAAAGCTGTTCGGCTCGAGCGGCTTCACGGTGATGCGCAGACGGGCCTCCTGCGTCTCGGCGTCGAGCTCTCGATCCACCTCGACGGAAGAGAACGCCCCGAGCGCGTAGACCTCGCGCTGGACTTCGGAGAGCGCGCTCTGTCGGTAGGGCAAGCCGCGCTCGATGCCCGCGGCGGCGGCGATCGGCCCCGCCGGCAGTGCTCCCTGCCCCGCGATGCTGACATCGCCGAACCGATAGGCGGGCCCCAGCTCCACTTGAAAGCTCGCGTTGGCCAGCTTGCGCTCGTGGTCGAGGCGGACCTGGCCCTTCACCTTGGCCTGGGCGTAGGACTCCTCTGCGAGGTGCTCGATCAGCCGCTGCTTGCCGCGATCGTAGTCGAGCTCATCGAAGCGCGCTCCGGGTACGAGCAGCGCCTCATCGAGGACGCGATGGCGTACCTCGGCGGGCAGCGCATCGAGCCCCGACACCTCGACCCTCCCCACGTGCAGCGGTTGCCCCTCCTCGACCACGATCTGGATGCGGACGGTGCACTCGTCGTGGCTCGGATCGCAGCCAGCCGTGGCGGCAGCGGGATCGGCCGCCTGCGGCGGGTCGTAACGCACGTCCACCACCCGGGCGTCGTAGAAGCCGCGCGCCCGATAGAAGCGCTCGATGCGCTGCCGATCGACATCGAGCACGGCGGCGTTCAGCGTCGTCCACTCGGTCCACGGCCAACGCCACAGCTCGAGGCGCGGCGGCGAGCTGTCAAACGGCGGCGATTGACAACCGGCGCTGCTCACGCCGAGCACGACGCCGAAGCGATCGCGCTCCATGGTGAGCAAACAGCGCTGGATCGCGTCCTCGGAGAGCTGGTGCGCGCCTTCGATCGAGATGGAATCGACGCCGTACTGGCCGTGAGGAACGCTGGCGCAGGAGAACACGAGAGAACAGACAAAAGACCGTGCGACTGCGCACCATGCTCCAGCCGGGCCGCGTCGCCGCCGCACGTGACCTGTTTCGGGCGTCATGGCAGCAGCCCCTCATTCGCTCAGGCGTCCGGTGGCTCGGCTTCGGGCCAGAGCTTCGGAAACAAAAAGCGCAGACTGGCGAGCGGAACACCAAAGCGCACAGGAGAACGCGGACTTTCCTCGAGCAGCAGACCGAACGCCAGCAGGCTCGCCAAAACCCGGCGTGCCGTCCGCGGGGGTAAGCCCGTGATGGCCGGGAAGCGGCCGCGTTCCAGTGGACCCGAGAGTGCAACATAGTGCAGAGCCTCGAGGGCCTCGAGCTTGACCACAGACGACTCGCTGCCCCTCGACCACGGGTGCGCATCGAGCCAGCGCAGCGCAGCAGAGGCCGCAGCGCCGCAATGATGCCTCCAGCCACCGGCGGCAATCGGTAGCCTTCCGCCACCAGGCTCGCCGCCTGCTCCAAAAGCGGCGCGCTCGCCGTCTCATCCGGCAGCAGCAGGCACAACCCGTGATTCCGCCCGTGGACACTTCCATGGACAGTTCGACGGACACGTTAACGCCCCGCTGACCAACCCAACGGCGACGGGGCGCGGCGGTCTCGCTCTGGCGGCCACCGCGCCTGCGCCAACGGGATTAGATGTGGATGGCTCCGCTGCCCGCCGCGAGCGCCGCTTCTTTCACGGCCTCCGCGAGCGAGGGGTGGGCATGCGAGGCGCGCCCGATATCTTCCGCGCTGGCGCCGAAGGCCATGGCCACCGCTACCTCGGCGATCAGATCGCCCGCTGCCGCGCCGACGATGTGCACGCCGAGCACGCGGTCCGTCTTGGCATCGGCCAGCAGCTTGACGCGGCCTTCAGTGCTGCCGATAGCCTTGGCACGACCGTTGGCGCTGAACGGAAACCAGCCCTTCTTGTACTCGACCTTGGCTTCTTTCAGCTGCTCTTCGCTCTTGCCCACCGAAGCGATCTCAGGGTGCGTGTAGACCACGCTCGGGATCGAGTCGTAGTCGACATGGCCGTAGCCGGTGGCGATATATTCGGCGCAGGCGATGCCCTCGTCCTCGGCCTTGTGGGCCAGCATCGCACCGCGGATCACGTCGCCGATCGCGTAGATGCCCGGGACGTTGGTCTGGAAATGTTCGTTGACGATCACGTCGCCGCGCTTGCCCATGGCGACGCCGAGCGCCTCGAGCCCCAGGCCGTCCGTGTACGGCACGCGGCCGACGGCCAGCAGCACGCGATCACATTCGATCGCGTCGCTGCCCTCGATCTCCACCTTGCAGCCGTTGCCCTTGCGGGTCGCGGACTTGACGCGAGCACCGAGCTTGAAGTTGATGCCCTGCTTCTCCAGGATCTTCTTGGACAGGGCCGCGAGCTCGTGATCCATGCTCGGCAGGATGCGGTCGAAATATTCGACCACCGTGACCTTGGCGCCGAGGCGCTGCCAGACCGAGCCGAGCTCCAGCCCGATCACGCCCGCGCCGATCACCACCAGGTGCTTGGGCACCTCCGGATACGACAGGGCCTCCGTGCTGGTGCCGATCCGATCGCCGTCCAGCTCGACTCCGGGCAGGCGCGCAACCGTGCTGCCCGTGGCGATCATGATGTTCTTGGTGTTCAGCTCCTGCGTGCCGCCCGTCGTCAAGTCCACCACGACGCGGCCCGGGGCGGCGATCTTGCCCTTGCCGTTGACGCGGGTGATCTTGTTCTTGTTGAAGAGGAACGCGACGCCGCCCGTGAGCTGCCCCACCACGTCGTCCTTCTTCTTCATCATGCCGCCCAGGTTCAGACCCACCTTGGCGACCTCGATGCCGAACTGACTCAGCTCATGCTGGGTCTTGTGATACAGGTGGCTCGCCTCGAGCAAAGCCTTGCTCGGGATGCACCCGACCCGCAGGCAGGTGCCGCCGAGCGCCGGCTCGAACTCTACACACGCGGTCTTCATGCCGAGCTGCGCGGCACGGATGGCGGCCACGTAGCCACCGGGTCCGGACCCGATGACCACCAGATCGAATTGCTCCTGAGGCTTGTCAGCACTCGCCATGATCAGACCTCGATCAGCATGCGCGTGGGCTCCTCGATCGCATCCTTGATGCGCTTCAGGAAGCCGACTGCCTCGCGGCCGTCCACGATCCGGTGATCGTAGGTGAGCGCGATGTACATCATGGGGCGCGCCACGATCTGTCCCTTGACCACCACCGGGCGCTCGTTGATGCCGTGCAGGCCGAGGATGCCGCTTTGCGGCGGGTTGATGATGGGCGTGGACAGCAGCGACCCGTAGATGCCGCCGTTCGTGATGGTGAAGGTACCGCCCTGCAGCTCCTCCAGCTTCAGCGAACCATCCTTGGCGCGGTTCGCGAGCGCAGCGATCGTCAGCTCCACCTCGGCGAAGCCCATGCGCTCCACGTTGCGGAGCACCGGCACGACCAGGCCCTTGCCGCCGCCCACCGCCACGCCGATGTCGAAGTAGTTGTGATAGACGATGTCGGTGCCGCGCACCTCGGCGTTGACCGACGGAAACAGCTTGAGGGCGTCGACCGCGGCCTTGACGAAGAACGACATGAAGCCGAGCTTGATGCTGTATTTCTTCGTGAACGCGTCCTGATACTGCTCGCGCAGCTCCTTCACGGCCGTCATGTCCACCTCGTTGAAGGTGGTGAGCAAGGCGGCCGTCTGCTGGGCTTCCACCAGGCGCTCGGCGATGCGACGACGCAGCGTCGTCATCGGCACCACCTCTTCCTGGCGCCCATCCTGGCGCAGGGCGAGCGCCGCGGAGCTGCCCGGCAGGGCTGCCGAGCGCGGCGGGGCCTTGGGCGCCGGTGCGGGAGCCGCCTTCGGCGGGCTCTCGAGGTGTCGCTGGACGTCTTCCTTCAGGGTGCGACCGCCGGGGCCCGTCGGGGTGACCTCGGAGGCATCCAGGCCGGCGGCGTGCAACGCGCGCTGCGCGGCAGGCATCACGCGCGGCGCCGAGGCGGGCGGAATGGTCGCGGGCGGCCCCTCGGCAACCGGACGATCAAACACCTCCTTGGCGGGCGCCGCCTTCTCGGCCGCAGGCGCAGCCTTCGCGGCAACCGCCCCGGCCTCGATGTAGCCCACGATGTCGCCGACCTGCGCCGTCTCG
>JAICTU010000812.1 GCA_025936205.1 Polyangiaceae bacterium | reverse complement strand
GCACGGTGCAGAGCTTCGAGCGGGCCGGCGAGAGCGCCTGGATCGAGCTCGATAGCCCTCTCGATCTGCCGTTCGACCCACGCGCAACGAGCGTGTTTGCCAACGTCGTCTCGGCGACTCACGGCCAGCGCGTGGCGAGCGAGGTCCTGGGCAGCGGGGATCCCAATCAGTCGTGCCAGCGCTTCAAGCTCATGCAACCGCTGTGCTGGCGGCCCCAGCCCGATGGCAGCGCCGAACCCGTGCTGGAGGTGCGCGTTTCCGATCGGCTCTGGCGCCGCGTCGATCAGCGAGCGGAGCTCACGCCTCACGATCGCGCGTACAGCGTCGCCTGCGACCTGAGCGGCAACACCTGGATCTGCTTCGGAGACGGGGAGCATGGTGAGCGTCCCGCGGCAGGCATCGAGAACATCACGGCGAGCTACCGCGCGGGCGGCGGCAGCGCCGGCAATTTGCCCCCCGGCAGCATTCGCTTGATCCGGACGCGCTCGCCGGGCGTAAAAGCAGCGCGCAATCTCCTGCCGGCCAGCGGCGGTTCGGACAGCGAGTCGCTCGCGGATTTGCGCGAGCGTATCCCGCTGCACGCACGCCTGCCCGAGCACGTGGTGTCGGTGCCGGACTTCCTCGATCATCTGCGCACCCTGTCCGGGATCGCCAAGGTCTCAGCGGGCCAGCTCTGGAACGGTCACGCGCACGTCGTGCATCTGACCGTCGCCAGCAGCGACGCCGCTAACGGCTGGGCGCTCGATCCCAGCTCGGCGCTCGCGGCCTCGCTGCGCGCCCTGTCCGAGCAGGCACTGGTGCTGATCGATTCGCTCGAGATCGCCTGGTTCTCGCTGCGGCTCGCGGTGGCCGTGGCGCCCGATCGGCAGGCGGAAGCGGTGCTCAGCGCGGTTCGCGCCGCGCTGCTCGCGACGGGCAGCTTCGAGACCCGGCAGCTGGGCGCCGCCGTGGTGCCTTCGGCGCTGATCGCCCAGGCCATGAGCGTGACGGGAGTGACCAACGCGGTATTGCGCAGCCTGCGCCCCACCGACCAGCCCGACTCGGGCCGCGTGGAGGCTCTGCCGGGCGCGCTCGCTCGCTTCGATGCCCGCGCCAGCGTGGTACGGCCCGCTCGGCTCTGGCTCTTGGGTCGCCCAGCAGCAGCGCCAGACGGCGCGGGGCCGGCGCTGAGCGTGGAATGCATGGAGGGCCCATGAGCGGCGCTCGGCTCTATCCGCTCTTGCCCGCGTGGTACCGCGGCCAGGACGCTGCTGCCGGGCTCGACGAGCAGGGCCGCGCGCCCATCGAGGCCTGGCTGGCGCGCATCGAAGCGAGCTTCGATGCATTGCACCGAGCAACGGGGCAAGCGTACGATGACTGGTTCGTCGAGACCTGCTCTGCAGAGCTCCTGCCCGCGCTCGGCGGCCTCGTCGGCCTCGAGCTCCAGGGTCGTGCCTTGCCCGGCGATCGGCGCCTCGTCGCCCATGCCAGTCAGCGCTGGCAGCGCAAAGGCACGCCCTGGGCGCTGTGGGACGCGCTGGAAGCCGCGTCGGGCTGGCCTGTCGAGGTGGTCGAGTTCGAGAACGAACTGGTGGTGACCGAAGCCAGCGGCTACCAGCGCTCCGGCGCGGCTCAGCGCCGTACCACGCCTGCCCTGCGAGCAGACGGCGCGGGGCCGAGCCTGCGGCGCATCCAGGTGCGCGTGCGGCGGGGCTTCGAGGTCGTGGTAGAGGACGCCGAGCCTGCCGTCCTCGGCGACGGCTGGTACGGCTTCGATGCGAGTGGGCTCGAGCGCGTCGTGCCGCGCGATCGAGCTCGCGTGCACGCCGACGGCCAAGAGCTGACGCTCGCGCTGCCGGATCCCGAGCTCGAGCGCGCGTGGCGCGACACGCCGGACCAAGCTCCCGCCGGCGATCGAGCCATTCTGGATGCGCAGCGCGGGCGCTTCTGGTTACCGAAGCCGCTCCCGCGGAGCGTGCGTGTGGACTGGGTGAGCTCCCGGCCGGGACCGATCGGCGCTGGCTTGCCCAGTGCCGGGCTGCCGCCGCCGAGCAGCGCCTGGCGCGCGCTCGTCTCCAAGAATTTTTCGGAGGCG
>JAICTU010000394.1 GCA_025936205.1 Polyangiaceae bacterium | reverse complement strand
GCGCCCCGCTTTTGGTCGCGGCCCCGCGCCCCGGCGCGCCCGTGCCCCCCACGGCGCTGGAGCGGCCAGAGGCGGCCGCGCATGCGAGCGCGGCGGCGAGACTCGCGGCGGCGCGGGCAGCTCCTCGACGGGCGGCGCCTCTACGGGTGTGGGCTCGGCAGCGGGCTTCGCGGCCACCGGCTCGACGAGGCGCTCGCGCCGCACCTGCGTGTGCGCAGGGACCCGCGCCGCAGGCGCTTCCGCCGGCGCCGGCGCGCTCTCGAACCAGTGCACGCGCCCCGTGGCGTGAGCCCAGGCGCCGGCACCCGCCAGCGTCGCCGCCAGGGTCCAGGCCACACTCCGCAGCCAGCGCTGCCGCGGGGCGCGCCGCGCCCGCTCGGCGCGCTCCAGCCGCTCCAGGCCGCGCTCGAGCTGCTCGTCGCCCGGCACGGTGGTGCTGCGCAGCGCGTGCGTGGCTCGCTCCAGCAAGGGTTCGCTCATGGCTCGCCCTCCAGCGCCGCGCCCGCCAGCTCGGGCATCAGCTCCGCCAGCCGCTCGCGCAGCTGCCGCCTGGCGTGAAACACGCGCGAGCGCACCGTGCCCGGCTTCTCGCCGAGGATCTCCGCGGCCTCCACGCTGCTGCGTTCTTCCACCTCGCACAGCACGAAGGCCGCGCGCTGCGCGAGCGGGAGCGCGTCGAGCGCCGCGCTCAGCTGGGCCGCCAGCTCGCGCCGCTCGCTGTCCGCGTCCGGCCCGTGCTCGGTGTGCAGCGCGCTGGCAGCAGCCGCGCGCGCCTCGTGCTGGCGCCGGCGCTGGGCTGCGCGCAGGTGCTGGCGCGCGCGTCGCACCGTGATCGAGAGCAGATAGCTCTGCAGCGGGCACTGCCCACGAAAGCGCCCGAGCGCTGACGGCAACGCCAGAAACACCTCGTGCACCAGGTCGTCGGCGGCCATCGGGCAACCGAGCAGGCGCTCGGCAAAGCTGCGCACGGCCCTGAAGTGCTCCCGGTACAGCCCGAGCAGCGCAGCGCGGTCGCCCTGCGCGGCGCTGAGCACGCGGGGATCGACCGGCGCTTCGCTGCGCTGCGCCAGTTTCGGGTCGAAGAACCCCACGTCGAACAGAATATGGCAGATCACAGCTCGATTCCGCCAAAGATCTCGGGTCCCACGCTGGCGCTCACGCGCTCCCAGCCCAGCTCCGAGCGGATCTGGCCCAGGGCGGCGACGCCCAGGAACGCCCCGAAGTGTTGCGCCAACCGGTAGCCGATCATCAGGCGCAGGCGCGGCTGCACCAGCTGCTCGTGGTAGCTGCGCTGGAGCTCCGCGTCCGTCGTCTCGGCGGGCGCGACCAGATAGGTCCCGCACACGTCCAGGTCGGAACGAAAACCTGCCCCCAGCTCCACGCTGCCGCCCAGGGCGAAGCCCCCGCCCACGAACTCCAGATCAAAATCGCGGTGGTAGCTGCCGAAGAACAGCGTGTAGGTGTGGCGAGTCGCCAGCTTGACGCCCACGTTGCCGAGCCCGCTCGTCCCGCTCCAGGCGCTCGGGTGCACGCCGCCGGTGCGGGTCACGCTGAAGGGCGCGAGCGGCAAGCCGTCGATGTCATCGGCGATGTTCACCAGGCCCACGCTGGCGCCGCGGACATGCCGCGCGATGTTGACCAGCCCGATCTGCACGCCGTCCACGTCGCCCGCGATGTTCACGGGCGACAGCTGCAGCCCGTGCAGCTCCCCCGAGCGGTTGAACAAGAGTGCGGCCTGCGCGCCGTGCAACTCGCCGGCGGTGAAATTGCCGCCCAGGGTCAGCTGCGCGCCGCGCGCGCCCGAGCCCACTTGATTCAGCAGCCCCGCGATCTGCAGGCCGTGGCTCTGCCCATCGACCAGATTGGCGACCACCCCGATCTGCATGCCGCGCACGGAAGCAGCGCTGGCCGGCTCCCGGCTCACGACGTTCACGCTGCCGATCTGCGCGCCGTCGATCGCGCCGACCCTGCCATACAACAGGTTCAGATCGAAGCTCGACGTGACCTCGGCATGGCCATGGTGGGACGCGAGCGGATAGAAGACCCCGACGGTCACGGCGCGGCGCTCGGGCTCGCTCGCGCCGCTGGGGGCCGGAGCCGCCGGCGGGGGAGGCGGCGCGGGCTTCGCCGGCAACAAGTCCTCCACTTGCTCGCGCGCCAGATTGCCCGCGAGCAGCGCCGCGTCGCCGGCGAGCGCATCGCTCGTGCTCGGCGCCGGGATCACTCGCGTCAACGTGCGACCGCTCGCGTCCCACGTCACCGCCAGCTCCGCCGCCTCGCGCCGGTAGGACACGGTGACCACGGCCCCTGCCTCGCGCGCCCGCGCGTCCTGCTCGAGCATCACCTCGCGCTTCAGCTCATCGCTGAGCAGCGCGCGCAGGCGTTCCACGTCCACGCCGTCGCCGCGCAAGGCGAGCAGTACCGGAGCGCGCGCAGGCTCTGCCGCGGAGGCATGCTCGGCGGCACCGCTTCCCGCGGAGAGATCGTCCGCAGCGACACCGTCCGCAGCGAGACCGTCCGCCGTGAGACTGCCGACCCAAAGCGATACGAGCACGGCCGCAGGAAGGGGCGAGGAAAGGGGGCGAAAGCGCATTTCTGGAGGTACGTTGCCGCCCGGCCTTGGATTGTTACGAGCGCGTGCAACTTCAGCCTCGGGGCCAGCCGTGTTGCGCTCCGCTGCCGAGAGCGAGCCACGATTGCGGGTGTTCTGTCTCGTGTGTCGCATGAGACACGTGACCCGAACGCGCCGGACACGGCTCTGAGACACTGAGGTTGAAGCAGGGTCCTGCAACAATTCACGCAACAATCGGTCTGTGTGCCAAATGCGTGGCGCACGCAGATTTGCTGTTCGCATTCTGCGTCGACCGAGCTAGAGGGGCGTTACCACGCAGAGCGCGATGGGCGTAGTAGAACGCATGTCAGGCTCAATCCCCAGTTCACCGAACAGCGTCACCGTCGATCGCACGGGCCCCAGCTGGCTCGTTGCATCGAGCGGATATGAGATTCTCGGCAGCATTTCACAGGCTGTTTTGCCGGTAGCCGGCAGCGAGCCTGCATCGGCCGGGCGCGCCGAGATCCAGGTGGGGATCGCGCGCTCGGCGCGGTCGCTGGAGCAGATGGTCGTGCTCAAGCGCTTCCACCATTGTCCGGCGGATGCCGACTGGGTCCAGCTCGTCGCCGAGCTGGAGTTCGCGGCGCTGCTGCAGCAAGAAAACGTCGTGCGTACGGTCGGCATTGGGCTCGAAGCAGGGCGCTACTTCGCCATCCAGGAATACCTCGAAGGCGCGACGCTCGAAGCACTGCTCCAGTCCTGCGCCAGCACGCAGACGCAGCTGCCGCACGGCGCGGTGGTCCGCATCCTGCTCGCGATCCTTGAGGCGGTGAAATACGCAGATCTCATCGCCGGCACAGGCCAGCACCAAGCGCTGCCGCGCGCCTTCCTCGCTGTCGACGACGTGTTCATCACCTGCGACGGTCAGGTCAAGCTGCTGGGTTTCAAGAGCACCCACGCGCGGCCCTGCCCGACCCAGGCGCCTGCGATCGACGCCCTGCTCCAGCAGCAGCTCACCCGCGAGCTGCGCCGCGCGCTGCCGCGCCTGGCGCGGGCCGCCAACGACGGCGTGGGCGACCCCACGGAAGAGATTCGCCGTGTACTGTGCCCCGAGAGCGTTGCCGCTACGCGAGAAGAAGGCCGCGCGGAGCTGACGCTGGCCATGCGCCAGGTGCTGCGCAAAGAGCGCGCGCAACAAGCGCTGCGGCTCGCCAAGGAGTTCGCGCGGCTGCGCGGTCCCGTCCGGCGCCCCCCGCCGCACGCCAGCGAAGAAGAAGCGGCGCCCGCCAGCGGCTATCGCCGCATCGGTCCGCGCGAGTCCAGCGTCACCGCGCCCTTCGGCCTCGTGCGTCCGCGGGCTCGCTGAGGCGCATCGCTGAGCAAGAGCGACTACGGTTCGAGCAAACCCTCTTTGCGTAGCAGCTCGAGCGCAGCAGCCTCGAAGGAGCGTGCCGATTGCAGCTCGTTCGAGGCATCCTCGCTGGAGAAGAGCGTGGCGGCGTCGTGGTCCGCGAACTCGCGGCTGCGCTGCAATCCGGCGATGAGCCGATTGCAGTGCGAATGCAGCGTGCCGGGGCGAATGAACTCCACGTTCAACAAGTGAATGGCGCCTGCGTTCGTCTTGGGCTCGACGCCTCTCGAGAGCAGCAACGCACGCACCACATGGAAGGCGGCATAGTATGCGCGCGAGACCGAGTCCGAATGCAGGCCCAGTGTCAACAGCGCTTCGGCTGCACGGAAAGCCTCGCTCGCGCGTGCCAGCTCTTGCAGCAGATTCCTGGGGCGGTTCTCGTCCGTCACAGTGGGATGCCGTCGCGCTCGATCTCGCTCAGGATGAGCCGCTCGCGCGCGCGCAACTCGGTGAAGTGATCGGTGCTCATGGGAAAGGGGCTCAGAAGGACCCCCCAATCGGTCATGGGCGTCCCCCGATTGCTGCGCTATTTCTCGGCGCTCTGCGCCCGAGAGCGAGTCGACCACCACCAGCAAGTCCAGATCGGACTCCTCGTGGGCCTCGCCGCGAGCTCGCGACCCGAACAGGCGCAGCTCCTTCACTCGCGAGCCAAAGCGCTGTGCGAGCCAGCCCGGCGACCAATGCCACGGCCGGGTCCGTTGGTCGTTGGGCCGCTCTGCGACAATCGTGGACAGGGGGCTCGGCTCTGCGCGACCCGCGCGACCTCTTCATCACCCCCGCGAGGTTCTAGCAGCCGCTCAACCCCATCGCACGGCCGCAGCGGGAGCTGCTGCGGCCGTCCCCGCTGCTCACGCCTCCGCTCAGACCACCGACTCTTTGCCGCCGAGCCCACCCTTGCTGTTGATGGTGGGTTCCTCGTCCAGCAGATCCGCCGCATCGACGAACTCGGTATCCTCGTCGAACTCCTGCGACCAGGTCGACGGATCTTCCACCGGCTTGGCCACTCCGGCGGGCGGAACGGGCGGAGGCGGCGTCTTGGGACGCGAGCCCTTGGCGGCGGTCTTGTCCTTGCTGTCCTTGCTGTCCTTGAAGTCCTTCGCGTCCTTCATGTCCTTGGCGGAGACCTTCTCGGTCTGGGTCCGCGAGGTCGGCGGGGCAAAGGCCCCGAAGTCGTCGTCGTTGGAGGTCGCCGGAGAGTCGTCATCGTTGCTCACGCTGGCGCCGCCGCTCGCCGCCAGACCCGCGCTGCCGGTACCGGCACCGGCAGCACCCGCCGCCGCGACACCAGCGCCGCTGCCGGAGCTGAGAGTATTGTTGGTGGCGCTCGGGTGATCACCGGCCTCGACCTTGTCGCCCTTCTTCTTGACGGCGTAGCCGTGCTCGAACGCGATCTTGGTCTCGATGATCGAGTCCCAGACCTGGAACAGCGGCATGTAGTTCACCAGCACGTCGGGCGGCATCGAGCCCAACAGATCCGTCTCGGTGAAGGGAGCGTTGCGCTTACCGCAATCGAGAGCACCCTTGATGATCTTGCCGAGCTCGCTCTTGGGCAGACGCGAGGCCAGCTCCTCCACCGTGATGCCCTCGACGATATCCGCGTGGGTCACCAGCTTGTCTTCGAGAGCGCGCGCCAGCATGAACGCCATGTGGCTCTTGGCCGCGGCATATTCCTTCTGCCGGCTCGGCGAGATCTTCCAGAACTCGCCCTCGGTCACGTACGACCAGAGCAGCTTGGCGTCGAGGTAGCGCACCCGATCGTCCATCACGAAGACCTTCATCACCATGGTGGCGTCGGTCTCGCCCTCGTCGAGCGCGATCTGGAGGTCGTCCGCGCACGACTCCCAGGACTTCTTGATCGCGACCTTCTCCTTCACGCCCGTGGCCGCCACCAGAATATTGGCGCGCAGCTTGGGCTGATCCCGCAGCCCCTCCATGATGAGCGTCGGCGGAAAATGCCGCACAAAGTCCTCCGGGGAACGGCGCCCCACCTCGAACCCGTGCTCGATCACGTGCGCCAGGAAACGTTCTCGTCCCTTGCTCAGAGTAGAGGTGCGCGTGCCCTCTTTGGTGATGTCCTTCTTCTGATCTTGCATGAGCTCCTCTTGGGGGATGCTGCCTTCCAACGTTGGGGTCGCGGGGCGGGGGGATCGTTAGCCTAGCATGCGACCCTCGCTACCGTACGGGCACGCGAGCCGGTCTCACTAGCGGCGCGAGCGACGCCGCTGCCGGTGCCGCCCACCGATCCTGTACGACCGCGCTGATTCCTGTCTAAACCGGTGTAGTCCAAGGTGCCACCGCATGTCCTGCACGAACAGTGAATGGGACGTGCGAAGGCGCTGAGAGGGCGCGCTGAGTGGGCTCGCGCCCACTTGTGGCGCTAAATAAACGCATGGTGGGCGTTTGTCGCACGAACGAGGCGACAACATGACGCACCTCGTCGACTTCGAGCGCCAGCGCGTCAGGAGCCACGCCTCGGAGGGTAGGGATGAGAGCTCGGAGCTGCGAGCCACCGAGCAACATCAGAATATGCCCAGCGCTCGACCAGGCAGGGGCCTCCACACGAGTGCTTGGCAGGCCAATATGGCTACAATCGTGCGCCACCAACACACCAAGCGGCGTTGCGCCTGCGCGACAGCCCGCGCCCGGCACAATTTGCCGCCGTTCGAGAGGCCCGCGCTGGCCGAGCGGGCTGCGAGGACGCGAGGACCCGTTCACTCGGCCGCGCTGAGCGTCGGCGGCAGGCAGACCCGAACCCGCGGTCAGTCGCTGTTGTCACAGCGGAGCGGTGGCATCCTTCCCAACGGTACGCACTGGCGGCCGCTCTCGGTAGGCCCAGTGCGTCGGAAATCGACAGGGTGGCATTGACGAGCCCGCTGGCAGCGCGCAGGCATTCAGAGGCTCGCGCTGAAAGCTCTCTTGCCGTCTGCGCCTTCGAGCGATCGACGCGCGTGTGGTTGGTCGAGCCGAGATCGCGGACGACGAGAGTGCTCGGCTCGGCTGTGGGTCATAGGAGTAGCGAGACACTGACGCATCCGGCTGACCATTAGGCGGTAGCCCCTCGCGCACGTGCGCCAATGCGGAGCTGCAGCGCGCCTTCGGCGGACACTGGCGAGCCCCTGTGCGGCACACGGCGCGCGACGGCTCAAACGTCTGCGACGCGCTCGCGACTCGCGGCACTGCGCGTGAACGCTGCAACAGGCCGGCGCTACTGGGCTAGATCTGGCTGCCGAGCACGAGTGCTTCCGCGCAGGCGCGCCGTTCACGCGACATGAGTCGCGGCTCGCGGAGGAACTTCAGCAGCCGGGGGATGATCACTGGCCGCAGGCCCACGCGGGCGCGTACCATTGCCGACATCGGATCAGCAATGTTGATAATGGCCTCTGTCGCCGCATCGTCCTCTGTGGGATACAAGATCGCCGCTGTCGACCCTGCAGGCCGGCTCATGGCGTAGATCGCGAGTTGATAGAGCATCTCTCGTGGCAGTTCCGTACGCCAGAGATCTCGATACTTGGCATCGAGTAGGTAAGCCTGTTGAGGCTTGATCCTCACCACGAAATCTGGGCGCGGCGTCGGAGCCCTTCGACGACGAGGGTTATGCGCCGCGGCGTAGGAGAGCATGTGGCGAATGCGTTCTTCTGATTCCACTCGCCAGTCCGGAAGTGAGTCCGCGAGAAACTTCCCGATCAAGGTTTGGAAAAACCGGTTCATGTCGAACATGAAGCCATCGACTCGGAATGAGCCCTGCTCCAAGCTCAGATGACTCGCATCGTAGAGGATGCGCACGATCCTGACTGCAGGCCCATATGCGGAAGTGAGGCGATCCAGGCTGCGATCGGCGGCGTCGAACGTTTGGTCATCGAGTCGCGACGAGGACGCGACCTCGGCATACAGCGCACTCGTGCTCGAGAGAGCACGCTTCAGCGCCGCATCACGCGTCATGCGCCGCGCTAGCTCGAGACCAGCACGCACCACCTGGTTGAGCAAGAAGTCACTCGACCGCGGATAGTGCAGGCAAGGCAGCGTCGCTGCGTCTGCCCGGTTGCCTCTCGCCAGTTGAGTGACGTCGATCCTGCCACGCGGGCTAGCAAGGCGTTCGCTGCGCCGCACATATCGCCGGAGCGGCCCACGATGGAAAAGCTCGCGGGCCTCCGCTTCGAGCTGCGCGATCAAGACATCCTGCAAGCCCTCGACGCCTACCCCGAAGCTCGTTTGGTCGAACAACCGGAGGTCCTGCAGGGAATAGGCGTAGCGTAAGAGAATCAAGAGCTCGGAAGGAGCCAGCTTCGGGCGGACCGTCACCGTCAAGTCGCCAAGTTCGATCCGCCCGACGAAAGAGAACGAGCGCACGGAGAGGCCTGCCTCGAGTGCGACGATGTCCAGAACCCCGTGCTTCGAGAGACCCTCTGCTCGAGCTCGCGCGTCGGGGTCTGACATTCGATACCCGCGAAGCCGCGCGTCCGCGGCAGGCGTCAGCTCAGACCATTCGGTGAGCTCGATGGAGATCACGAAACGGCGCTCGCCGCTTCGTCGCGGTCATCCTCGTCATCGCCTGCGTCGTCCTGGGCTGCGGCATCTTGCGCTATGTCGTCCGCCGCGATAGCATCGAGCGCCGTGGCGAGGCCCTCAAAGCTCTGGAGCAGCGCCGAAATCACAGCGCTGGGCTCGTCCAGCGGGATGAGCCGACCACGCGCGTCAGACGCGTCGCGGAGCACGAGAGGACTCCCCAGAATTGACGCCAGAGCGTCATCATC
>JAICTU010000170.1 GCA_025936205.1 Polyangiaceae bacterium | reverse complement strand
CGACGCCGCGCCTCTGCAACGCCGCCGGAGACGCCTGGACCACGTTGTCGGCATGCATGTCCGCCGCTCACTGCTCCACCAGCACGAGCAGCTGCAACGGCCCCGGCCCGTGCTGTCTGGCGGCGCCCTGCCAGGCCGGCGAGATGCGCTGCAACCAGGGCCAGATGCAGCGCTGCAACAGCGACGCGACGGACTGGGAGACGCTGTCCACTTGCGCCACGCCGGATCTGTGCCTCGCCGGTCTGAGCGCCTGCGGAGGGTCCGGGGCCAGCTGCGCGTGCCAGATCCCGCCCTGCCAGGAGAACGAAAGTCGCTGCACCGGCACCGGGCTCGAGCGCTGCAACGCGGGCCGGACGGACTGGGAGCCCGTCAGTCAGTGCGCGACCGCCGCGCTGTGCGAGCTGGGGCGCTCGGCGGTGCCGCCGGCGTGCGCGACGCCGGCGTGCGATATCGGCTCGCACATCTGCACGCCCGATGGAGTGCTGAAGGGCTGTCGTATCGATCGCACTGGATACGACACGCAGGAAACCTGCGCCGGGCCGCAGTTCTGCGATCCGGTGAACGCGAAGTGCAACGACGTCGCGTGTGAGGCGGGCGATCGGCGCTGCAATGGCGCCCAGATCGAGGTCTGTCTCGACGATCGCACCGGCTTCCGGCCGGAAGGCGAGCCCTGCGCCACGCCTCAGCTCTGTAACGACTCGGATCCGTCCGACGTGCGGTGCGACGCAGCGAAATGCGCGGTCAATCAATTCGACTGCTTCGGCAGCGCTCAGCTGCAGACGTGCAACCCAGGTCGCACGGGCTTCCAGCCCGTGGGCGCGGCCTGCTTGCGCCCCGAGCTGTGCAGCGCCGTGCGCGGGCGTTGCGACTTCTGCTTTCCGGGCAGGCAAGAGTGCACGCCCTTGCTCGACGCGAGCCGCGTCTGCTCGATCACGGGCAACTTCTTCGGCCCTCAGACACCTTGCCCGCTCGGTTGCAACAGCCCGACCGGGCAGTGCATCACTTGCACCGTCGGCTCGTACCGCTGCAATGGCGGCATCATCGCCCGCTGTAACGACGGTCGCAGCTTTACTCCCCTCAATCGCGCCAGCGACTGCTCGGGAGCCACCCAGTTCAGTTGCTCCACGTTCGGGCAGCTCACTCAGAGCGGATGCGGGGCCAATGGCTGCAACACCGCGCGCGGGCTGTGCAACGAATGCGCGGGGACCCAACGCGTCTGCAGCGGCAATGGCTTCCGCCAGTGTTCGGGCGGAACTCTGGGAGCGACACAAGCTTGCGGCGATGGCTTGACCTGTACTGGCGCAGGCAACTGCGGTTGCAACCCGGGAACCCCGCGCTGCTCGGGCGACACGCTGGAGTTCTGCAACGGCGTGGGCACGGGCTTCGTCGATGGCGATCGCTGCCAGGACGACATCTTACTCACCTGCGACGATGGGGGTCTCACGCGGGTGCAGTGCTCTTCCTCCGATGACTGCGAGCGAGCAGACGGCGATAACTGTGATTAAAGGATTGGAACGATTGCGGGCGTTGTTGTTGATCCAGAGGATGTGCATCTGCAGCATGTGCGCGGCGGGACTCAACGCCTGCACGGGCGATAGCGGTGATGGCGCAGCGGCGCTGGGCGGAGCCGGCGGCTCTGCTGGAGTGCCCGGCAGCGCGGGCAACTCTGCTGCGGCCGGTTCTGCGGGCAGCGCCGGCGCGGCGAGCGGCGGCAGCGCTGGCAGCAGCGCAGCGGGGTCGGGCGGGCTGGGCGGCGCGGGAAGCAGCGCGGTCACGTGCCCCGCGGGCGCGCTCTTCTGTGACGACTTCGAGGAAGATGCCGTGGGGCAGCCACCGGCCGCGCCCTGGAGCGCCAGCACCAACGCCGGCAGCGTCGCGGTGGACTCGACGCACGCCTTCAGCGGCAGCAAGGCCGTGCTGGCCAGCGCTCCAAACGGCCCCAACTATCGGCGCGCCTTCATCGGCCTAGGCAGCAGCTCGCCGATTTTTCCTGCGGCGGCGAGCGAGATGTACGGGCGCGCCATGATCTGGCTGGAAGCAGCACCGACCGAGGTGCACTGGACGATGATCCAGGCGCAAGGTCCCGCGGCGGATGGGACGCACAACGCCGACTACCGCTACGGTGGACAGCACGGTACCGGTCGCTTGATGGCCAACTACGAGACCAGCAATAACGTCAAGACGGACTGCTGGGATCACTCCGAGACGGTGGTGCCCACGGGCAAGTGGGCCTGTGCGGAGTGGCGCTTTGCCGTCGCGACCAACGAGATGCAGTTCTGGCTCGATGGCACAGAGGTCCAGGACATCCACGTCATCGACCGTGGCGAGGGCTGCGGAGGTAACGATCTGAACGGGCAGTGGCTGGCGCCGCCCGCGTTCGACACCCTGTTGCTCGGTTGGGAGCACTACCAGGCATGGTCCGGCGACATCCGGATCTGGCTGGACGCGGTCGCCGTGTCGACCGAACGTCTCGGCTGCCCGGCGCCCTGAAGCGGCGCGATCGCGAGAGCGTCCATGCAGACTCGGAAGTTCTGGCTCGCGCTGCTACCTCTGGCGCTGGCCTGTTCGCACAGTGCCGCCCCTGCGGGTTCACCCCATCCTCCCGGCAACACCAGCTCGTCCGCTGCGCCAGTGCCAGGGGATTGTCCAGCGCCGGCGTTGTTCTGCGACGGCTTCGAGGACGACGGCGTCGGCCAGGCGCCGGGTGCGCCCTGGCGTGACGAGACCGGCAGCAGCGGCGCCAGCGTGCGCGTCGACGAGCAGCATGCCTTCAGCGGGGCTCGAGCGGTGCACGTGCTCGCGCCGAAGGGCGCGGCGTATCGCCGTGGATACTTCGCCATCCATCAGAAGCCGGTGTTTCCCGCTGCCGCCTCCGAAATGTACGGGCGCGCGATGATGTGGCTCGATGCCGCCCCCATCACGCCCTCCGGAAAGCCCGACGTGCATTGGACGTTCGTGCAAGGCGAGGGGCGCTCGCGCGATGACAGCTTCAACTCGCTCTACCGCTACGGCGGCCAGCATCAGCAGGGTTTGGGCCTGATGGCGAACTTCGAGACCACTCCGCCCAAGCACACCGACTGCTGGCAGCATTCGGCGGCTCAGTTGCCGGTGCAGCGTTGGGCCTGCGTCGAGTGGCACTTCGCGGTTGCCAACAATGAGATGGAGTTCTGGCTCGACGGCAACGAGCTGAGCGATCTGCGCGTCGTGGACCACGGCAGCGGTCCCGAATCGGGCTGCCTCGGCGATGACCTGCAGGGCCGGTGGCTGGCACCGCCGGCGTTTCAGAGCCTGTACCTGGGCTGGGAGCGCTACCAAGAACCGGAGAACGACCAGAATCTCTGGATCGACGAGGTCGTGGTGTCGCAGCAGCGGGTGGGGTGCCCCGCTGCGTCGCCCGCGCAGCGCTAGTGCCTCGTGCCCAGGTTCGTGCCGGCAGATGCGGCACTCTGCACTCGGTATTTCCGCTACATTTGGAGAGAAACCCGGCGCGGACTTCGGGTTCTCCTACTGGCTCCTCAGAGCTCGATACCTAGCACCGAGCGCGCCCAGATCCCGCCGAAGCTCTCGCCGATCGCCATCGTATGCGAGGTGTCGCTGAGCCGGAAGTAGACGCCCGTCGTCCACCACAACGCTCCAAACTGCAGTAGCACGGCAGGTCCCACGTAGTGATGAGGACCGAGCTCGAACGGACGCGGATCGGGTGGGTTTTCCAGCGGATACTCGGCGCGCATCCACCATTCGATACCAGGCTGGATCGTCGGGCTCAGCTCGAACGTGAGCCCAGCGGACGGATTGAGCACGAGGTCGTGCTTGCCGTCATAATAGAACTCCTGCTCCGCGCTCGCGTTGGCGATGAGTCGGGCCATTCCGAAGCGGCGCTGCAGGATGACCTTGGCCTCCAGCTCGACCTCGCGCTCGTTCTCCACGGCCTCGCCGTACAGCGAGACATCGATCGGCCATTCACCAGTTTCGGCCAGCTTGAAGCGCAAGCGTTGCTTCATGCCGTTGCCGTCCGGCGGGGAAGGGATTTCCGCGAAGCCGCTCGACGCGGCCGGCGCGTAAGTGACGTACAGCCCGAGCTCGAGTCGATCCGTCAGGCCATATTCGAACTCGGTGGCGAACTGCGTCAGCCCGTACCAGCGGGGGTCCGGGCTGCTGGCGTCCCGCGCGCGCACCGGTGTGAAATCGACATATTGCTCGAGCTCTGCCGCACCCTTCGCGATCTGCTCGTGCTGATAGCTGAAGGGCAAGGGGCGCGGATTGGCGCTGGCGGCCGCCGCCCAGGCGACGACAGCAGCAGCCAGCGTCACAGAGGGCAGGGCAGCACGCGGCAAACGAAAAGCAGAACGACGGGACATGGCGGGGCGCACACTACAGCCAGAGCTGCAGCGAAGGCGACGGGAATTTGGCCTCAGAAGTTGCTCAGCGAGAGCGCCTTCGCGCACACGCCGTCGTTGCCGCAGTCGGTGTGGCACGTGTTGCATCCCGCGTTGGGATCGCCGCCATAGTTTTCACCGAGCGGCGGTCCGACCCCTCGCCAGATCAGCTTCACCCGATCATCCGGGCACTCCAGATTCTCCAGCTCGAACCATTCCCAGCCCGGAGCAGCGCTGTTGAAGCTTCCGCCGCGCTTGGCCATGCCAAAGATCTCGTGCGGAATGGTCCCGCCCGTCGCCTCCTTCACGATCAGGGTTCCGACCGGAAACTCGCTGCTGCCGCTCGCCGGGGGCTGCTTGATGTACTCGGTGACCGTGCTGCCGTCGTGGATGCCGACCAGGTCGGCATCCTCGCTGGTGTCGAACTTCGGCCAGGAGTGATAGCCGTGAAAGTGCTGTGCGAAGGCCAGAAACGGCGTCGGCGCGGGACCGTCCGCCACCGCCGGCACGCTCACGGCGCAGGTGGTGGCGTTGTCATCACCAGCATCGCCGCCGCAGCTCAGGGCCGCCGAACTCGTTGCGACAATGAAAGCTAGGGCGATCGCGCGGTTCATTCTTCTTCGGCAAACTCGTGAAAGCCCAGCTCGCGAGCGGCGCGGTTCATACCGTCCACCGCGGAGCCGCTGACGTTGGGATCCACGGCATCCTGAACGGCCGTGTACAGCTTGCCGAAGGGCGTCTGCAGGTCGGCGGCGGAGGGCTTTTCCGAGCTCCAGGTCGCGGAGGGAGCTGGGATGGCGTCTCCCGAGAAGCTCTTGTAGGTCGTATCCAGGGCGCTGAAGGAAGCTTCCACGTCGGAGTCGATCTTCGCACCGTCCGACTTGGTCAGCAACCAGTCCTTGAACAGCGCATAGATACGGGTGGTGCCCGCCAGGTTGTCGCGCAGGTCTGCCAGGGTGCGCTGGGCATAGCGCGATTCTTCTTCCTCGCTGGCCGCCTTGTTCACCTTCTCGCGCTGCTCATTCATCAGCGAGATCAAACCATTGAACGCGCCGTCGAGATCGATCACCTGCGGCTGCCACTGATCGGCGAGATCCTGGGTGTCCGTCACCAGCTGCGCGCAGAGCTCGTTCTTGAAGGCGCGCGCCTCGGCCTCGCTCGAGGGCCAGGCGGCAGCCTTGTAGCCGGGCAGAGACTTCTCCACCTCGATCACCGACGCCGGAATCTTTTGCGCGAAGATGATGCGCTCGATCGCGTGCATGCCGGTCACGCCGGTCCCGTCGAACAGGTCCTGGTCACCGCCGGTCACGCCCTCGAGGAAGTCTTCGTAGCGAGCGTCGATGGCCGCGTCAGTATCCGGGAAGAGCGGGGCGAGGGCTCCCTCGGTCCGCTCGTACGCGGCGCGCGCCCGCAACCAGGCGTCCGTCATCCGGCTGATCGCCGCTGCGTCCTGGGTAGCGTCCCAGCCGCGACCTGCCGGCGTGGGCGCCGCCGCCTGGATGTCCACGGCCGCGTCGTGCAGCGCGTTCACATCTGCGAGCAGCGCGCTGTGCATGCCCGTCACCACTTTTTGCTGGTACTCGGCATCTGCAGCGCTGCCCTCCTTATCATCGCTGGAGCAAGCAGGAACAGCGAGCGTGAGCGCAATCAAAGCAAAAGTAGTCGATTTCATCGTCATGTCTTTCAAGCAATCCGGGCATTCGGTCCCGGGAGATTCAGAACCTGGCCGCTAAGGGGGCGCGCCGATCGCCCGCAGGGCCTCGAATGAGAGGGCCTCGAATGAGAGGGCCTGGAATGAAAGTGTGCTCGAGGAGTACTGGCAGGGCGCTCAGAGTGCCTCGACGAACTCCAACAGAGCTGCGCGGTCGGCGCCGGCGAGCGCCTCGAACCGGTCCACCACGCCGTTGGCTTCCGAGCCTTCCGCGCGATGTGCCAGCACGGCTTCCTCGATCGTCTTGGCGCGGCCGTCGTGCATGAAGGTGCGGTTGAAACGCAGGCCGATCAACGGCGCGGTGCGCCACTCGAAGGAGTCAGCCTCGCCGTCGACGCTGGCGTTGGAGGGCAGGCCGTCGGCGAGATCGTTGCCCATGCGATGCAGCAACAGATCCGTGTACACTTCCGCGTCTACCCCTGCGAGCTCGGGGATCGGGTAGTCGCTGCGTGTGCGCAGGGCAGGGATATGACAGGCCGAGCACTGCGTGGACTCGAACAGCTGAGCTCCCTGCGCGCTCGTGTTGCGAGCGGGGATCGCCAGCAGCCGAATGTACGTCGCGCGCAGGTTCACGCTGCGATAGTCGACGTCCACGCCAGGCTTGTCGTCGTCGGTGAGCCCATCGGGGTTGGCGAACTCGACGGGACGCAGCGGGCTGGTGATGCCCATATCGCCCTGGAAGGCGTCCGCGGTGAAGTCATCCAGCGTGGCCACGCGCGCCTTCAACCCGAAGCGCCCGATCACCGTCTCGCCCTTCTGATAGGTGTGAAAGCTGGTGTCCTCGTTCGGCTCCGACGCGTACGCGACGCGGTTCACGCGGCCGTGAATACCGTCGGCGCGCGCAGCCTGCTCGGCCTCCACCCGCTCGATCTCACTGTCCGCGATGGCCTCGATGTAGCCGCGCCCGATCACCGGGGGCCCCAGACGCGTCGTGACCTTCACGTTGGGCTGGCCCTCGGGCGGCAGGATGGGCGTCGGCTTGAGCCCCGAGCCATTCAGCCCGGCCACCCCCAGCGGGTGCACGGTGTGACCGAACGCGAGCATCGACTGATCGGCAGCGGGCGTCACGCCGTCCGCCTCGACCACGGACATCTTGGAAACCAGACCCGGTCCGCGCACGCCTGCCGCGTGGCAGGCGTCGCACGAGCTCCGCGTGTACAACGGGCCCAGGCCGTCGGCAGCGCGCAGCGGCGTGCCGAACAGCAGATCGCCGTCGTTGAAGCCCGCCTCCAGCTGCGCCGAAATCCCGGCGATGGGGCCGTCGAACACGTCCACTGTGCTGGTTCGAACCTGCACCGTGCTCGTGGCGTTCCCGTCCTCGGGTTCCTCCGAGCTCGAGCAGCCGATCGAAGCCCAGCTCAACAGCGCTACCGCGCCGGCACCTGCAAATCGTACGCGACCCATCAACACCGTGGCGAGCATGTAAGCCGCTTTCTCCTTAGTGGAAATGACAATGATTCGCAATATTCTACCCGCGGGCCAGGCGAGCGCGCCACCGCGCCGGGGCGTCTCTGGTTCTTCGAATGATTTTGGAATATTAGGAGTTTCATGCTGGTTCAGTTGTGCCTTCGGCGCCGGATGCTGTTCGCCCTTGGGGTGATGGCTTCGAGTGCGCTCGCCTCAGTTGCCTGTGTGTCAGCGCTCCCCGAAGCCACTCCGGGGCAGCTGGCCGCGGCGCGCGCGACCGAACCGGACCTGTCGCTCGAAGACCTGCAGCGCGGGCGCACCACGTACATCCAGCGCTGCGGAAGCTGCCATGCGCTGCGTGCGCCGAACGAGCACTCTCCCGAGGCGTGGCCGCTCGAGGTGCAGCGCATGCAAACTCAGCATCAAGTCCGGCTGACCCCGGAGGAGCAGCGCGACATCCTGCGCTACCTCGGCGCCGCGAGCCGGGCGCCTTAGGCGTCGCAGCACTCAACCACGAAAGTGGAAAATGACAGGGCAGTGCTTCCACCACGCAACCTGTTCGGCACGCGCTGCGGGTCTGGGGCAATCCGGCGCGTGACCGGCGCACATGGTCCCACTCGGCACGCCGAAGCGGCACAGACCGTCCTCGTGCAGGATTTTTCTGCGGAAGAATGCTGCGCGGCGCCAATCCGACGTGCAGCGCCGTTCGCGCGATGCCTGGTTCGTAGCCAAGCACTTTGGTATGAGTCGCAAGGTGCGAGGGGTCTGCTCCGGCGCATGCCGCGCCGCCGGGCGGACCCGCCGAGATCAATCCAGAGGTCCCATGGCTGTCGTTTCCGATCGATGTCCTGCCCGCGCGCCCTGCGGGTGTTCCGTGCTGTCCGCCGCACGTGAGGTGAGCGCATGACGTCGCTGACGTCTGACGTGCGAGACGCGCCAGCGAGCGAGGCAGGAGAGGCGGGGAAGGCGCCTTCCGATCGTGTCCCGCTGGAGGCCAAGGCGGCCTATGCGCTCGGCGGCACCACGGACATCTTTGGACACTGGCTTTACAACGACTTCTCCAACCGCGTTTACAACGTGCTCTTGGGGCTCTCGCCCAGCCAGGTGAGCCTGGCGCTCGGCTTCAGCCGTTTCATCGATGCCTTCACGGACCCGCTCTTCGGCTGGGTCTCGGACAACACGCGCTCGCGCTGGGGCCGGCGGCGCCCCTACATCCTGTTTGGCTCGGTCCTGGCGGGCCTCGCACTGCCCTGCCTGTTCATGGCATCGCCGAGCTGGAGCCCGAACGGCATCTTCTGG
This sequence comes from Polyangiaceae bacterium, assembly GCA_025936205.1. The sequence continues at coordinate 7,937 of JAICTU010000170.1, read as the reverse complement.
TTCATGATCATCTCGGCGAGTCTGTACGCGCCGCTGATCAGCGCATACAACATGCCGTACCAGAGCCTCGGAGCGGAGCTCACTCCCGACTACAACGAGCGCACGGCCGTTCTGTCCTGGAAAGCCGTGGTGCAGAAGGTCGCGGGGATGCTGATCGCCGCTGGTTGGTGGTTTGCCAACCAGGATCTGTTCAAGGATCCCGTCACCGGCAAGATCGACACGCTGCGCGGAGCCGTCTACGCCACCGCGATCGCCGGCGCGGTCATGATCGTCTCCGGCATCGCGAACTTCGTGTTCGTACGCGAGCGCTACTACGAAAAGGCGCGCACGCAGTCCAAGGTCCGAGTGAAGGACATGATCCGCTCCACCTTCACCTGCAAGCCCTATCTGGTGCTGCTCGGCACGGCGCTCGTCTATGCCATCCCCACGGGCATGATCAACACACTCGGCTGGTATGTCAGCACCTACTACGTGTTTCACGGTGACCTGGCGGTGCAGTCCAGCTTTGGTTTTTGGGGCGGCGTTGCCTATGCCGGTTGCGGCGTAGCCGGCGTGCCGGTGGCCGCGGGGCTCGCCAAGCGCTTTGGCAAGCCGATCGCGCTCACCTGCACCCTGCTGTGCGGCGTCATCGCGTTCGGCTCCAGCTGGTGGTTGTACAATCCCGCGCATCCCTGGGGGAGCGTGGCGCAGGCGGGGCTCAACGGCTTCTCGGCGACGGGGCTCTGGGTGGTGCTGCCTTCGATGTGCATCGACGTGGTGGACTACGATGAGCTGGAGAGCCAGCAGCGCCGCGAAGGTGCCTACTCCTCGGTATTCTCCTGGGTGCTGAAGTTCGGAATGTCCGTCAGCATGCTGATTCTGGGGCCGCTGCTCGATCGTCTCTCGGGTTTCGATGCGAAGCTGGGCGGCAATCAGACTGCGGAGGCGATCTTCACCATGCGCGCCCTGTTCACCGGTATCCCGGTCGCAGCGCTGGTCGCGGCGCTGGTGCTGGTGCAGTTCTTCCCCCTGACCCGCGAGCGCATGCACCAGATCCGGGCGCAGCTGGAAGCGCGGCGCGGGACCGTGTGAGCAATTTGCTGCTCGATGCAGGTATGATATCGACAACGGCTATCATCTGCGCTAGCATTCCCTAGCGCATACGACAGGTCCCCTTCCGCCGCTCGGTGTGCTGGAGAACAGCCCGGGCGGCGGAAGTGTTTCCATGGTTCGAAAACCCCATGGTTCGAAACCAACGTCGAGAGCGCGGCGGCGCTCGGCAGCAACCGTTGCGGGCGAGCAAGATGCCAAACGCGGCGCGGGAAGATCGTGTGAAATTGTTTTCAGCGATCGATACGAGTCGAAATGTTTGCTGCGATTGAGATCTCTGCCGGCACTTCCTGCACCTCGAGCTCGAGTAGGAAATTTCTCCGTCTCCGGCACACGGCTCGTGAGTGTGAGCGCGCCCCGAGCGCCAGCGCGCGAGATCGGGTCAACGCCGCGCTGGCATGGCCACATTTACAGCTCAGCCGATCAGAAGTAGCGCGCAGTTTTTCGCTTGTAGTCAGTTCGGATCCTGGCAAGTTTGAGCCGGGTTTGCCGCAGGTAGCACCGTGAAAGAATCTCTAGCCCAAGATCAGGCGTCCCCCGCAGAAGAGTCAGCCTCGGCTTCGCCGGAGCAGGAGCGCGAAGTGCGTGCGCCGAGCTCCGACTCGCTCGAGGTGAGCTCGGATGAGATCGCGGTGGGGCCGTACACCGACGATGGCGACGAGGACGATGATGTCGTCACGTTGCAGATGGACGCGCCGCTCGACGACGGCGAGTGGATGGTGCAGACGAGCGCCCACGATCGCCGTCGCCTGTCCACGGCGCAACTCGCAGCGGAGCGTGACGCGGGTACGTTGCCCCCGGCGGCGCGCGTCTGGCGCAATGGAATGGGCGCCTGGACGCCGCTCGCCGAAGTGGACCTGGCCGCTGCTGCGGAGGGGGCCCCGGCTGTGGCCCTTCTCGCGGTTGAACCCAGTTCCGGTGTTGCACGGCCGCTCGTTCCACCGCCGGCTGCCCCCCCGGCGAAGCGGACGGTGCCTGCCATCCCATCGCCGCCGCCACCGCGCCTCCCGCCGACGGCCAGTCGTCCAACCGCCAGTCGGCCTGCGGCCAGCCCAGCACCGATCGCCCCGCTCGCACGCGGATCGGCCGCGAGTGCACGGGCTCTCGGCTCTTCGCCCAGCGCAGCCTCGGTTCCAGCGAGCGGCGCTCGTTCGCTCGGCGTCTCTCCACCGCCGCCTCGGATCGAACCTCGCACCCGCCCGGAGCGCTCGAGCTCTTCAGCTCGGGATGCGATGTCTCGGGATGCGATGTCTCGGGATGCGATGTCTCGGGATGCGATGTCTCGGGATGCGATGTCCCCGGATGCGAGGTCGGAGTTTGGGGCACCGGCACTCGATGCTGAGGGTGCTCCTCCCGCTCGGCGCGTGGACACGGCGACTTCTGTCGCGCTCGATCTCGGCCCCGCGGCGAGCAAGCGCTCGAGCCCCTGGCGGGGGCTCATTGCCCAGGGAGCGGCAGCCGCGCTGGCCCTGGTCGGCACTTCGTATGGCTTGATCCGCGCGGGCGTCTTCGAATCGGGGACCCCCGCGAGCCCGGCCCTGCATGCCGAGCCCAGCCCGGCGATCGCATCCACCAGCACGCTAGCCTTGCATCCGGCAGGCAATTTGCCGGCAGCCAATTTGCCGGCAGGCAATTTGCCGGCAGCCAGTTCCCCGGCAGCCAGTTCCCCGGCAGCCAATTTGCCGGCAGGCAATTTGCCGGCAGCCAATTTGCCGGCAGCCAGTTCCCCGGCTACGGAGGCCAAGGGTCGAGAGCCAGCCGCGCCTGGGGCCGCCACCGAGCCCGCGGCTACTTCGGGCGATGCGGTGACCGCCGCCGCGGAGAAGCCCGCGGCCGCGGTGGCCGAATCCGATCCTGCTTCTGCCACGAAGGACGGAGCGGCCAAAGAAGGCGCGAACGAAGCCAAGGCTGCTTCGGGCGATCAGGGCTCGAGCGATGCGGCCGATGCCAAGGAGCCGGGGTCCACTTCCGGCGCTTCCGCGCGCTCCGGCAAGGAAGACCGCGCAGCACGCCGTGCCAAATGGGCGGCCCGACGCGCGGCGGCCGTGGAGGCCCGGCAGCAGCGCCGCGCAGTGAAGGAGACCGCTCGAGTGGAGCCGGAGCGCGAGGCAGCCAGCGCGGCCTCCGAAGCGGGTAGCACGTTCGACCGCCAGGCGGCGCAAACCGCACTCTCCGCCGCGGCGGAGCAGGCCAAGAACTGCCGCCCCATCGGTGGTCCGAGCGGCTCGGGTACCGTGCAAGTGACGTACGAGCCCTCGGGCAAGGTGGCGTCCGTGACGATCGTGACGGCGGGCTTTGAAAACAGTGAGGCCGCCGCCTGCATCCAGATGTTGTTCCGGCGCGCCAAAGTGCCCGCGTTCAACGGCGCCAAGACGGCGGTGGTGCGGCAGCGCTTCGAGATCCCCTGAGCGCGGAAGGCGGCGCCCGGGTGCTTTTGCGCAGAGCACCCGGGTACAGGACCGCTCGCTGCCGAGCTTCAGCTCGAGGGTACGCTGAAGCGGACGATCACGTCCGCCTTCACCTTGAGCGTGCCCATCATCGCCTTGAAGGGCGTGATGCCATACGTCGGCTGGTGCAACTCGATGGATGCCACCTGGCGACCGCCCTCGGAGCGAGTCTCGGCTCGAATCGGCTGCGTGACTCCGTGCAGCGATAGCTCGCCTGCGATGCTGTAACCGCCGTCTGGACGCGTCGTGATCGAGCGCGACCTGAACACGGCCGTTGGGTGTTGCCCGGCGTGCAACACCTCGTTGCTGATTTGCTCCGCGATCTTGGCTTTGTCTGCGTCGGAGAGCGCTCCCGGGTTTTCGTTGCCCTCTTTCATGGCCTCGACCACCCGCAGGGAACGCAGATCGAACTCCGCTCGCACCGAGTCGGACGTGACATCGGCGCTGAAGCGCGTGACGCGGATCTTCAGGTCGTGAGCGACCTTCGACAGCAGACCTTCTTTGAAGGTGAACACCAGGCATTCGGCCTGACTCTCATCGTATTTCGGCATCGGCTCTCCTTGGCACTCAGGTGTAGTTGAAAATGATAGCCAGTAGCAATTAGATTGATTTGCGAGCTGTTGAGCTGGTACCGGGTGAGACATGCAATGCCGTTTGCCCCGTGCAGGCTTCACCTCGGTCATCCTCTCGCTGGCGCTTTCGATCAGCGCCGCAGCGCACCAGGTGTGGATCGAACGGGACGCGAGCGGCGCAAAGCTCTACTTTGGGGAATTCGGTGACAACCTGCATGAGGTGTCGCCCGGCTATCTGGATCAGCTGGCCCGGCCGAGCGCGACCCTGCTGACGGCGTCAGCTGAGAAGGCTCTGACGATCACCAAGCAGCGCGATGGCTACGCGATTGCCGGGCGGCCTGCCAAGGGTGAATCACTGATCGTCGTCGATGCCGCGTACCCGCTGCTCGAAAGCAAGGAAGGTGACAAGCCGATCCGCACGGCCTGGACACCGGCGGCGCGCATCGTGGGGAGCTGGGCCGCACAGACTCCCAAGTTGGTACTGGATATCGTCCCAACGGGCACGCTCGGCGAGTTTCAGGTCTTCTTCCGTGGCGCGCCTCTCGCCGCAGCGGAGCTGACGCTGACCGCTGCATCAGGCTGGTCTCGGCAGGCCCACAGCGATGCGGCCGGCAAGGTCAAGTTCAGCTTGCCGTGGAAGGGTACCTACGGCCTGCTGGTCCGACACAAGGACAACACGCCCGGTTCGCGTACGGCGGACAAGGGTGCTGAAAACTACGACCGGGCGAGTTTTGGCACGACGTTGACGTTCACGACCACGGCGGGCCTGGCCGCGCTGCCCGCGCCCCCACCGGCTCCGCCGAACAGCCTCGACGACGAGAAGGAATAGAGCTCGTCGCGACACGTCGCCAGGTCGCAGCAGGATATGCCCCCTTGCCGGCGGGCCGTGTCGAGCCTGGCTGGCGGCTCCCGCCGGCGCGCGCCATCGTGTATGACGAGCGGCTGCGATGAAGGACGAGGCGTCGAGCTGCACGTGCAGGGGACTCAGGTGGCTTGCGCTGCTGACGGCCTTCCTGGTGTTGGCGAACGGGTGCGGCAGTGGGGAGGCCAGCGCAGAGGGTTCCGTGCACGAGCGTCCCGCGCCGGCGTTCATTCTGCCGAACACCAGCCCGCGCGACGACCGAGGCGTCGTGATCGGGAGCTTCGTGAATACGTTCTATTGGATGGAATTCGAGGATGACTATCCGGGGCGTGCCGACACCGAGCTGACCGGGAGCGACTGCCGGGCTGTGGCCAGGGTGCCCGAGGCGTTCGCCGATCGCGTCTGCGTCGAGGGAAGCGGGAGGCTTTCGAGCGGCGCGCTGCTCAACCTGTCCGGCGAGTGCGTCTGCGGCTATCCCTGCCGGGAGACGGGCTCGTCGGTCTGCTTTCTTCCGGTCACGGACGGCAGCGACACCTGGGGTTATGGCTCGGATGGCAATCCGCTGATCCCCCTGCGTTCACTCGCCATCGAAGAGAGCGTTGTGCCGCATGGAACGGTGCTCTACATTCCGGAGTGGGACGGCGTGAAGATCCCCGCGAGTCCCCACGGGTTGGGCGGGTTCACGCACGACGGCTGCTTCCGCGCTGACGACATCGGGTATGGCGTGCAGGGGCGCCACTACGACTTCTACGCCGGCACTTCCACGCTCTGGAGGGCGCTGGAGCAGGTGCTGCCCACCGACTCATCCACCACCGTGTATCGCGATCCACCGCGCTGCGCGGGCAAGCTGCTCTGGAGCACTCGGTAGGTTTTTAGGGCCGCGCCCGGAGGCCCCCCCAGCGCAACCGAAGCCGCCGGCAGACCCGGGTCCAACAGCAGCGGTCGCAGCCTCCGGTCGCTGTAAGTGTGCGCGGCGCGACCACATCTATCGGGCCCCTTCCACAGATGCACCGCGCTGCAGGGCCATCGTGCACGGTTGAGCCACCAGCGACAATTACACAGCCATTTCATGCAGCGCGGACGCTGCGCAAGCACCGCTGCGGGCCGCCGTCCGATCGCGCGCGGGAGCGATGTGGGGAAACTGAGTCCGATCTCGGCACGCCGCACGTCGCGGCATCGTGCATTTTTGAAATGTGCGGGTTCTCAGCGGGGTCAGCCATCCGTATCATGGCCCACTCATGCGAAACGGTGGGGATCGAATGAGTGACACGCAGACGTTGAGCTTCGGCTCCGCAGCGCGTGCTTCCGAGCCCGTCCGGCTGTCAGCCGCTCCGAGGCATTTGAATGGGCGGTATCGCTTGCTCGAATTTCGCGGCGCCGGCGGCGCGGGCGAGGTCTACCTGGGTCAGGATCTGCAGCTCGACCGGTTGGTCGCGATCAAGCGTCTGCGGCCCGAAGTTGCGAGCCCGGAAGCGCGTGTGCAGCTGGCGCACGAGGCGCGCATCAACGCCAGGCTCGAACATCCCAACATCGTGCGCGTGTACGACTTCTTGTCGGTGGGGGGCGCGGACTTCATCGTCAGCGAGTACGTGGACGGCGCGTCGCTCGCGGAGGGCAGCGGGGCAACACAGGATCTGGATTGCCAGCTGATGCGCGCGCTGCAGATCAGTCGCGGGCTCGCTTTTGCGCACGCCGCGGGCGTCGTGCATCTGGACCTCAAGAGCGAAAACGTCCTGATCGGGCGCGACGGTGTCTCGAAGATCGCGGATTTCGGCGTGGCGCGCCGCATCGATGCCGGTGAACGCCACGAAGCGAGCGGGATCACGATCCGGGGAACGTTCCGCAGCATGTCACCGGAGCAGACGCGTGGCGGGCCGGCGGACGCTCGCTCTGATCTGTTTTCGTTCGGCACCCTGCTATACGAGCTCTTTGCGGGTCTGTCTCCGTTCCATTCGCAGGGTCATGCGGAGGAAACCATCCGGCGCATCCGCGAGCTGCGCCCTTTGCCGTTGCGCGAGTTGCGCCGCGAGGTACCCCCCGCACTTTCCGAGTTGGTCCAGCGGCTGCATGCCAAGGACGTCGCGGATCGACCCGAATCGGCGCGCGAAGTTGAAGCAGTGCTCTCGGAGCTGATCGAGCGCCGTTCGCGCATTTCCAGCAGCGCCGTGCGCGAACCGCCGCTGGAGCGCCGCGTGCTCAGCGTGCTCAATGTCGAGCTTGCCCTCGATGTCCCGAGCGCGATCGAGGAGTGCGAGCCCTATCTGCGGCAGGTCAATCGCTTCCAGCAGCTGGCGACTGGGATGGTCGAGCGCTGCGAGGGCCAGCTGCTCAGCACGGACGGGCATCGCTTGACGATCTGCCTGGGCTACCCGCGAGCCCATGACAACAACTGCGAGCGCGCCGCGCGCTTACTGCTCGAGCTCCGCGCGGTCTGGCGGCATGACGCACTGGGTGAGAACACGCCCCTGCGCGCTGGCCTCGACGTCGGCGATGCCCTGCTTTCCGGCGGCCTTGTCGCAGGTCCGGCGCTGGCGGTGGCGGCGGCACTGTGTACCGCAGCAGCGCCGGGCCAGCTGCTGGTGAGCGCTGCGGCGCAGCGCATCTTGCGCCGCTTCTTCAGCTTCGAGAGCCGGGGCGAGCTGTGCGTGCCGCGCGCCTCGGGTGCCGTTTCTTCCACGCATTTTCACGAGCTGCGCGCCCCGAGCGAGCCTCTCGCGCTGGCGCTCCCAGCGCCCCCGGGCTCCGGCCCCGTGCTGATCGGCAGGGACCGGGAGTTGGATCTGCTCGCGCAGGCATTCCGGACCAGCCAGGAGACGCGCCTGGAAATGCTGTTCCTGGTCGGTGCTCCCGGCATTGGAAAGTCACGTCTCCTGCGCTGTTTTGCGGAGCTCGCCGTGGAGGTGGGCGCCAGTGTCATCCATCTGCGCGCGCGCCCCGAGGACCAGTATTCCCCCTTTTCGCCGTTCG
>JAICTU010000545.1 GCA_025936205.1 Polyangiaceae bacterium | reverse complement strand
GGACGTCCGCCGCGCGAAAGCCCAGCTGGCACAATCCAGACGCCACCTTTGCTGGGACATCGAGCGAAAGCGACGCTGCGGGCGGAGGCGGCGCTCCGCCCCGCACCGGCACGCCTCCCACTCGAAGCAGCACGCTAGCATGACGATTTTCGGGGCTCTGCCGCCCAGCTCTGCTCGCAGCGACAGTTGCGCGGTTCTTGTCTTGAAGGCGCTCGCGCGCTCTGTGCGCTGGCTTTGCGGCGAAGCAACGCACGTTTCGAGCGCCATCGACGCTCGCGAGCGCTCGAGTCGCACCGACCTCCAGCGAAATCGACCGGCGCGCATGCCATTTCCAATGGGAAGTGCCGAGATGTGGCGAATCATGAGTGGCGCGGGGTGGGCACCCCTTCAAAAAGTGCTCAACACCAGACTCACGCGCGCCAGCGTCGACCACCCCCCAGGCGACCGCCGGCGCCAGATCAGCCGTGCGCGTCGCGCGCGCCTTCGATGGCCCGCTCGATCTTCGCCAGATCGAGCGGCTTCACCAGGTGCTGTTCGAAGCCCGCGCGCCGCGAGCGCTCGCGGTCCTTGTCTTGCCCGTAGCCGGTGATGGCGACCAGACGCAGGTGGGGCTGGCCCTGGCGCAACTCGCGCAGGCGCTGCGCCAGCTCGTAGCCGTCCATCACCGGCAATCCGATGTCGAGCAGAGCGACGTCGGGGTGAAACGCCGCGCAGGCATCCAGCGCCGATGGGCCGTCGTGCGCCACCCTCACCTGGTAGCCGAGCTGCTCCAGCGCCTGCATCAGGATCACGGCCGCGTCCTCGTTGTCATCGACTACCAGGACCCGCTTGTCGCGCGCCACCGGCGCACGCTCCGGCACCGGCCCCGCGGCCCTGTTCGTGTCCACGAGCCCGATGGCGGCCGGCAGCTCCACGATGAACTCGCTGCCACGGCCGATGCCCTCGCTCTCGACGCGCACCTTGCCACCGTGCCGCTCCACGAAGCTGCGCACGATGGTGAGCCCGAGCCCGAGACCACCGCGCGAGCGATCGATCGTCTGCGGCTGTTGCACGAAGGGCTCGAAGATACCCGCCATCATGCCGGGGGCGATACCGATGCCTTGATCCTTGACGCTGATGCGGATGACCGAATCTGCGCGCTCGGCCTTGACCACGATCAGCGAATGCCCATCGCTGTACTTGGCGGCGTTCGTGAGCAGATTGGAGACCACTTGCGCCATGCGGTTCAGATCCGCATGCAGCAGCAGACCGGAGCGCGGCACCTGCAGCTCCACCTGGTGGTGCGACTGCTCGAGCACCGGGCTTGCCACCTCCATCGCGCGCACGACCACCTCGGCGGCTTCCACCGGGCGGCGGTCGAGCTCGATCTTGCCGCGGGTGATGCGCGAGACATCCAGCAGGTCGTCGACCAGACGCGCCACGTGGGCCACCTGGCGTTCCAGCACTTCTTGCTCCTTGGAGGCGCGGCCGCGCATGCGCATCAGCTGCAACGCGGTCACCATCGGGGCCAGCGGATTGCGCAGCTCGTGGCCGAGCATGGCCAGGAACTCGTCCTTCGCGCGGTTGGCAGTGGCCGCTTCGTGGGCCAGCGACTCCAGCCGGTGGCGAGCCAGGACCTGCTCCGTGACGTCGTTGCCGATGGCGATCACGCGCTCGATCACGCCGTTCTCTCCCGGCACCGGGGAGTAGATGAAGGTCCAGTAGGTATCCTCGAAACGTTCCGACTTCTGCAAACGCACCGGCACTTCGAAGCCCACGTACGGCCTGCCGGTGGTCGTCACCTCGCGCAACAGCTCCGCAAAGCCTTGCCCCTGGAGCTCCGGCAAGGCTTCGAACAGCCGCTTGCCGACCAGCTCGCGGCCGCCGACGCCCTTGCGATAGGCGGCGTTGGCGCTCTCGAAGATCAGGTCCGGTACGCTCAGGACCGAGATCGGCAAGGGCGCATGCCCGAACAGCGCCGCGAGCGAGTCGCGCTCGTCCTGCAGTTGCCGGCGCAGGCCAGCGAGCTCGAGCCGGGTGCGCACCCGCGCGAGGAGCTCGCGCGCCGAAAAGGGCTTGACCAGGTAATCGTCAGCACCGGCCGCGATGCCTGCGACCAGCGCGTCTTCCCCCGCGCGTGCGGAAAGCAGCAGGGTCGGGATGGCGCGTAAGGACGCATTGGCGCGCAGCTCCCGTAGCAGGCCGAAGCCGTCGAGCCCCGGCATCATCACGTCGCTGATGATCAGGTCCGGCTGCTCGCGCCGAGCCGCGGCCAGCGCGGCGGCGCCTGTGCTGACGGTTTCGACCACGTAGTCACGCTTCAAGAGCCGCCCGAGGTAGTCGCACATGTCCGCGTTGTCGTCGGCGATCAGGATCCTCCGGCGCGGCACCTGCCCAGCGCCGCCCGCCAGCTCCAGCCGTGGTTCCGCTGGCGAACTCGAGGGCGTGCCATTTTCGGCTGGCAACCAGCGCAGGGCCTCCGCCACGAAAGGCGCGGCTGCTCGGGCGGGCGCGACGGCCGCCGGTGCGCTGCGCACACGCTCCGCCGGCAAATGGGCGGAGCCTGTGGGCAGCGTGACTTGAAAGCGAGTGCCCTGCCCGAGCTCGCTTCGCACCTCGATCTCGCCCCCGTGAAGCTTCACCAGATCTTGCACCAGCGCCAGGCCGATACCGGAGCCCTCATGGGTGCGCGAACGCGCGCCTTCGATGCGGTGGAAGCGCTCGAAGACACGCTGCAGGTCAGGCCCGGGGATGCCGATGCCGGTGTCTTCCACGCTCAGGCGCACGCGCCCCTGGGGCGCGGGCTCGAGCCGCACCTCGATACCGCCCTCGAACGTGAACTTGAAGGCGTTGGAAAGCAAGTTGAGGACGATACCCTCCCACATTTGCACGTCGACAAACGTGGGCGCCTCGATCGGCGTGACGCGTACGTCGAAGCGCAGCCCCGCGCGCTCGATGGTGCTGCGAAACGTGCTGGCCAGATCGGCCGTGAGCTGCGCGAGGTCCACGCGCGCATAGCTGGCCTTGGCCCTGCCCGCCTCGATGCGCGAGAAGTCGAGCAAACTGTTCACCAGCTTGAGCAACCGCAGCTGGTTGCGATGCACCGCTTCCAGCTCCGCTCCCTGGAGTGGACGCGCCGCTGCCAGCGCGTCTTCCGTCGGCCCCAGCATGAGCGTCAAGGGCGTGCGAAACTCGTGGCTCACGTTGCTGAAGAACGCGGTCTTGGCTCGGTCCAGCTCGGCCAAGGCCTCGGAGCGCCGGCGCTCGTCCTCGTGGGCGTGTGCACTGGCCAGTGCCGCCGCTATCTGCCCGACGAACAGCCCCACGAAGTTGCGATAACCATCGTCGTAGGGCCGTACGCAGCTCAGGCCAGCGATGAATACACCCCAGGGCTGGCCATGGCCTGAACCTCGAATCGGCACGACCAGGGCCCGTCGCGGAGGCTCAGGCCAGGGTCCCGCGGGCCAGGCTAGCTCGGCAGAGAGCTCGACCAGCAGCGGGGCGTCGCTCTCCAGCACCTGCGCGAGCGGCCAGAACGCGGCCGCTGCCGGTGCGGCCGAGGCATCGCTCAGGGCACGAGCTGCCGGGTGCTGCTCGTGCAACCCCGTGGCCGCCGCAAGTACCGGAAAGCCGTCCGCGTCGAGCAGATAGGTGAGTGTGAACGGGAGGTCGCGAGCGTCTTTCTCGAGGCAGCGGCCGACGGCGGGGGCCACCTGCTGAGCGCGATCGATGCCCGCTAGCTGTGCCGCCAGCTCGTGCAGCACCGCCAGCCGGCGCTCACCCACGACGCGCTCCGTCTCTTCACTGACGACACACAGCATGCCCGCGGGCTTGCCTCGCTCGTCGGAGAGCGGGCTGTAGGAGAACGTGTGGTACGTCTCTTCTCGATAACCACTGCGCTCCAGAAAGAGCAGCAGGCGCTCGTCCCAGGTGGCCTTGCCCTCCCGCAACACCAGAGCAGTGCGCGATTCGACCTGCTCCCAGACTTCAGCCCACACCTCGCGCGCTGGGCGCCCGAGAGCCCAGGGATGCTTCGCGCCCAGCGTCATCGCGCCGTAAGCGTCGTTGTAGAAGAACGTCAGCTCGGGGCCCCAGCCCATCCACATCGCGAAGCGCGATGTGATCAGGACACGCACCACCGTCCGAAGACTTTCGGGCCAGCTCGAAGCAGGCCCCAGTACCGTGTCCTGCCACGGGAAGGAGGCGATGCGACGCGCCATTTCCCCGTCCCCCACCAAGGGCTCAGTGACCGAGGCGTGCGCATTCGGCGGGAACATGCAATTCGTTCGACACTACTACAGGGGGCCATTGTCGAACGCCGTCCCGAAGCGTGGCGCCGCTCTTTGGGCTGCGACATCGGGCCTGCCGTGGCGCGACAGTGTGGCGTTCTGGCCACGACGGGGTTCTCCCCCGCCTGTTGCCATCTGCAACGCGCCCATCGCGAGCTGCCCCCGCTCAGGGCCGCGCCACCGCAGACCCCCCCCTTCGTGCATGAAACCGTATAGCCTTGGAGTTCCCGTGAGCACGCAAGACCTCCATTCGGCCGGGATTTCATCGAGCAACAGCGTTCGCTCCGGCGCTTTGCGCGGCCAGCGATCCGCACTGGATCGGATCCGCCGTGAGACGCGCGCGCTGCACGAGCAGATCGAGGGCATCGTGCCGTTGCTGCAGTCCGATGCGGACGAGCAGACGTATCGCGCGTACCTGGAGAAGCTGCTGGGCTTCCATCGCCCGTTGGAGCCCGTGTTGTTCGCGCGAGCGGGCCTGCACGAGCTCGGGATCCGGCGCGCGGAACGGGAGAAGTCACCCTGGCTGGCGCGCGACTTGCTGGCGCTCGGACTGAGCGCGGAAGAGCTCATCGGTCTGCCCCGCTGTCGCGCCCTCCCCCCTGTTCCGAGCCTCAGCGCCGCCTTGGGCTGCTGCTACGTGCTCGAGGGTGCCACGCTGGGGGCGCAGCTCATCTACCGGGAGCTCTCTGCTCGCCTGCCGGACACGATGAGCCGGGCATCTTCCTACCTGCGCTGCTACGGCGCCGAAACCGGCCGAATGTGGAAGGTTTTTTGTGCCGCCCTCGAGCACCACGGCCAGCAGGGCGAGGAGCAGGCAGAAATGGCAGACGCGGCGCGTGCGACCTTCACGACGCTGCGCGCCTGGCTGCTCGGCGTGAATGGGCCGGGCCGTGCCTGACCTGGCCCGCTCGATTCCGAGCAGGACTGGCGTTGCACCAGCCAATCTCACCCAGGTGCGGCGGCAGTACCTGCTGGCTCAGCTTCGCGGCGATCGCCGCGAAGCTTTGCGGCTCGTGATCGAGCAAGGCGTCGGCAGCGGCGCATCCGCGTTCGACGTGCAGGTGGAAGTGATCCAGGCCGCACAGCAGGAGATTGGCCGTCTCTGGCAAGAGAATCAGATCAGCATCGCCGAAGAGCACATGGCGACGGCCATTTCGCACACGGCCCTGGCACATTTGTACGACCACGCTCCACGCAGCAAGTCGAACGGCAAGCGCGTGACCGTCGCCTGTGTGGAGGGAGAGCTGCACGATTTCCCCGCGCGCCTCGTGGCGGACACGCTGGATCTCTCTGGCTTCGATGTGGGTTACCTGGGCGCCAGCGTGCCCACGGACAGCCTGCTCGGGTTGCTTCGGCGGCAACCGCCCGATCTGCTCGCCCTCTCCACCACCATGGCGTTCAACGTGCCCGCGCTGCGCAGCGCGGTCGAGCGAATCCGCAAGCAGGCTGGCGGCAGCCTGCCGATCCTGATTGGAGGCGGTGCCTGCGACTGGGTGAGCGGACTGGAGCGCGAG
>JAICTU010000049.1 GCA_025936205.1 Polyangiaceae bacterium | reverse complement strand
GGCGCCCGGCGCCCCGAGGGTTGGGGCATCGCCGTGCACATGAGGTCCGGCCAAAATCAAGGCGCAGAGGTCAGCGGTGGCGCCACGCGCGAGATGTGACGAATCCTGAGTGGCGCGGGGTGGGCAACGCCTTCAAAAAGTGCTCAACACGAGCCCAGTACTCCCCCAGTACCTCGTGCCCCAAGTTCGCGCCGGGTTTCGCCGTGCCCCGGTGCGCTGTGAAGGGCACGGCGCAACCCGGCAGCTGGGGGCACTCTGCACCCGGTACTTCTTCTTCATTTGTAGAAACCCGGCGCGACCTCGGGTTTCTACTACTAGTGGCCCCACCGGTGCTGAAGTGAGAGCGGCAGGACGGCCAAGTGCCGAGATGGCCCTGCGTCTGCGGCCGCACTCGCTCCCGCGTGCCCGTTCACGGCGAATGCGACGGGTGCAGCACGACGCCCAGGCGCTCGTGACATCCGGCACAGGTGGTGATCACGCTGGCGAAGATCTGACCCCGCTGGCCCACCTCGGCGCTCTTGCCCTGGCGAGCCAGGTCGCGCAAGTGATGGGCGGCTGCCGCTACGTCCGCCACATCGCTGTCGAGCTTGGGCGCGTCCATCAGCACCTCGATACCGCTCGCCCAGCTGAGATCCGACGGCAAAATCAGGCCTTCCCACAGCCGGTCAGTGGCCACGGCATGCGCGACCATGCTGGGGTCGGTGCCCTCCGTCAGTTGCTCCGGTGCCACCGGACTGCCGGGACCACCGAACTTCACGTGGCACGCTGCACAGGCCTCGCCGATCTTGCCCAGCTCAGCCGCAGCGCTGACCGGGGACGACGCGCTTTCGCCCGCATGCGCGGCGGCGCGCACGGCCTCCAAGTATGGGCGATAATCTCCACGCAGCCGCGGCGTCCATTCGTCCTTGGCGACGGCAGCTGCGGCGCTGTGATAGTCGGCGAGCTTGCCCCCGACCAGGGCCTTGCGCATACCGACCGTGTCCGCATAGTGCGTCAGCATGTAGTGGCGTGTCGTCGGTGTTTGTTGCGGCGCGCGCGCTGGAGCCGGAGCCATGGCGCTCGGGGCCGCGCTGGGCTCCGTTGACTTGGCGACCGTCGCTGCCGGCGCGGCTGCAGCTGGCGTCGACGCCTTCTGGTCCGCGGCGTGAGCGGACGGCGGTGGCTGGTCACAGGGTCCGACCCACCCGGCGAGCAGCCCAAAGCCCGCCCCCGCATACAGTCGGCCCGCGAAGAGGGTCTCGTGGAACTTTCGTTGGATCGAGTGATTGATGTGCGTCACGACTCATTCTCCTGCCACGCTTCTGGTTTCTGCGTCGGCGTTCGGGTGCAAGTTCAATGCCCGCCATCGGCGTACTGCCCTGCCCGCAGCTCAGAGGCCGCCAAATTGCAGCGTTCCTCCCAGCGTCACTCCGTCGATGTCCTGCTCGGTGTAACCGAGATGACCGAGCCCGCTCGTGATCCGGTAACCACCCTGCAAGCCGATGCGCATCCAGCTCAGCAGGTTCACCTGCACGGAGAGCTGGGGCTCGAACACGAAGAAGCTATCGCTCTGGTCGCTCCGCGCGTCTTCGCTCCGGTCATCGTCGCTGTTCCGGGCGAGCGTGATGCCGCCCGCGCCCACGAGGGCGCCCAGGGAGCCATAGATCGGTCCGCCAGTGAGCAACGAATAGCGCACCAAAAAGCCTCCGTAGCCGACCGTGAGATCGCGTGGCACGCCGTCCACGTCGGCGGGAGCGCTGCTGTCGCGCGTCCAGCCATAGCCGGCCCCTCCCAGGGCGAGCCGGTGATCGAGCAACACGGCGCCCTCCCCGCCCACCAGGACCCCGTCCTTGCCCGCGATGCGCGAGTACATGACGCTCGGTCCACCGTATCCGCCGACATGACGGACGGATGAGAACAGCGGCGGTGCGCCGACGTCCTCTGCCTTCTCGGAGGTCGCCTCCGCATGAGCGGAGGCGCTGCTCAGCGCCAACAACGCCGTCACCAACCAGCAATGCTTGGCCATGGTCTTCTCTCCTGACTTGGGAACGAGCCAGCAAGAGCAGGACGTATGCCACTCTGGGTCCAGCTCGCTCTGCCACCGGCAGGCCGCAGCGGCCTGGCTTGGCGCACGCGAGCACCCGGCGCGGGAGACGCAAGGCCCGCATGACGGAACCCTGGGCGCAGATCCTGCGTCCAGCCCGACCGGTGGAAGCGCGACGTTTCGCGCCCGCCCGAATTGCCACAGCGGAGGTCCGCCACGACGCCATGTGGTCAGCGCGGAGTCGAACGGCGCGCATGGGCACAACGCATGCAATCGCGTCGGCATGACCCACGGCTCGATCCGCCCTCCCTCGCGCTCTGCCCAGGCGCTGACCATCGTCTCGGTTGCATGCGCCGGTGCGGCTTCCGCGATCACCCTGATCACGAGCGACTCCTTTCCTCCTCCGCCCGACTCGTCGGGCTTCAACCCCGCGCTGGCCGAGGCTCGCGGCTGGAGCCTGGTGACGCTGGTGGTCGCGCTGCCGTTGCTCGCGGTTTGCCTGCTCGGCGCGCGCAAGGCGAGCTCGCGCAGCGCGCACCTGGGCTGGCTCGGCACGCTCGCGTACTTGGTCTACACCTACCTCGAGCTGGCCGTCAGCCCGCCTTTTACCGCGCTGTATCTGCTGTACGTGTGCGCCTTTGCCTGCGCCCTTCCGGCATTGATTCAGGGCGCCGTCGCGGCTCACCGTGAGCTCGACGCCACTCTCCCGGTCGAGCTGCCACGCCGCGCAGTGGCAGCGCTGGCGCTGGCGTCGGCGCTGTTCCTTTCACTTGCCTGGTTGAAGGGCATCGTTGCCCAGAGCGCCGCCGGTGCGTTCGGGTGGCCATCGGGCATCGACGCGATCGGGCATGTGGTGCACGCTCTCGATCTCGGTCTGCAGGTCCCGCTCGGCATCGCGACGGCGCTGCTGCTACTCCGGCGAAAGGCCGGCGCGGTGGTGGTAGCGGCGATCTATCTCGTCAACTCCATCTGCATGGGCTTGGCGCTCACGGCGATGGTCGTCTGCAGTGCGCTCAGTGCCGGCCGCAGCGCGTTCGAGGCGGCCCCGTTTGCGTTGATCCCCATGGTCGCGACCGCACTGGCGGTGCCATTCTTTCGGGCGATCGAGCTGCCGACGCCCGTCGAGGCGGATGCTCATGCTCACTGACCTCGCAACGAATACCGCCCTGCGCTATCGCAGGGTCGTCCAAGGCAGCGTCGGCACGCTGCTCGGCATTCTCGCGTCAGGTCCGCTGGCGGTCGCGCTGGTAGAGGCAACCCATCCGCAACCCCGCTGGAGCGGCGCCGAGCGCTTCGCGCACAGCTTCCACCCCGTGCAGATCGTGCCCTACGCCGGCGGTCTGCTGCTGGTGCTCAGCCTGTTGCTCCTGATTGCGAGCTTGGAGGTGCTGCACCGGGATCGCGCACACGCCGCGCTGGCCCTGCTGACGAGCGCGGTGTTCGCTTGTCTCATCTGTCTGAACTACGCGCTGCAGACCTCGTACGTCCCGGCGCTGTCCAGCAGCTACGACCCAGCGGACGCCCCGCTGCTCGCGATGCTCTCGATGTCGAACCCGCGCAGCCTGGCCTGGGCAATCGAGATGTGGGGCTGGGGCTTCGCCGGCATCGCCACCTGGCTGCTCGCGGGCGTGTTCGATCGGACGCCGCTCGAGCGCGCCGCGCGCGCGACCTTCGTGGCCAACGGTGTCGTGAGCGTGCTCGGTACGCTTTCGGCGGTGCTGTGGCCGGCGTGGATGATGACGGGGCCCGGCCTGGTCGCCTTCGCGGGCTGGAATCTGCTCTTGGCGCTCCTGGCATCACTCACATGGGCGGCCTTCCGGCGCCGCCTGAACGGAGTGCCCGGCAGTTCGCACTCGCCGTAGCGCCACGCTGGGCGCAGGCCCCTTGCGCGCCGCGCCGCGCGGACGCAGCTTGTGGGGACGGGTGAACACCTTGATTCGAACCTGCCCCCACTGTAGCCAGCAAAATCGCATCCCGGCCAAGCACCTCGCCGACACCGGGCGCTGCGGCGCCTGCAAGTCGGCGCTGCCCCCGCTCGCAGAGCCGCTCGACGCCAGCACGGAAGAGTTCGACAGCGTGCTGCGCGAGGCCAAGGTGCCGATCCTGGTCGACTTCTGGGCAGCCTGGTGCGGGCCCTGCCGGATGGCGGCCCCGCACGTGAAGCAAGTGGCCCAGCAGATGGCCGGGCGCGCCCTGGTGCTCAAAGTCGATACGGACCAGCACCCGGAGCTCGCGGCCCGCTACCAGGTGCACGGCATTCCGCACTTCGTGGTGCTGAGCAATGGCCAGGTGCGCTCGGCCCAGTCGGGGCTGGTCGCCGCGCCTCAGATGGTGCGATGGCTGGAGGCTGCTGGCGCCTGAGGGCGCAGCGAAGGGCTGAGCTCCGCCAGCAGCGCGTCGAGATCGACCCCGGACGCGGGCAAGCACGGGGCGAGCCGCGCCTGATCGGCGATCGAGAGCCAACCGGGTAAAGGCGCCGTGCCGAGGCCGAGCAGGCGCCGCCACTCCTGCTGCTGCTCGCGCTCGAAGCGCTGGAAGCCACGAGCTGCCACATCGCCGTGCAAGCGATTGCTGACCAGCTCGGCGAGCTCGCTGGCCTCTACAAAGCCACGGTTCATGCTCTGAAAGCCGATGGGAGTCGTCACGTGGGCGGCGTCCCCCGCTAACCACAGCCGGTCGGAGCCGAAGCGACTCGCGATGCGGCGCTCGAAGGTGGAGGTGGTGGCCCAGCCGAGTTGCTCCGGACGCGGGCGAAACCACGGAGCGCGCTCGCGCAGCAGCTGCTGCAGCGCCTCCAGCGACGGATTCTCGTCGAGCTGCTCCCAGATCTGAAACGTCCAGCGACCCAGCGTCGGCCCCAGAGGCCAGAAAGCGCTCACGCCGTCCGCTGCCAGCACGATGTAGGCCTCGTGTTGTAGCTCGGCCAGGTCCGCCTCGAATTCGAAGATCGCAAACGCTTCACTGTGCTTGGCGTCGATCAGCTCGATGCCGAGTGCGCGACGGCACACCGAATCGAAGCCGTCGGCAGCGATCACATATTCGGCTCGCCGCACGATGGCGTCACCGGGCGGGAGCGCGGAAGCGCCTTTTCCCGGAGCACCGGCGCCACGCTGCTGCGGTGCCGAAACGCAGTGGACCGCCCCCTGCCCCACGCTGATCGTCTTGACCTCTTGCCCCAGCGAAACCTCCACGCCCAGCTGAGCCAGGTGCTGCGCCAGCAGATCCTGCAGATCGGACTGGCGCAGGGTGAGCACATGCGGAAACGGACCGCCCACGATGGAGAGATCGATCACCGTGCCCTGCTTCTCCGGGCTGCCAACGAACAGGCGATCGATGCGGTGCGCGACCTCCTGCAACGACGGCATCAGCCCCAGACGATCGAACTGGCGCAGCGTCTCCGGGTGCAAGCCACAGGCGTAGCTGCGCACCGGTCGCTCCCACTCGGCGTCGATCACGCCGACCTCCACGCCCCTGTCCTGGAGACAGGCGGCGGCAAACAGACCGATCGGACCTCCGCCGACCACACAAGCTTCCATGTCCTTCATGGCGTCTTCTCCACTGGCTCTTTTCTAATGGCGGCGCCGCCGGCGCACGCATGTGGGGATTACTTCGCGAGCCGAGTCTGCAGCAACTCGGAGAGCGCCTGGCAGGCGTCCACAGTGGTGAAGATGCCCACCACCTTCTGGTTTTGCAGGACCACCGCCGAGCCGAGCTTCTTCTCCGCCATGGTGCGCACGACTTGGTCGAGGGGTGTTTCGGGATCCACGGTGTAGGGCTGCTCCGTCATCGCCTCTTCCACGCGCGTCGTGGTCGCGTCGACATCCCGGAAGCTCTCGATCAACTTGACGTCCCGATCCGACAGCACACCGAGCAACCTCCCTCCGTGCAGCACGGGCAGGTGCCGGATGCGATATTCGCTCATCAGCGAGGAGGCCTTCGCGATCGTCTGCTCGCTGCCGATGGTGTGCGGGGTGGTGGTCATGTACTTCTGGATGGTGGGGATGGGCTTGCTCACGACAATCTCTCCTCTGCAGCCTCGAGCTGCCGCGACCAGAACACCCTGGCCACGTTCCAGTCCGCTGCTGACGAGCCGTCCAGTTGCAGGACACATGCCAGACGCATCAGCGGCGCAGACACGGCTTTTTGACGGATTTGCGAGCGCTTACGCAGCAGCTCTTGCAGCACTCCGGGTCCTCACGCAATTCCTGCGTTCCCGCGTCGCCTCTTGCCGCTGGACAGCGCCACGCGCCCCGGCATGCTCCTTGCGAAAGATTTTTGCGAGGTAGACAGGAGCTCTGCATGGCACGCAATCCGCACCTTTCCGGCACCATCCCCCGTATCGGCCAGGTCATGACGCCCTTTCCCTACTCCATCGAGATCGATCGCCATGCCGGCGACGCGGAGCGCATGCTCGCGGGGCGCGCCATCCACCATCTGCCGGTCACCAGCGCGGGCGAGGTCTACAGTGTGCTCAGCGCGCGCGACCTCGAGCTGGCGCTGGCTCGCCCGGGCGCCGATCCCTGGAAGCTCGGCGTCCGCGAGCTGTGCGCCAGGGACCCCTATCTCGTGGACATCGCCGCTCCGCTCGACGAGGTGCTCTCGGGCATGTCGGAGCGGGGCGCGGGCTGCGCCGTCGTGGCGCAGGACGACCGCGTCGCGGGCATCTTCACGACGGTCGACGCTTGCAGGAAATTCGCCGAGTGGCTGCGCGAAGCGGCTCACCCGGCGCGCTCCTGAAGGCTCAGTCGGTGGCAGCCGGCGCCGGCTCGACGTGGCGCCGCGCCAGCACCGCGCGCAGCGAACGCAACAAGCGGGCGCGGCGCTCGGGCTCATTGACCACCAGCACGTGAAAGATGACGCTGCGCGGATAGGCACCCAGCAACTGTTCCAGGACGGGCTCATCCTGGGGCTCGCGCAGCATCTGATCCAGACGCTCGCGGATGTTCTCGGCCGCTTCCGCCCAGACGATGTTGGGGTGGGCGCCGCTCCCGCCGGGATCCAACAGGATGATGCCCGGTGCCTGCGGCGCGTGATGCACCGAGTCCAGGTTGAGCAGCGCACCGCGAGACCAGCCGATGCGCGAAATTCCGCTGCGCTCCCGCTCGGGCCGGCTCGGGGCGAGCCCCAGCACGGCGCGCAGCAGATCCAGCGCCCGTAGTGCGCCCACCGCCACCCCGTGGTCGTCGACGAGCACCAGCGTGTCGGCTTCATGCGTCGCCAACGTGCGTGCCGCCGACTCGATGGTCGTGTCCTGGTGGACGGTCACCACGGGCTGCTTCAGCTGATCGCACAGCTCTTCCACGCGCCGGCAGCCGTCGATCTCGCGCACGGTAGCCATGCCCAGCGGGTGGCCCGCCAGGTCGAGCACGGGAGCGGAGCCGATGCCCAGCTCCGCCATGTCGTGGAGCAGCTGCCCGATCGAGTCGCTCTGAGACGCGTGAAAGAACTCTGGATGCATGATTTCGGCAACTGTCTTCGCCATGGCCACTTCTCCTGCAATTTCTCGTACGGTTCGCATCGGACCGGGAGGGTCGCGTTCCTTGCCCTGCCGCTATTCAGGGCCGTGATCCCGGGCCTGCACGGCGCGTGCCGCTTCGACTCAGGCCGGTTTCCCCATCCCCCTGCGCAAGAACTGCGCTTCTGCGGCCCCACACCGCAGTTGCTGCCGGCGCATCCCCAATGCACCACGCGGAACCCGCTATACCGCACTGGCATGCGGAATGCACTGTTCTCGCACATGCAAGACCACCTGCAGATCACGTTTCGAGGCATGTCCCCTTCCCCCGCGATCGAGCTGCTCGTCCGCGAGCGCGCCGAGCGTCTGGAGCGAGTGGGTTCCCAGATCCAGCGCTGCCACGTGGTGGTGGATCAACCTCACCGCCACCAGCACAAAGGCGGCGCCTTCTGCGTGCGGCTCGACATCACCACCGCGGGAGACGAGGTGATCGTGACGCGCGAACCCGATGGTCGCTGTAGCCACGAGCCGCTGCAGAACGCCATCCGCGGCGCCTTCGACGCCGCCGCGCGCCAGCTGGAGACGCGCACGGAACGGCGCCGGGCCGGCTAAGCCCGGGCGCGCGAGCTCGTGCGGCACCCCCGCACGAGCTTGTTCAGCTCCACCAGGCTGACGGGGGCCAGCGCCAACGCTACCAGCTGTAGCAACTCCGCCGCGCCGAGCCCTTCGAGCTGAAACACACGTCGTGCCCCCGCGAACTGGTAGAGCGAGAGCTGCAGCACGAACGACGCGCAGACCACCGCCAGCAGGGCGCGATTGCCGAGCGGCCGTGTTTGCCAATACGTGCGCCGATCGTCGCGTGCCGCCAGCGCCAGCCCCAGCTGCCCGAACACGAGCGTCGAGAACGCCGCCGAGCGCCCGCTCGCGACGCCACCCGAGCGCTCGAAGAACAGAAAGGCGGCGAGCGTGGCAGCGGCGAGCAGAGCACCGACCACCGCGACCGTCCACCACTCCGCGCGACCGATGATCGGCTCGCGCGGATCGCGGGGCGGCCGCCGCAGGACATCGCCCGCAGGTGGGTCCATCGCCAGCGGCAGCGCCGGCAGCGCGTCCGTGACCAGATTCACCCACAAGAGCTGCACCGGCAGCAGCGGGAGCGGCAAGCCCACCAGCGCCGCCACCAGCATCACGAGCAGCTCGGCGGCGTTGGTCGAGAGCAGATACACGAGCGCCTTGCGGATGCTCTCGAAGATCCCTCGCCCCTCCTCGACGGCGGCCACGATGCTCGCGAAGTTATCATCCGAGATCACCACGTCGGCCGCTTCGCGCGTCACCTCCGTGCCGGTGCGCCCCATGGCGATGCCGATGTGCGCCTCGCGCAGGGCGGGCGCGTCATTCACGCCATCGCCCGTCATGGCCACGATCGCGCCCTTGCTCTTCCATTCGCGCACGATCGCGAGCTTCTGCTCGGGCGTGGTGCGCGCGTGGACCCGCCCTTCCGGCGACTCGCCGGCGGCCACGATGCCCAGCTCGCGCGCGATCGCCTGCGCCGTGGTCGGATGATCCCCGGTGATCATCACCACCTGAACACCGGCGCTGCGCGCGGCCGCGACCGCCGCCGGCACTTCCGCGCGCGGCGGATCTGCGATCCCGCACAGCCCGCGGAACGACAGCTGCAGAGGCTCCTGTGCGGGTCCGCTCGCCACCGCCAACACGCGCAGGCCGCGCGCCGCCATGTCCGTGGCCTGCGCCGGCGCTGCCGGATCGTGCTCCGGGCACAACGGCAGCACCACCTCCAGCGCGCCCTTCACGTACACCACCCGATCGGCGCGCTCGATCAGCATGCGCTTGGTCTGCGCATCGAAGGGCTCCACCCGCACCCGAGGACGCTCGCGCTCGATCTCCGCGCGCGTGATGCCGCGCAGCTGGGCAGCGTGCAGGAGCGCCAGCTCCGTGGGATCCCCGATGCCGGGACGCCCCTCCGTGCCCAGCTCGCTGTCGCAACAAGCCGCCGCCGCGTCGAGCAGCGCGCGCTGGTCCGCGCCCCACAGCTCCCGAACGCTCATCTCGCCCGCGGTCAACGTGCCGGTCTTGTCGGTGCAGATCACCGTGGTGCAGCCCAGCGTCTCCACCGCCGACATCCGGCGCACCAGCACCCGCCGTGCCGACATGCGCCGCACCCCGAGCGAGAGCGCCACCGTGACCAGCGCGGGCAGCCCCTCGGGAATGGCAGCCACCGCCAGTGAAACAGCGCTGATCAGCACCTCGAACGCCGGCACGCGGCGCAGCAGCCCGAGCGCGGCCACGAGCACCACGATGCCCAGACAGACGTAGATCAGCCCGCGCGTCACACGCGCGAGCCGCTCCTCCAGCGGCGTCGCGCTGCGTTCTACACTTTCGACCAGGTGCGCGATGCGCCCCAGCTCGGTCTGCATCCCGATGGCGACCACCCGAGCGAGCCCCGAGCCGCGCGCCACCGATGAGCCCATGAACACCCGGTCGGCTCGCTCCAGCAGCGGCACGTCGGACGCTGCGGGCTCCGCGCTCTTGCCGACCGGCTCGCTCTCACCGCTCAGGCTGGCCTGGTTCACCGCCAGCAGGTTCGCCTCCAGCACCTGCGCATCCGCCGCGATCACGTCCCCCGCTTCGAGCAGCAGCAGATCTCCGACCACCAGCTCCGCCGCGGGAACCACGCGCGCTGCTCCGGCCCGCACCACGCGCGCCCGGCGCGCGGTCAGATTGCGCAAGGCTTGCACGGCCGCCTCGGCACGATGCTCCTGCAGGAAGCCCACGACGGCGTTCACGATCAATACGACGGCGATCGCCAGCCCGTCGACGACCTCTCCGACCAGCGCCGACACCACGCTCGCCACGAACAACAGCCCCACCACGGGGCTCTGAAATTGGCGGGCCAACAGGCGCAGCGCCGAAGGCGGCGCTTTTCGCGCCAGCTCGTTGGGACCATCCTGCGCGAGCCGCTCCCTGGCGGCGGCCTCGCTGAGGCCGAGTTGCCTCTGACCCGGTTCATCAGCCGAGCGCTCGGCTTCCCTGACGACGGCTGGCGCACCCATTGCAGACATGGCTCTATTCTTCTTGGAAAGCCCCAGACATAGGTCGGAGCGCGGGGCATTGGGAAGGTGCGAGTGGCGGACTTGAAGCAAGACCTGGCGCAGTCGGCTCGAGAGGTACGCGAGACCCACATCTCGTGGGTCTTCTTGCATGCCGACACCGTCTTCAAGGTGAAGAAGCCCGTCAACTTCGGCTTCCTGGACTTTTCCACGCTCGATCAGCGCCGGCTCGCCTGCGAGAACGAAGCACGCTTGAACGCCCGCCTCGCGCCCGGCGTGTACCAGGGTGTCGTCCCCGTTACGTGCCGCGCCGATGGCCTGCATGAGCTCGCGGGTTCAGGCCCGGTCGTCGACTGGGCGGTGAAGATGCGCCGCCTCGACGACAGAGATCGCGCCGACGTGCGCCTCGCCGAGGGCCGCCTCAGCCCCGAACACCTCGATCGCCTGGCGCGCATGCTCGCGCACTTTCACCGTGCGGCGCCGGGCAACGCCGAGATCGGCGAGTTCGGGCGCGTCGAATGCATCCGCCGCAACGTGCTGGAGAACTTCGCGCAGGCGCATCAACTGCTGGCCGAGCTGGCCTCCGAATCCCAGCAGCGCGAAGTCGAGGCAGCACAACTCGGCTTCCTCGAGCAGCGCCGAGACCTGTTCGAGCAACGCCGGCAGGGCGGGCGCATCCGCGACGGCCACGGAGACCTGCGACTCGAGCACGTCTACATCGACGACGCGGGCGAGCCGACGATCATCGACTGCATCGAATTCAACGAACGCTTCCGCTTCGCCGACGTCTGCGCCGACGTCGCTTTCCTGTCCATGGACCTCGCCTTCCAGGGTCGCGTCGACCTGAAGGAGAGATTTCTCGCGGCCTACGCCGAAGAGAGCGAAGACCATGACCTGTACGCGCTCGTCGATTTTTATGAGAGCTATCGCGCCTACGTGCGTGCCAAGGTCGGCGCCCTCGGCCTGCGCTCCGCGCCACTGCCCGCGCGCCGGCAGCTGGAGTCCCTCGTCCGTTGCTACTTCTTGCTGGCGCTGGCGAGCGAGCGCTCCCCGGACAGCGCGCCGCGCGTGTTTGCGCTGGCCGGGTGGATCGCGAGTGGCAAGAGCACCCTGGCGCGCGCGCTTGCTGCCGAGATCGCCGCGCCCCGCATCAGCTCCGACCGCACGCGCAAGTCCCTGCGCGGGGTGAGCGCGACCACGCCGCTCTCCGACGCCGCGTTCGACGCCAACTACTCCGAGGCCGCGAGCGATGCCGTCTACCGCGAAGTGCTGCGACGCGCGGCCGTCGTGCTCGAGTCCGGTCGATCGGTGGTGCTCGATGCCTCGTTTCGGAGCAGTGCATCACGCAACGCCGCCCGCGACCTGGCACGGCGCTTCCAGGCGCCGTTCCTGCTGATCGAGTGCCGGGCGCCGCTCGAGGTATGCCGCGCCCGGCTCGCCGAACGCACGCGCAGCCCCAACGAAAGCGACGGCCGCAGCGAGATTCTGGAGCAATTCGTCGCCCAGTTCGAACCCATCGACGGCCTGCCTGCCGGCGAACATCTCATCGTCGACACCGGCGGCAGCCTGCAAAATGCACTCGCGGCGCTGCGCTCCCGCGGCATCTGCTGATCATTTTCCTGGCTTCGCCCCCGCCCGCGACTACTCTCGGACGGCCATGCAAGCCTTTGTCGACGCCTGCCAGAGCGGCCCTGCGCACGCTCGGCTCGAGCGCACACTGCACGCGATCGTCCAGAACCCCGCGCTGCACGCCCGCTTCCTGAACAGCCTCTCCCGGCTCGAGTACGTCGGCGTCCGCAAAATGCTCAAGACCCGCCGCGCCCAAGAGCTCGACCTCGACGGCCTGCAACACATGCTCGAAGAAGCGGCCCACGCCACCCGCCTCAAAAAGTTCGCTTGCGCCGTGGCGCCCGAGGGCGTCTCCGTCGCCACCTTCGGCGCCGAGCACACACTGGCCGGCGACGAAGCCGAACGCTACTTCCAGACCGTCGACCACGCCGGCGAGGCCACCCTGGAGACCGAAGCCAGCTACGCCCTCACCAGCGCCGCGATCGAAATCCGCGCCCGTACCTTTTACCCTGCCTACCAACAGATCCTCCAGACCACAGGCCAGCGCGTCTCCGTCGCCTCCATCCTGACCGACGAAGAGGCCCACCTGCGAGAGATGCAAACGCGCCTGCAGACAGACTTGCCCGACTGGCAAGAGCGACTCCGACACGTCATGCAAGTCGAAGAAACCGCCTTCGCCACCCTGCTCGACGCGCTGGACGCGGCGATCTCGCGCGCCTGACGTTCAGACGGCGCTCGAGCGCGCATTGGGATTTGGGGGCCGAGCCTCCGCTGCACGGCGAAGCGCGGAACCTCGGGGCGCGGGGCGAATCCGGACGCGGCGCGCGCCATCTCGGTATGTTCGGCGGCGGCGCGAGGCCGGGCGGCCCCGATGCGGATCGAGAAATGGCGCAGTGTCGGCCGGTGCCGGCGCGCGATGCAGGGCAGCTCGGCGCGCGATGGACTCCGTATCCGCGCTGCGCAGGTGACTCACGGCGCGAGGGGTGATTCGGTTGGCGGCGACTCATTTGGCGGCGACTCGGCTAGCGGCGACTCAGTTGAGGGCGAGCCAGCCGCCGCAGGCTTCCGGGGCGTCGACGGTCTCGAACCAGCGGCCTTTTTGCCACGCAGCGAATTGAGCCTCTCGCGGCGGACCGTTACAGACTTCAGCTCACCATCGATCCGGCAAGTCTCGCGTGTCAGTCGACGCTGGGCGGCAGCGTGCTTGTGGAAACGCTACCCGCGCTGCGCGGATACGCCCCGCGCGATTCCGCACCGCGCCCCGAGGTGCCGCCGAGCGCCGCCCAGAGCAGGCCCGGCCCAACCAACGCACGTGCTCCGCTCGGAGCGCCCGCGTGGCCGCCCAGCGCCCCGCCCTCACTTCTTCGCAGCCTGCCTCAACTCGATCTGCAGTAGCCCGTTGCCGTAGCGCTGGTGTCTCACGAATTCGAGCTGGTGTCGTTTGCGCACGCCGGCGAACAGCGGATGGCCGTCGCCGAGCAGCACCGGCACCATGGTGACGATCAGTTCGTCGACGAGGTCGGCGTCGAGCGCTTGGCGGATCAGGTTGCCGCCGTCGAGGTAGATGTCGCGCTCGCCAGCGGCGTCGCGCGCGTGTGCGATGAGTTCTGCAATCTGTCCATCGACCGCGCGCACCTGCGGGACGATCGGTTGCAGGGGGCGATGGGTCGCGACCAGCACCGGGCGCTCGCCGTAGGGCCAGCTGCCGCCGAAGCCCTGGACGACTTCGTAGCTGCGGCGGCCCATCAGCAGCGCACCGATGCGGCGCATGAAGGTCTCGAAACCGACGGCACCCGTCTGCGCCGCACCGGCCGGGTCCGTGAAATCGGGAGCCTCGGGATCGGCGCCCGGCAACCAGGAGAGATCGTCGCCCGGCCCCGCGATGAAGCCGTCGAAGGAGCACGCGATGTAGACGAGCACGCGGGAATTCTGTGCCACGGCAGCAGGCTAGTGCGCTGGAGGCGCAGCGTCCATGGCGCCGCGGCGTCGGGGGGCTGGTATGCTGGGGCGTGTGATGGCGAGCCGTACTCCGCATCCGAGCGTGTTCCTGTTTCTGATCGTGCCGTTCGGGGCGATGTCGGGCTATCTGTCGGTGGCGGTCGCGTATCTGCTCGCCGCGCGTGGCATCGGGGTGGAACCGGTCGCGGCGCTGGTCGCTTCGAGTGTCTTGCCTCACACGTGGAAGTTCGCGTGGGCGCCGATCGTCGATACGACGTTGTCGCGCAAGGCCTGGTACCTGATCGGGTCGCTGCTCAGCGCGCTCGGGATTCTCGCGACGGGGCTGGTGCCGGCAGCCGCGGAGAATCTGCCGCTGCTTTCGACCATCGTGCTGGTGTCGAGCTTCGGCAGTACGTTTCTCGGTATGGCCACCGAGAGTCTGATGGCCTTCGGGACGCGCGAGGAGCACAAGGGTCGCGCAGCGGGTTGGTTTCAGGCCGGCAATCTCGGCGGCGCAGGCATCGGCGGGGGCGCGGGGTTGTGGCTCGCGGAGCGCTTGCCAGGGGCGTGGATGTCGGGGGCGATCGTCGCGGCGTTGTGTCTCGGCTGCGCGCTCGCGTTGTTCTGGTTGCGAGAGGAACGCGCCAGCGAGGTCCGGGCCGGCGCGCTGGAGAGTGTGCGCTTCGTGCTGAAGGATCTCTGGCTGCTCGTGCGCCAGCGCCGCGGCTCGCTGGCGCTCGTGCTGTGCTTCTTGCCGATCGGCGCCGGCGCCGCGAGCGGGCTGTGGTCGGCAGTCGCGGGCGATTGGCGAGCTTCGGCCGATACGGTCGCTCTCGTGACCGGGGTCGCCGGTGGTCTGGTGTCCGCCGTCGGCTGTCTCATCGGCGGCTGGCTCTGCGATCGCATGGATCGCAAGGCCGCGTATGCGATCTACGGAGTGCTTCAGGCGGGCTGTGCGGTGGCCATGGCGGTGTCTCCGCGCAGCGAGGCAATGTATGTGCTGTTCACCTCGCTGTATTCGTTCATCACTGGCTTGACCTACGCGGGCTTCTCCGCGGTCGTGCTGGAGGCGATGGGACTCGGGGCCGCGGCCACGAAGTACAGCGTGTTCGCCTCGCTGTCGAATACGCCGATTTGGTATATGACGCTGGTCGACGGCTGGGCGCAGGGGCGCTGGGGATCGGGGGGAATGCTGGAAACTGAAGCCATTTGTTGTTTGCTGGGGCTCGCTGTTTTCCTTGGAGTGCGCTGGTTGGTGCCGCAGGAACGCGCTGTTTCAGCGGTCCTTCCGGTGGATCCTTCCAGCAACTCCTGAGGGGCACGAGGGGTATCGGGCTTCTGTGTCCACTGGGTTGCACTCGGGTGGCGCTGGGCACCTTCACTGACAACTGACTCGCCTCAACGTCGCACAACGACACAGCACGCGGCTCGCGCTCAGCTCCTGCGAGTGCGAACTCGAAGATCCCAGCCGCATGCGTGCTTGCTTGCGCGGACGAGGATGGTATGACGTGCGAAATTTTCACTTACTGGAGCGGTCGTGAATCGGGGTTCACCATCGCCGCGTTCGAATCGACAGGTCATGAATCGACGGCAACATCGCCCGCACCAGCTCAGTGGAACTCGGCTCGCCAGTGATGGTCGAGCGCTGCGCGGGTTTGGTCTGTTCGCGCTCCTCGGCGTGTCGTGCCTGCCCAGCGACAATCTGTCCGACTATTCGAAAGGTGGGCTGCTCATCACGCAGGATGAGGACTTGCCGAGCGCTTCGGACGAAACGCCGATCGAGGGGTCCGCGAGCGGCCTCGGCGAGGGAGCCCCCGGCGACGGGGCTGCCGCAGACGGCGTGCTGACGGGATCGGCTCCGCCGCTCTCCACCGGCACCGTCGACGGCACCACGATGGAAGGCTCGTCCCCCGCCACGCTGTCCGATGTCGACGCGGGGCCCATCCCTACCGAGCAACCCGGCGGCGATGCGGCTGCTGCCGCGACAGATGCGGGCTCGGTCTCGGGCTGCGCGTCGGGCGCAACCGTTGGTCCCGGTCAGCGCTGCTTCGCACTGCTGACCACGCCGAGCAGCTGGCAAGACGCCCGCACGGCCTGCCAGGCCAAGGGTACGGGCTGGGATCTGACGACCATCCACAGCGCCGCGCGCAACAGCTTTCTCGCGAGCTTTCTGGGCACGCTCAGCGATGCCTGGGTCGGCGCTTCCGACGCGCAGAGCGAAGGCGTCTGGCGCTGGCTGGGTGACAGCGGCGCGTTCTGGAATGGCAACGGCACGACGGGCAGCGCTGCTGGGAATGCCTTCGTCAGCTGGACCGCCGGCGCCAACCCGGAGCCGAACGGCGGCGATCTGTCCGACTGCCTGCGGCTGCGCGCTGGCGGCGGCTGGGCGGACCTGCAGTGCACGACGCTCTTCGCCGCCATCTGCGAAGGCCCCTCTCGCTAGTACCTCGTGCCCCACGTTCGTGCCGGGTTTCGCCGTGCCCCGCTGCGCTGTGACGGGCACGGCGAAACCCGACAGATGGTGCACTCTGCACTCGGTACTTCTTCTTCATTTGTAGAAACCCGGCGCGGACTTCGGGTTTCTACTACTAGTTCAGGCGACGACCGCCGCTTTCACCGCCTTCACGCTACCACCGTCGGTGAAATCGGGGTCGAGCGCTGCCGCGTCGATGCCGAGCGCCAGCCCGAGCGTCTTGGCCGCGGCGATGTGCGTGTCCGCGCGCGGAATGTCGCCGCCGCTGGCCACGGAAGCGCCCGTCTGCGAGTCGATGTCGGAGGCGCCATACACGCTGCCCGACACGATGCTGCAGCCGCCGGTGACGCCCGGGTTCACGTTCTTGCCGATCATCAACATCGCCGAGTGATTGCCGAAGTGATCGCGGCCGCCCCGGCTGCTGACCTTGGCGGTCCCGGACAGGTCGCGACCGAATACGTTCATGGTCGCAAAGGTCGCCTGGTCTTGCAGCCCGAGCGCGGCGAGCGCATCCATCACCGCTTGCACGCCGGGAACGCCGCTGCTCTTGCCGCCGCGGTCGGCGTGATCGAACCACTCGTCGTACAGATCGGCGTCAGTGTGGTTGTCACCGCCGAAGGGGATGTGCAGCGTCACCACCGGCGTCACCTTGGCCGCAAACAATGCAGCTGCCGCCAGCGCCTGGCCCGCGACGCTGTTGTTCTGGATCGAGGTGAGCGTCGTCGCGAGGCTCTCTGCCAGCTCGCGCACGCGCAGCTGGCTGTTGGCCATCGCATCCAGGAAGTTCTGCTGCGCGGGTGTCGCGCCTTGCTTGAAGGTGGCGTTCAGCTTGTCGAGCGTCTGGTCGCGCAGGCTGCGCAGCTTCACGACGGGATCGTTCTTGGAGCCCGTCAGCAGCTGCTTGAGCTGGGTCGGCGAGACCATCGGCAACGTGCGACCGCTGAAGGAGATGAACTCCAGCGCGCCGTTCGCGCCCACCGCCACCGGCTCGGGCTGTACCGTGCCCAGGCAGGTGTGCAAGTGCTTGGCGTAGATCGAAGGCCACATCTCGCCCCCCGCCGTCTTGCCCACGAGGCGCATCACCTTGGGGTGGTCGCCGTGCACGAGGCCGCTGGTGATGTGGTGAAAGAAGTTGGTGCGCGCGAGCACTGCCGGTGTGAGGGTGGACCAGATCTGTGCGCCGGTGACTTGCTTGCTGCCGAGGGTGATCGGCGTGGGCGCGAACTCGGCCTGCGTGGGGTGAATGATCTCGGCCGCCTCGTACGTGCCCGGCACGTTGCAGGAGTGCGGATCGCCCGCACTGGAGGCGCTGACCACGAGGAACTGCGCCTTGCCCTGGTTGCTCAGCGCGCACTCGAGATCCTGCGCGCTGGCGCTGCCCGGTCGGCTCAAGAACCATGCGGGCAGGCCCGTGGCGATCGCGCGCCAGCCGAGCCCCCCTGCGCCGAACAAGCCGGCGAGCAGCGCTTGCCGGCGGGTGAACGTGAAATCCCGCGCCACGCCGTCGCTGGGCACGCCTTCGCGCGTGTCGGCCTCTGAATCGTCGATTCGTTTCATGGTCAGATCCCCATCGAGAGCGTGGTGGGCGCCTGGCAGGCGGCCGCGAAGGTCGAGCGCAGGGCGGCGGTGGCACTGGTGCCGGCCATGGCGAGCGCGGCGTCGTGGTGTTCGGTCAGGGCTTGCACGGCCGCGGCGTAGTTGGGGTCCGTGCTCGGCACACCCATCACGCGGTCGACCATGTCCGGAATGGCCTTGGCCGCGTCCGCATTGCGGTACACTGGATTGTCGCCGTCGACGACCTTGGCGGCGATCGCCTCGCACACGAGCTCGCTCGCCGCGCGATAGAACAGGTTCGGGTCCGGCGCCGTCACCGGGAACTCGGTGCCGCGGCTGAAGCCGTCCGCCGGCAGCGCGCCCGCCAGGCGGTTCAGCGCGCTGGTCACGTCGGTGGGCGTGGGCACGGTGATCTCACACAGATCCGGGCGCGCCAGGCGGCTCGACAGCGCCGCGCACAGCTGGTCGCGCCGCGCCACGCTGATCGTCACGCCGTCGCTGGCCGCCGTCTCGGTGCTGGACGCGCTGGTCACCAGCGGTGAAGAGAAGAGCTCGCGCACCAGCCCCTTGAAGTCGAAGTTCGAGCTCTCGAACTGCCGGGCGATGCGGCGCATCTCCGGGTCCGTTTCCAGGCAGCGCGAGGAATTGGCGAAGAAGCAGAGCTTCTGCGTCATGGCCAGCGCGAAGCGATTCACCTTGTCGCCCTGCATGCGCTGGTCCGTGATCTGCGCCAGGAAGCTGCCAAAATCGAGCAGCGACTTGCCCTCGGCGCTGACGTCGCCGAAGGCAAACGCGGGAGGAATGTTGGCCTTCTTCCCGTCCGCCTTGTCGTTGAAGTCGTAGAAGTTGCCCCAGAACTGCCGCATCGGGTCCAGGCTCACGTGGCAGCCGTAACAGACGGAGGTGTTCACGGCGTGCTCGCCGTCGACCGCGGCCAGGTTCGGCGGCACGGGGATGGCGGCTGCGGCGCTGGTGTAGCCCTGACCCAGCGCGACCAGCAGCGCCTGGTTGGCCGTGACGCGGTGCTGGTTGCTGTCGTTGGTGTTCCACACGGCCAGGAACGCCGGCGTGGTGAAGAAGCTGACCCGCGGCAGCTTGGAGGAGAGCGTGGTCGCCTGGCGCAGCGCCGGCAAGTCGAAGGCGCGCAGCGGCGTCCCCTGCTGCGTGATCGTCACCATGTGCCAGTCGGAGAGATCGCTGGCCGTGAAGTACGGCTGCGCCGCGTGTTCCATGCAGCCCAGGTTGCTGGTGCCGGCGGAGTTGTCGCCAGAATCTCGCGGCACCGCGCCGAGCAGCATCTGGAACACGTAGGTGTTGCCCGGGAAGACGGAGACCTTGGTCGCGTCGCCCGCGCAGCTGTTGTTGAACTTGCGGCTGGTCGTGGTGGTCGCAGGAGCGACGTAGCCGAAGGTCAGGTAGTTGGGGCTGTTGGGATCGAGCGTCTCCTCGATCGGGGGACGGCTGCCCTGGTTGTACTTGTAGTTGGTGGTGTGGATGTCATACGGCATCTCGATCTGCAGGTAGAGGCTCTCGAGCGCCGTGGTCATCATGAAGCGCTGCGTGGTGAGCACGTCGCTGAACGGCGCGCCCTCGGCGATCAATTGCAGCGCGGTCCGTGCGAAGCTCTCCTTCAGGTTCTGGAACAGCAGCGGGAACGCGTTGTCGCCGAAGGTGTCGTAGGGCAGGTCGAAGGCGCCCGGGCGCTTGCGCAGCTGGAACTCGAAGTCGAGCACGGCCAGCGACGACTGCTGAAACGCGTTCTGAAAGAAGAACAGCATCTTGCTCTCGAACTCGGGGGTCGCCATCCAGCCGTCGATCAGGCCCGGCAGCGCGTTGAGGTCCGAGCCGACGGCAGCGAGCTCCGCGTCGGTCGGGCCGAGCCCGGTGAGCGTGCTCTTGATCTTGCGCAGGGTGCTGCTCGGGGGCAACGGCTCCGTCCAGGGCGCGTTCATGGGGCCGTCGGGGTCGCCGGTGGCGAGCCCGCTGGGATTGGGAGCGCCTTCGTTCGTGGCGCCTCCCGTGGCAGGGGCGCCCGATGCGCCGGGGCCGGTGCCCGGCTGCCCTGCGCCGGAACTGCTGGAGTTCTTGCCGTGTCCGGCGTCACTGCAAGCAGAGAGCCCGCACGCTGCCAGCAGCAAGCCGAGCCGGAAGGGGGCTCCGACCTTGACCCATGACTCGAACCGCCTCATGTCGAGGACCTCACTTTCCGTGGAGGACTGAGCGCAACCGGCAGCAAACGGTCGTCAGCGTATCAGCAACTTCGCTCGGGGCACCATGAGCAGAAATGTGAATTCCGCCGATCTCGAGCAGGACTCGTGCTCGCGAGGCGCTCCGTGTCGAGCAATTGTTGCACCATTTTGACCTACCCTTTTGACCAACTGGCGTCGTGCATCGGCTTGCTCACCACCTGCCGCTCCAGCTCGACAGTAGACGCGCCAGCGGCGAGAGCAGGAAGAAAACCAACAGACCGAGCACGCGCCGCCGATAGGCTCGATCGGGGATGCCTAGCCGCAGCGTCTCGCGAATGCTGATGCCGCCGACCAGCCACAGCCCGGCGCCCGCGAGCAGCGCCATGCGCATATCCCGCACGAGCCCTGTCGCCAGCCACAGCCCGAGCAGCAGCAGTGTCCACAGCGTCTGCACGGCCTGCGTGCGCCGCACCCTCGGCGCTTCGAAGGCGCGCCAGCCCGCCAGCTGCTCGCGCACGGCGGGATACCCCTGCAGCTGCTCTGGGATGAAGACGAAACGCTGCCGCTGCGCCGTCATCACCGTCAACCCTTCCCCCGGCGAATCGAAGATGTGCGTCACCTCCGCCCGTGCGATCTCGACGGCGGGCAAGCTCGACACGACACGCCGCAAACCATCCTTGGAGAGAGAGAGCTGGTACGAATCCCAGTCGGCCCTGCCGTTTCGGCGCGCAAGGCGCACGGAACGGGACATCGCGAAGCCGAGGCAAGCGGCCGCGACCGGCAGCGAAAACGGCAGTGTTTCTGCCAATCCCGGCTGCACCCGCGTCTGGATTGCAAGCACTGCCACGACCACCAAGAGCAACGACGGCAACGCCCAACGTAGCCGCCGGCGCAGGCGCCGCTTCAGCGTGGGCTCGAACGCCGCCGGCTCCAGCCGGTGGTTTTTCACTTCTGCGCGCATGCAGACGGCTCTCGCCGGCCTTGTCGCACGGGACAGGCGGCAGGTCGAGAACACACCTCCAGCACGCATCGTGTGGGTTCCCCGCGCCGCCGAGGTTAGAGTCGGAGCCAGCATGATCCGCGTCGAATTCAAAGCGTCGGGCCGGCACGTCTTTCGACCCGAGGAGCAGGCGGCGATCCGAGCCATCTGCGACCGAGCCGAGCTGGAGGCGCGCGAGTACCTGCCCGCCTTGCCGCTCACACTCCGGCTCACGGTCGAGGAGAGCAGCGTCGTGATCCCGGAGTATGGCTCGTCCGGCGCGGCGCTGGATCGCACCCACATGCGCTGGCGAGTGGATGCATCGCGCCCGGAGGGCGTGATCGAGCTCGCCGAGCTGCATCTGCGCGCGACGCTCTTTCACGAGCTGCATCACCTCGCGCGAGGCTGGGTGAAGGTTTCTGCGGGGACCGCCCACACCCCGATCGGCGCGCGCCGGACGCTCATGGACGCCGTCGTGAGCGAGGGGCTCGCCACCAGCTTCGAACGCGATGTCGCCGGGCACCGGGCGCCCTGGGGCGAATATCCGCCGGAGGTACGCGCCTGGGTGGATGAGCTGCTCGCGCTGCCGGATGACGCGCCCTACGCGCAATGGATGTTCCGGCACGCCGATGGCCGGCGCTGGGTCGGCTACCGTGCGGGCACATTTCTCGCCGACCAGGTCATGGCGCGCGCGCGCCGCTCCGCTGCTCAGCTCGTGCTGGTACCTACAGTGGAGATTCTGGCGCTGGCACTGCCCTTTAGCTGAAGGCAGGACAGCTCGCGTGACAAAGTGCCACGGCAGGTGCCCAGGTGGTGCCCTCTGTCGCACGCCGCCGCGCAGCAATTCGCAGCAGAGCCCGAGACCTCCGGATGGCACGGTGGTATGTTTGTGCGTATTGGCCGCGCAGATCCTCATCGTCGATGATGACCCCGACATTCGGGAAACTCTCAGCGAGTTGCTTCAGGCAGAGGGCTATGGTTGCGCGACCGCCAACAATGGGCGCGACGCCCTCGAGTACCTGAGGACGCAACCCTGCCCGGCGCTGATCCTGCTCGATCTCATGATGCCGGTCATGGATGGCTTCGAGTTTCGCACGGCCCAGCTCGAGGCAGATGCACTGCGCGACCTGCCGGTCCTCGTGATCAGCGCCGGCGGGCGAGCCGCGCAAGCGGCGAAGACGCTGCGGGCGGCCGACTACCTCGACAAGCCGATGGACATCGGCGACCTGTTGCGCAAGGTGCGCGCGTTTTGTATCCCGGGAAGTGAAGCGGAGCCGCTTGCTCGGTGACGGAATGCTGCCCGAGCGCGGAGGCCCGGAGAGCCTGACCCAGCCGGGTTCCGAGGCCCCATCGTCAGCGCCAGCAAACATCTTGCTGGTGGATGATCAACCCATGAACCTGCTCGCGCTGGAGGTGATCCTGTCACCTCTCGGGCAGCGGCTGGTGCGCGCCACGTCCGGGGAGGAGGCGCTGGCGCAGCTGAGGTCGACCGAGTTCGCGGTCGTGCTGCTCGACGTCATGATGCCCGGAATGGATGGCCTGGCGACGGCGGAGCTGGCGCGCGCTCGTGAGGGAGGTCAGCAGACGCCGATCATCCTGGTGACCGCGAGCGACATCTCGGAGCTGGAAGCCTACGCGCACGGCGCCGTCGACATTCTTCGCAAGCCGCTGGAGCGGCGGGTGGTGCGCGCGAAGGTATCCGTGTTCGTGGAGCTCTTTCAGGCGCGCCAGCAAGTGCGGCGGCAGGCCGCCGATCTCGCGGAACAGGAGCGCCGGGCTCAGGCCCGCACCGCCACGTTGCTCAATGCGTCCCTGGACGCGGTCATCGGCATGGATCACACGGGCTGCATCACCGAGTTCAACGGCGCGGCAGAGCAGATGTTCGGGCGCGGCCGGCGAGAGATGCTGGGGGTGGCGCTCGCGGATGTGCTCATTCCCCCCCCGCAGCGAGAGGCGCATCGCCGTGGCCTGGCTCACTACTTCGCGACGGGAGAGAGCCGGGTCATCGATCGGCGCGTGGAGCTCACCGCCTTGCGTGCGGACGGCACGGAGTTCCCCATCGAGCTCGCCGTGCGACGGGTGGATGTCCCGGGCCTGCCCACGTTTCTCGGCTATGTGCGAGATCTCAGCGCCGCGGTGAAGGAACGGACCGAGCGCCAGCGCCTCTATCGCACCGCGCAGGCCGCCGAGGCGCGCAATCGCTTCCTCGCCGAGGTGACGGCGATGCTCGCCACGTCGCTCGATTACGCTCAGACGCTGGAGCGGATCGCGCAGCTCGCGGTGCCGAAGATCGCGGACATGGCCGCCGTCTACCGGCTGGAGGCGGACGGTACGATCCGCCTCACCTCGCTCGCCGCGGACGACCCGGCGCGCGAGGCGCTCGCTCGAGAGCTGGATGAGCTCTTGCCCCTGAACCGAGAGCAGGACCGCCTGCTGCCGCGAGTGATCCGCACCGGCGAGGCAGAGTTACTGGCTGAAGTCCCCGACCTCGTGCAGGAAGCCTGGAGCCCGACGTCGCGCGCCCGCGCGCTCACGGCAGAGCTCGGGATCGGCTCCTACATGGTCGTGCCGCTCCGGCTCCGCGGGCAGGTTGCCGGCGCCCTCAGCTTGACCGCCGCTCGGGCCCAGCGCCACTTCACGGCAGAAGACCTGGCGCTCGCCGAAGAGCTCGGTCGCCGGGCGAGTCTCGCAATGGACAACGCCCAGCTCTATTTCGAGGCGCAGGAAGCGAGTCGCATGAAGGACGAGTTCCTGGCGACGGTTTCCCACGAGCTCCGCACCCCGCTCACGGCCATCCTCGGCTGGACGCACCTGCTGCGCGCGGGTCGCCCCGAGCATACGGCGCGCGCGCTCGAAACGATCGAGCGCAACGCACGTGCTCAGGTCCACATCGTGGAAGATGTGCTGGATGTCAGCCGGATCATCACCGGCAAGCTGCACCTGCGGATCGAGCCCGTGCAGCTCGATCAGGTCGTGCGCTCGGCGCTGGACGCGCTGCGCGCGGCGGTCGACGCCAAGCAGCTCGAGCTCTCGATCCGGAGCGAACCGGGTGCTGGTGAAACGCTCGGCGATGCGGGCAGGCTGCAGCAGGTCGTCTGGAACCTGCTGGCGAACGCGATCAAGTTCACTCCGGCCGGCGGCCGCGTGGAGGTCGTGCTGGACCAGGACGACTCCGGTGTTCGATTCCAGGTCAGCGACACCGGCATCGGCATCCGCCAGGATCATCTTCCGCGAGTCTTCGAGCGCTTCTGGCAAGCGGACAGCTCCTCGACTCGCGCCTTCGGAGGGCTCGGACTGGGGCTCGCGCTGGTCAGGCACCTGGTCGAGCTGCACGGCGGGCAGGTCACGGCGCACAGCGAGGGCCTGGGCCACGGAGCATGTTTCAGAGTCACACTGCCGCTCCGCTCGGCCGCGTCGCGGGAGGCTGCGCCGAGCAGCGCCCATCTTTTGGCAGAACCTCGAGTGCGCCTGCGAGGAGTGCGCGTGCTGGTCGTGGACGATGAAGAGGACGTGCGCGATCTGCTCGCCGCGCTGCTGGGGCAAGAGGGCGCAGAGGTAAAGACGCTCCCCTCCGCGCGCGCCGCGCTCGAGCTGATCGAGCACTGGAGCCCCGAGGTGCTGGTGAGCGACATCGGCATGCCCGGCGACGACGGCTACGAGTTGATTCGTCAGATTCGCTCGCGAGGCGTCGAGCGCCGGCTCTGGTTTCCTGCCATCGCACTGACGGCCTACGCGCAACCCGCGCACCGCGAGCGTGCCCTCGCCCTGGGCTATCAGAGGCACCTGGCCAAGCCGGCGGCCCCCGCGGCACTGATCGCCGCCATCGCCGAGCTCGCCGGACGCCAGATCGATTAGGCTGGCGTCCATGACGGACATCATCGTACGGCGCGCGGTCGCAGGCGATCTGGAGCGCGCGGGGCAGCTCGGCGGAGGCCTGGCTCGCTTTCACCACGACCGAGATCCCGACCGCTTCTTCCTGCCCGAGGGGGTCGACGAAGGCTACGCCTGGTGGTTCGGCAAGGAGCTGAAGCGCCCGAACGCGGTGGTGCTGGTGGCGCTCCAGGGCGATGAGCTGGTGGGTTACGCCTACGGTGCGGCCGAAGACCGGGACTGGAACCTGCTGCTCGACCGCCACGGCGTGGTTCATGACGTGTTCGTCGCCGAGCACGCACGCCGCCTGGGCGCGGGCGCGCAGCTACTCGACGCGATGGTGCGCGAGCTCGAGGCGCTCGGTGCTCCGCGCATCGTGCTCTACACGATGGTGAGCAATGAGAACGCCCAGCGGCTATTTCGCTCCCGCGGTTTTCGTTCGACGATGCTGGAGATGATGCGCTCCAGCGCGCCCGCCGACGCTCCGGAAACGAAAAACGGCGGCGCGGGAAGCGACAAAGGCTGAATCGGGGAGCCCCCGCGGGATACGTCCCACTTCGAAACCCACTTCGAAAGGCGGCAGCGCGCCTGGTCTGCCCGACCGGAACGGGGTATGAAGGCGCTGGCTCGCCTGCATACCACCGCTGGAACACTGATGACGAACCTGTTTCGGAAACGCCTCGCTCCCCGTTTGCTGCGCCTGAGCTCGCCCTGTTTGCTCCTGGCCCTGGCTCAAGCGTGCGGATCGGATGGGGGCTCCGATGCGCAGCAGTCCCCTCCCGGCAGCTCTGGTCCGCAACCATCCGGCGCCGCTGGCTCCGGCACCGAGCAAGCGCCCTCGAACCAGCCCGGCGCCGCCGGCCAGGGATCAAACGAGGGCCTGGACCCCTCCCTGTCCCTCAACGGCGGAGGCGCCGGCAGCGGAGGGCTGGGCAACACGCCGCCGGCGTCGGACAACCCCGACATTTTCACCGGCCCGCCGACGACGCTGCGCCAGGCCGCGCTCGCGAGCAAGCGCCTGATCGGCACGGCCATCAGCGCCAACAAGCTGATGACGGCGGCGTACACGGCGACCGCGCGCGAGTTCAACTACGTGACGCCGGAAAACGAGATGAAGTGGGACGCGCTGGAGCGCAACCCCGGGCAGTTCAGCTACCAGAACGCCGAGCGCATCGTGCAGTTCGCGGAAGCCAACTACATGCAGGTGAAGGGCCACACGCTGGTCTGGCACTCGCAGATCCCGCAGTGGGTGCGCGACCTCACCACCCGTGACGACGCGCTGGCCGCGATGGAGCGCCACATCACGGAAGTCGTCACGCACTTCAAGGGTAAAATCCACGCCTGGGACGTCGTGAACGAGGCCTTCACCGACGGCAACGCCCCGCGCCTGCGCGGCAGCGACCCGGCGGACGCCACCAGCGCCCAAAATACCAACGGCAACAACGGCCCCGACTCGCCGTTCCGCCGCCTGATCGGCGAGGACTACATCGATCGCGCCTTTCAGCTGGCGCACGCTGCCGACCCGGACGCGCTGCTGTTTTACAACGACTTCAACGCCGAAGGCACCTCCGCCAAGGCGGATGCCGTGTTCAACATGGTGCAGAGCATGAAGATGCGCGGCATCCCGATCGACGGCGTCGGCCTGCAGATGCACATCGGCACCGGCACGGACGGCAATCGCTCCGCCGATCAGATCCGGCAGAACATGGAGCGCCTGACCGCGCTCGGCTTGCAGGTGGTGT
>JAICTU010000109.1 GCA_025936205.1 Polyangiaceae bacterium | reverse complement strand
TTGCGCGCGCGGTCCACCGTGCGCTTGTCGTCTTCGCTGAGCTCGTCCATGCCCAGGATGGCGATGATGTCCTGCAGATCCTTGTAGCGCTGCAGGGTACGCTGCACGCCGCGCGCCACCGCGTAGTGCTCTTCTCCTACAATCTTCGGGTCCAGCATGGTGCTGGTGGAGTCGAGCGGGTCCACCGCGGGGTAGATGCCCAGCTCGGAGATCGCGCGCGAGAGCACCGTGGTCGCGTCCAGATGCGCGAAGGTGGTGGCGGGGGCAGGGTCCGTGAGGTCGTCGGCAGGCACGTAGATGGCTTGCACGCTGGTGATGCTGCCCTTCTTCGTGGAGGTGATGCGCTCCTGCAGCGCGCCCATGTCTGTCGAGAGCGTCGGCTGGTAGCCCACCGCGCTCGGCATGCGGCCCAGGAGCGCCGACACTTCGCTGCCCGCCTGTGTGAAGCGGAAGATATTGTCCACGAACAGGAGCACGTCCTGGCCCTCTTCGTCGCGGAAATACTCGGCGCAGGTCAGGGCGCTCAGCGCCACGCGAGCTCGTGCGCCCGGCGGCTCGTTCATCTGGCCGTAGACCAGCGTGGTCTTGCTGAGCACGGGCTCGCCCGTCTCCAGCTTGGACTCCGCCATTTCGAGCAGCAGGTCGTTGCCCTCGCGCGTGCGCTCCCCCACGCCCGCGAAGCAGCTGACGCCGCCGTGCGCCTTGGCCACGTTGTTGATCAGCTCCATGATGAGCACCGTCTTGCCCACGCCGGCGCCCCCGAACAGGCCGATCTTGCCGCCCTTGCGGTAGGGCGCGAGCAGGTCGACCACCTTGATGCCGGTCTCGAAGATCTCCACGTTCGTGCTCTGCTCGACGAAGGTGGGTGGCGGACGGTGAATGGGTAGGTAACGCGTGGTGTTGACCGCGCCGCCGTTGTCCACGGGCTGGCCCACCACGTTCAGAATGCGCCCGAGCGTCGCGGCGCCCACGGGCATGCTGATCGGCGCCCCGGTGTCCTTGGCGGCGCCGCCGCGGACCAGACCCTCGGTGGTATCCATGGCGATCGTGCGCACAATCGACTCACCGAGGTGCTGCGCAACCTCCAGCACCAAGTTGTCCGCCTGGTCGGAGATGTTCGGGTTGCTGACGGTGAGGGCGTTCAACAGTGACGGCAGCTTCCCCGGCGGGAACGCCACGTCCACGACCGGCCCGATCACCTGTGTCACTCGCCCGCTGGCGGCCGCTGCCGCCACATCACCACGCATACTCACCATGAGAACCGCTGCTTTCCCGACCCGGGGAGCGGGGTGCCCCCGCAAACTCGTGGGTCGAATCTTCGTGCCCGAGGGCGAAGAAAAGAATTGGGCGGGCCTTATCACGCTGACCCGACCCATGCCAAGGGCTGAGCGCCATCCGGAGCAAGTGCTGGTCCGTCCAAGACCGGCCCTCCCCCCTGACGCCGGATTGGAGTAAAACCAGTCTCGGCGTGATCTCCCAAGAGACCATCGAGGCGGTTCGTCACCGCGTCTCCATCGTTTCGGTGATCGGGGACCGAGTCCGTCTGGAGCGGAAGGGCCAGGCCTATCTGGGGCTCTGCCCCTTCCACAAGGAAAAGAGCCCCAGCTTCAACGTCAACCCGGAGCGCGGGTTCTTCTACTGCTTCGGCTGCCACGCGAGCGGCAACGTCATCAGCTTCATCCAGCAGCTCGACAACCTGACCTTTCCGGAGGCGGTCCGTGAGCTCGCCGAGCGCGCCGGGATCACGGTCACCGAGACCGGCTCGCTCGACGAACAGAAGCGCGAGGCGGAAGCGCGCCGGCGCAAGGAGGAGTTGTTCGGCGCGGGCAGCGTGGCGGCGGAGTACTTCGAGCGCTGTCTACAGCAGCATCCGTTGGCCAAGTATGCACAGGCCGAGCTCGCCCGTCGGCAGCTCGAAGCGGGCAGGAGCCAGCAGGTCGCGGATGCCTTGAAGGCGTTTCGAGTCGGCTACGCACCCTACGGATGGGACGGTCTCAGCAAGCACCTGCGCCAGATGGGCTTCAACCTGAAGGCCGCGGAAGCGGTCGGCCTGCTCGGCGAGCGCAAGAGTGGCGACGGGCACTACGATCGTTTCCGCCACCGTCTGATGTTCGCGGTCATCGATCTGCAGGGGCGGGTGGTCGCGTTCAGCGGTCGCGCTTTGGAGGAGCCGGCGCAGGAGGACCTGCGCCGGGCGGGGCTCACGCCCGCCGGGCAGGCAGCGGGCGAGACGCCCGCGAAGTATTACAACTCCCCCGAGTCTCCCATCTATCGCAAGCGCGAGACGGTGTTCGGCTTGTTTCAGGCGCGGCAGGCGGTGCGCGAGCAAGACCGCTGCGTCGTGGTCGAAGGCAACTTCGATGTGCTCAGCCTGCATGCCCAGGGCTTGCGGCACGTCGTGGCGCCACTGGGGACGGCCTTCACCGCCGAACAGGCGAAGCAGATCGCGCGCTACACCCGCCAGGTCACGTTCTTGTTCGATGGCGACGCCGCCGGTCAGCGTGCGACCGCCGCGGCCCGCGAACCCTGTCAGAAGGAGGCCCTGCTGCCCCGGGTATCGCGGCTGCCGCAGGGCACGGATCCCGACGAGCTGGCGCGCAAGCAGGGCGTCGCTGCGGTGCAGCGGGTGCTGGACGGTTCGCGCCCGCTGCTCGAATATCTGATCGATATGGCGCTGCGCAGCGGCTTCGCCAGCGACGACGCGCAGGCTCGGGCTGCCAAGATTCGCGAGGTCAAAGCCCTGATTGATCTGGAGGAAGACCCGCTCGTGCGCGAGATGGCCAGTCGCTATGCGACCGAGGAGGCGGCGCGCAAGTTCGGTATCGGCAGCGGGGAGGGGGATGCCCGCGGGCTCCGCACGCTACTCTCGGCCGTGAGTGGCCAGGCCGTGCGCAACGAGCCGGGCCGCCGCGAGGACGCCCGCAACGAGGCGCCGCACTCGGCCCGGCCGGCCCCATCGAAGACCACGGCTCCGCCAGAGCGCGCGCGCTCGCCCAGCCGCGTAGAGGCGGTCCGCGACCAGGTCCTGGGAGCGGCGCTGGAGTATCCCGATCTGCTGCAGGAACCCGAGATCGTGGCCTTGCTCGACGTCGTCGACGGGCCGCTCGCGCTGGGTCTGATCGTGATCCAGGGTTGGTCGAGCCGCGACGCCGGCGCACAGGCGGCCCTGCGCGCGGACCCACCCGCGTTGCTGGCGGAGTTCCCCGAACCGTTGCGTCCGCAGGTCGCCTTGCGCCTCGTCGCTCCCCAGCTCAGCTCACGAGATGCGGCGCGCGAGGTGCTGTCGGAGAACCTCGCCAAGCTGCGACGCCAGAGCCGCAACCGCGAACTCTCCAGCATGCAAGACGAGCTGCGGCGCCTGGCCGACAGCGGTGATCTCGACGCCCAGTTCGAGCTCCTGAAGCGGCGTTCCGAGCAGGCTCGAGCCAAGCACCGCCTCGACTGAGCTCAGCGCTTGACCGAGGCGTGCACGTGCTTGCGGTTCTCGAAGTAGACCCAGTCGAAGCCGGCCTGCACGGCGAGGTAACCCAGCCGACCGAGCTTGGTTGGATCGAGGTCGGAGGTTGTCAAGTCCGCAGCGCGCCCCTCGTAGTGCGCGCTCAGTCGGCCGTGCTCGCGCTGCTCGTCCCAGGCATCGGTCACGCGCAGCCGCACGTCGCGCCACTCGTTCGCGACCAGTCGCGAGAGCTTGTTGAGCCGCTGTGACAGGCGCAGCGTCATCAGGCGATCCGCGCCCGTCAGCTCCTCGTTCTTGAACACGATCTCGGCATTGTCGTTGCGCACCAGCTGGCGAAATTCTGGCCGAAACCGCGAGATGCGCTTGGTCACCGCGCCGATCGCGTCCTCTTCGGTCAGATTTGGCACCTGCTGACCGGGCTCGAGCTCGCCTCGAGTACGCGAGAGCGCCGGTGTTTCACCCAGTGCATCACAGCCGCAGAGCAACAGCGCTAGCGCCAATGATCCGATGCGAAACCTACCATGATCTGCGCGCATGCTGGCATGTTGCCCAGTGGGCCATCGCCCAGCGGACCATCGCCAGCGTCGCCGAAGCGCGCC
The DNA here is from genome assembly GCA_025936205.1 of Polyangiaceae bacterium. The sequence goes on along the minus strand of JAICTU010000109.1, from coordinate 16,689 downwards.
TCCGGCTCCAACAAACCTGCGACGATCAGCCGCGAACCCGGATCGCCCAGGTCAGCTTGGCCAGGTTCGTGAGCACGTTCGGGACACGCTTGAATAGGTTGATCGAGGGCGGGCGCTTCTCCAGCACCTGGATCGGAATCTCGACGACACGTTTACCGCTGCGATAGGTGCGGATCACGAACTCGCTCGCGAAGACGTCCCGATCCGCGACACACGCCTCCACGAGCGGCAACAGCGCCAGGCGCCGGAACGCCTTGAGCCCGTGTGTATCCGTGCCGCGAAAGCCCAGCAGACCGCGCAGCAGCGCCGTATACGCGATGCTCGCCGCGTGGCGCACCATGGGCCGCTGATCGCGCGCTCCCGCGATCAGCTTGGAGCCGATCACCAGATCGGTCTCGCCAGATTCCAGCTCCTGCACCGCCGCTTGATGAAAGTCGGTGTCGCAAAGGTCGATTTCGTCGCAGAGCACGAATTCACCGCGAGCTGCCCGAATGCCCTCGCGTAGCGCATTGCCATAGTTGGGCTCGCCCGTGCTGAGCGCACGCAGCTCCGGGTACTTGTCACAGAGCGCGCGTGCCAGCTCGGCAGTTTTGTCCCGAGAGCCATTTTCCGCGATGATCACCTCATACTTCCAGCCCAGCGGCGACAAGCGTTCCCGCAAGTCGACGATGGCGGAGCGCAGGATCGCCTCTTCGTTGTAAACGGGAATGACGATGGAGATGCGCGGCGGGGACTGGGCTTCTGACATGCGGCCGTGCGTATTACTGCCCGACTCGAAATCACTCAACCAGAGCGCCGGTCGTTTCGTCCTGGGACGCCTCAATCTTACAGGCCTATTGATAGGCCTGCTTAATTCACGGGTTTCCGTTTTGAAAACGGTTATCATTTAGGTTACTAGGACAGCTCGATCGATGCAGACTCTCGACCAGGTCGTTCCGGGTTCCGCCGTGATCGTTGAGGAAGTGGGCGGTGCCCGCTCGTTCCGACGCCGGTTGATGGAGTTGGGGCTGATTCCGGGCATCAAGGTCGAGGTGCTGCGGATCGCGCCGTTTGGCGATCCGCTCGAGCTCTCGGTTCGAGGTTGTAACCTGTCCATCCGAGCTGCCGAAGCGAAGCAAGTACAGGTAGAGCCGCTCGCGGCCACGGCCGTCGCCGGCGGAGCATCGCCGAATGCGTCGCCGGCATCTGCTCGCGCTTGGGAGTCTGCTCGGCCGCGTGCCGTCAGCGGGCTGGCCAAGAGCGCTCCATGACCTCTGTCCCTGAGGCGGGTACGCCCGCCGGTAGCGTCGAAACCGGCGCTTCCGAAGCTATTGGTGCGTCCCCCGCGCTCCCACTCCTGCTGCTGGTGGGCAACCCCAACGTGGGCAAGACGAGCCTCTTCAACCGTCTGGCTCGGCGCAATGAACGGGTCGGAAATTATCCCGGGGTCACGGTCGAGCGGCGCACCGCCGAGCTGGGCTTGCCCGGCGGTCGCCGCGCGCTGATCGCCGACGTGCCCGGAGCCTATTCGCTCAGCGCTCGCTCCAGTGAAGAGCAGATCGCCGTGCAGGCGGTGCTCGGATGGGCGGAAAATCCGCGTCCGGACCTGGTGATCGTGGTCGTGGATGCGGGCCAGCTGGTGCGCAACCTGTATCTCGTGCTGCAGCTGATCGAGCTGCGCGTGCCGCTGCTCGTCGCGCTCAACATGGTGGACGAGGCAGGGGAGCGCGCGCCCGATCCGCGCGCGCTCGGCGCTGCCCTCGGCGTCACCTGCGTCGCCACCAATGCGCGCACTGGGAGCGGTCTGGAGGAGCTCTCGCAGGCGATTCTGGAGCGGCTCAATCGGGCTCTGCCCCCACGCCTCCACGTCAGCTATCCCCACGAGCTGCTGAGAGACGCCGACAGCATCGCCGACGCGTTGCCTGCCGAGTGGCGCGGCAGTGTCGAGCGCGAACGAGCGCTGGCCCTCTGGGCGCTGACCAGCCTGGAGCCCGACGACGAGCTCGTGGGAATTCCCGATCCACTGCGCCAGCGCTGCGCGGAGGTGCTGGAGCGCGCCGCCGGGCGAGACGTCGATCGCGAGATCATCGAGAGCCGCTATCATGCGCTGGAAGCGCTGCTGGCTGGAGTGGTGAAGGCGCCTGCGCACCCGGTGAAGGCGGCGCCATCTCGCACCGAACGCATCGACCGTGTGCTGTTGCACCCAGCCTACGGGTTCCTGGTCTTCCTCGGCATCATGCTGGTGGTGTTTCAGTCGCTCTTCGCCTGGGCCGATCCGGTCATGGGCGGCATCGAATCGCTATTTGGCGCTGTGCACGAAATGGCCAGCTCCCGCCTCTCCGAGGGTTTTTTTCAGGATCTGATCACCAAAGGCGTGATCGACGGCGTCGGCAACGTCGTGGTCTTTCTGCCACAGATTTGCCTGCTTTTCCTGTTCATCGGTCTGCTCGAAGACTCGGGTTACATGGCCCGCGTCGCTTACCTGATGGATCGCGCGCTGCGCTCCGTCGGCCTGCATGGCCGCGCCTTCGTGCCGATGATGTCCGGGTTCGCTTGCGCGGTCCCCGCGATCATGGCCACCCGCACCATGGAACGGCGGCGCGACCGCCTGCTCACCATGCTGGTCGTCCCGTTGATGTCGTGCTCGGCTCGGCTGCCGGTCTACACGTTGATCATCGGAGCACTGTTCCCCCCGAGCCGCGTCTTTGGCGTGCTGCCCGTGCAGGGTCTGCTCATGGTGGCGATGTACCTGTTCTCGACCTGCATCGCGCTGATCGCGGCTGCCGTGCTCGGGCGCACCGTGGTCCGGGGCTCTTCGGTGCCGCTGATCCTGGAGCTGCCACCCTATCGCTGGCCCGGGTTGCCGAGCGTTCTGCATCTGATGTGGCTGCGCGCGCGCGCCTTCTTGAGCGAGGCGGGCACGGTGATACTGGGCTTCACGATCCTGATGTGGGTACTCCTGAGCTATCCCAAGCCAGCGGAGTCAGTGGCTCTGCCCGCCGCACCGGTTGCCGCAGCCGTGATGCCGGCTGCGGCCGCCGCCAGTCCACCAGCACCCGGCGCTCCAGAACTCGAGCAGAACGGGGCTCGCGCGACGGCGCTCGAATACAGCTTCGGCGGCCGGCTCGGTAAAACGCTCGAGCCCGTGCTCGCGCCGCTGGGCTTCGACTGGAAGATCGGTGTGGGGATCGTGGGGGCGTTCGCGGCGCGTGAGGTCTTCGTGTCGACCATCGGCATGGTGTACGGACTCGGCGACATGGGAGACGACGACGCGCCCTTGCGCGAGCGCATGCGCGCCGAAATGCGCCGCGACGGACGGCCCGTCTATACGCCGCTGGTCGGGCTCTCGCTGATGGTATTCTTTGCGCTGGCCTGTCAGTGCATGAGCACGCTGGCGGTCGTGCGCCGCGAGACGCGCTCGTGGCGCTGGCCGGCATTTCTCTTCGCCTACATGACCACGCTCGCCTGGGTGACGAGTTTTGTCGTTTATCAGAGCGGCCGTCTTCTCGGCTTTTGACGGCCGGGTAGGGCGCGGTCCCGCGCCGACCGCGGGTTTCTGGCTAGAACGCGCCGCGGACTCCTGCCCAGGCCCCACCGACGGTGGGCGATACATCGAGGTGCAGCGACGCACTGTCTTCCGACTTCGAGGCAGCGCCGCTGTCCTTCGAAAGTAGGAAGAGCACGGTGCCCGTGGCTGCGCCGACAATGCCCGTCAGTAGGCCGATGTCCGCCATCACCTCTTCGCGCTCGTAGGTCGACTTGCGGTCATCCAGCGTCGTGTCGAGGCAGACTCCGGGCCTCACTTTCGTGGGATCGTTGGTCTGCCCCGCGCACTCCTCCTCGAAGCGATCCTTGTCGGTCCGCGCCAGAGTTCCGAGCACCGCGAACGCGCCCAGCCCGACCGCGCCCACGCCCCAGGCGACGTACGCCCCGGTGCGCATCGGAGAGCTGCTGGCTCTCGCGCTATCCAGGTCCATGCTGGTCGCGCCATCGCCCGCAGCCGGAGCCATCCCCAGGCGGAACTCCACGTTGCGGTTCTGCACGCCCTGTTGAGCGAGGATCGTGCGCGTGATCGGTTCGGCGCCGGGCCGTTCGAGCACCAGGTCGTGCTTGCCGGGATCGAGGCTGATCGCCTTGCCAGACAGCGGCTCCGGCACATCGTGGCCGTCAATCTTCAAACTCAACGGTTGCGTACTGGACGCGCCGGAGGCGTCTGGCTCGAGCCCCACAACAGACACCACGACGCTCGGAAGCTCCTTGTCGACTTCTTCGAGCCAGCGCGCACAATCCTTCTGCACGAACGAAGGACACTCGGTCTGAGCGCAATACGCGAGGCGCGAGCGCGTTTGCTGCAACGCACCCGAAACCCTGCTCTCCTGCGCTGACTCGTAGGCTTCCGCACAGCTCGCCTTGCTGGGGGCGGCCTCCTGCGCTGCGGCAGGCAAGGCCCACAGGGCGGTGCCGATGATCGAACCCATACAGGCGATGCCCCACTTCGGGCGCCTCGCGAGTTCCAAGCCTTCCCAGCCGTTGCTCGATCCCATTGCCGAGTGTCTCAGCATGACGATCTACTCTTATACGTGACCTCGCCCCTCACGCCAAGACGCTCGCGCCGGTGTGAACCTGGCGCCAGAGCAGAAATGCGCGAGTCCTGCGCGGACGCCGCACCGCGCGTTCCCGGGCTAAAGACAGACGGGCTTGGCGCGCTGAATGCCCTTGGCATCGAAGTACCAGGGCGGGTCGCAATCCGGTTTCGTCGCGGGTGCCGCCGGATCCGCCGCAGGGCTCGGGGCTGGTGCGCCCGCCGGGGCGGCCTGCTCCTTGGGCGCCGGGGTTGCAGCAACCGCGGTGGGCTTGCCGGGCTTATCTGCGGACGTCACCGGGACCTCATCACGGGCGTTCTTGCCCCCACCGCGCTTGCCGAGGCGGCGAACGCGATGCGTCGCGGCGTGATCCCCGGCGTGCTCGGCCCGATCGCGCTCGACCGCTGCCACACTCGTCGAGTCTGCGCCCGCATCCACCAGGTGCCCCTGCTCAGGCAAGGAGTCGATCTGAAGCACCGGCGGGACGCTGCCCTCTGCGCCGCTCGAAGCTCCGCCCGTGCCGCGCGGCCGAGGCTCTTTCGCGGGCGGATTTTTCTCGGCGCCAGGCTGATCGGGCAGATTGCCTGACCTCGAGTGCACGTCGCTCTGGGGTTCGGGCAAGCTCGCCGCGGGCGGTGTCGCGTCCGGCTCATCGAATCCGCCTTGCTGCCAATACCAAAGTGCAACAGCAGCCGCAGCGCCTAGCATCGTGAGACTGAGCCAGAGACCCCAGCGCCGGCTCTGAGCCGGCGTCTGAGCAGCAGCGCTGCTGCTCACGGTCAGGTTGGACGAGCGCGAAGTACCGGAACCGGCGCTGGCGAAGTCAGAAGTGTCGAGAGCTTGTGCTTCCGCCACCGCGCCCGAGTCGAGCGGGGCGCTCGGCAGTCCCGCCGCGACGCTGTCCACGGTCAGATGCCCGAGTTCCACCGAGGCTCGCTCGACCAGTTCGACGCGCCGCCGCCGATCCTGTACGGCCTCGCTGGCGTTGCGCTCCACCCAGTCGCCCACGGCATGCGGTGCAGCGAGCGCGCTGTTGCGCTCCAGCTCGATCGCAAAGTCCCGTGCAGTCTGCCAGCGCTGCTCCGGTGAGCGCTCGAGCGCTCGCATCACCGCATCGCTCAGACCGCGCGGGATGCTGGGTAGGACCTCGATCGGGGGCGTCACATCCAGGGTCAGCACCTTGGCCAGCACCTCGCCCGGATCTGAACCGGAGAAAAGCCGACGCCCCGTCAAGCACTCCCAGGCAACAACGCCCGCGGCGAACACGTCCGTACGCCGGTCCACCTCGCGGCTGTTGAGCTGCTCGGGGGACATGTAGCTCAGCTTGCCTTTCATCTGACCGTCGCTCGTCGCCTGCGAGCGCATCGCGGCCGCTTTGGCCACGCCGAAGTCGAAGATGCGCGCGACGCCGTCGAGGCCCACGAGCACGTTTTGCGGAGAGACGTCACGGTGCACGATGTGCATCGGCTCGAGCTGCTCGTTCTTCGCCTCATGGGTGGCGTGCAAGCCGTGCAACATTCCGGACAGAACGCTCACGCCGATCTCCACCGGCATACGCTCGCCCTTCTTCAAGGCACTGCGCACCAGCTTGGCCAGGGATTCCCCGGCCACGTATTCCATCACCAGGAATACCTCGCCCTCGGCCGTCGCCACATCCAGCGTGCTGATCACGTTGGGGTGCTGAATGCGAGAGGCGAGGCGCGCCTCTTCCAGAAACATCTCTACGAACTCGGGATCCTTCGCGAACTGCGGATGCAACGTCTTGATGGCCACGGTGCGGGAGAACCCCACCGGACCTACCAAGCGCCCGAGATGAATGGTCGCCATCCCTCCCGCGGCGATCTCGTCAAACAGCGCGTAGCGACCGACGATCCGAGGTCGAGCGGCGGCCTGCTGGTTGCTGACTACCATGCGACCACCACCGGACATTCTATCAGATGGGCCGGCTTCCGGGGCCGCCGTCCCCGGCGCGCTCCACGAGCGTTCGTTGCGGTCTCAGTCGCCCAGAGGCTCGCGCTCTCTGGCGGCGGCGAGTACACCGCAGCGTCATAGTTCGCCGATTTATGGATGCAAAGAATCTTGTCTCACCGCCGGGGCTGCAATTGCCTCTTTGGCCGGCCCCGGCGTACGCTCGGCAATGTCTCGGGCCATCATGGAGCAAGCAATCCCCCCCGCATCCCCAGCGGCCGAGCCGCGGCTGGTAGGTCGCCGGCTTACATTGTGTGTAAGCGGGAGCATCGCCGCTTACAAGGCAGCGGCATTGGCTCGCTTGCTATTGCGCGACGGGGCTCAGGTGCAGCCTCTGATGACCCGGAGTGCAGAGCGATTCCTGGGGCAGGCAACGCTCGCGGGATTGACGGGGCGCCCGGTACAGCACGACCTATTCGGAAGCTCCGGAGAACCGCACGTGGAGCTGGCTCACTGGAGCGAGCTTCTGGTGATCGCACCGGCGACGGCGGACCTGCTCGCGCGCCTGGCCGAGGCCCGGGCGGATGATCTGATTACAGCTACGGCGCTCTGCGCGCGCTGTCCCATTCTGGCGGCGCCCGCCATGCACCCCGCCATGTGGGCGCATCCGCTGACGCAGCGGAACGTCGAGCGCCTCCGGAGCGTTCCTGGTTGGGAGTTTCTGGGCCCGGTGATCGGCGAGGTCGCTTCTGGGGAGAAGGGGATGGGCCGCATGATGGAGCCGGAGGAGATCGCGGCCGCCATCGTGCGGAGGCTGACGAGCGCACCGCCTGCGCCGCAGGGGGCCGGCGACCTGACGGGTCTCAGGCTGGTGGTCACTGCCGGGCCCACGCTCGAAGATCTCGATCCGGTGCGGGCATTGACCAACCGGTCCTCGGGCAAGATGGGGTTTGCCATTGCAGAGAGTGCCGCCCGGCGCGGCGCTCGCGTGAACTTGATTGCGGGCCCGGTCGCGCTCGCGACTCCGCCGGGGGTCGAGCGCCTGGACGTGCGCAGCGCGCTGGATATGCAGGCCGCCCTGGCTCGAGCGCTTGGTAACCCACAGGCACCCGTCGCCGCCGTGGTGATGTGCGCGGCGGTTGCCGACTATCGGCCGCGCGACGTGTCGCCCGTCAAGATGAAGCGCTCGACGGGCAACCTCACCATCGAGTTGGTGCCGAACCCGGATCTGCTGGCGGAGATCGGTGCTACACGCACCGGGGTGCGGCCGTTCCTGCTCGGCTTTGCCGTGGAAACGCAGAGCGGACAGCGCCTGATCGCCGCCGGGCGCGCCAAGCTCACGCAAAAGCGCGTCGATGCCATCGTCGCCAACGCCGCGGCCGATGCGCTTGGCACGGACGAAACCCGAGCCGTGCTGGTCACTCGCGACGGCGAGCAACCCCTCGGCCCCGGCTCGAAGGCGGCGGTGGCGGATCAGATCACTGCGTTTCTGGCCTCGCAGCTGCATCGAGAGCACTCGACTTGAAGCGCGTGGCTTGGATCGCAGCGGTAGTTGCGGTGCTGGCCGGCGCCATCGCTTTCGCGTTTCGCCCCGGGTTCGCCGGCAGTCCCACCATGTGGCTCGCCATCGGCTTGCCCTATCTGCTGCTGACGGGACTCGGGTTGGTTCAGCTGGCGCGCCGCGAGCGCCTCACAGCGCTGCTGGGCTACCGGCGCGGCGACCCATCGATCGGCATTTTGGTCGGCCTCGGGCTGCTGGCGGCAGCCTGGTTCTTCGCACGCCAGTGGCTGCATCCCGGGACCGGCGCCCGCGCCTGGCTGTTCAGTATCTTTCTGCTCGCGGGCGATCCCGCGTGGGTACCGGGCAGCTTGCTACTGTTCGCGACTGCGATCTGTGAAGAGGTCGTCTGGCGCGGCTGGTTGCAGCTGGAATTGCGCGACCTGCTGGGGCCACGGAGAGGCTGGATCGCGTGCGCCTTGCTCTACGCCGCGGTGCACGCGCCCACTCTGTTCACCCTTCAGGACGCGACCGCGGGCAAGAACCCGCTGCTCCTGATCGCCGCCCTCGGGGGCGGCCTGTGCTGGAGTTTCCTCGTGGAGCGCACCGGGCGACTACTACCCGGTTTGATCGCACACGGAGTTTTCAGCTACTTCGCGACGCATTCGCTGTGGACATTGGTCTGAGCGGGCGCTGGCGCCGCCGCGCCAGCCCACTCGCTCAGACCCCCTGCAGATCTCGGCAAGCCCTACTCAGGAAGCATCCGCGATGCGCTGGAGCTCGTCCTCGGGCACGTCGAAGTCGACGTAGACATTGCCCACGTCGTCGTGCTCGTCGAGCGCCTCGACCAGGTTCAGCGCCACTTCCGCATCTCGGCCGCGGAGCTCTTTACGGTTCTTCGGCACCTGGACGATCTTGCTACTGACCAGCTGCAACTTGGCTTTCTCGACCGCCGCAGTGATTTCGTCCAGCAGCTCCAGCGGTGTGTAGACGAGCCAGTTCTCTCCGTCATTGGAGTAGTCTTCGGCACCGGCCTCGACGGCAGACTCCATGATCTGCTCTTCCGTCGCCGACTTGTCGACCGTCAATGCCCCCCGGCGATCGAACGCCCAAGCGGCGGTACCGCTGCTGCCCAGGGCACCATTGTGTTTGTCGAAGATCTTGCGCAGTTCGGCGACGGTTCGGTTCTTGTTGTCCGTCGTGCCCTCGACCAACAGCAGCGTGCCACCGGGCCCCGTGCCCTCGTACAGCACCTCTTCGTAGCTGACGCCCTCGATCTCGCCCGTGCCACGCTTGATGGCACGATCAATCTTGTCGCCGCCCATCTGCTCCGCCTTGGCGTCTGCGATGGCCTTGCGCAGGCGGGCGTTACCGTTTGGGTCTCCGCCCCCCATGCGAGCGGCGATCGAAATTTCGCGGGTCAGCCGCGTAAACACCTTGCCGCGGGCGGCGTCGAGAGCGCCTTTTTTGCGCTTGATGGTCGCCCATTTGGAATGCCCACTCATGTTCTCTACGAATCCTTGCTATGGCCCGCGTGGCGGGGTGGGACAGGCATAGCACCACGCCGCGCGCGGGTGAAGTGTGCGAGCAGCCACAGCCGCGAGCGGCGCTAACTCCGCTGCTTGACGGCGTTCACCAAGACCGCCCCCCAACCGATCAAGAAGGCCAAGCCACCGAGCGGCGTGATCATGCCGAGCCCGGTTTGGCCGGTGAGCGTCATGGCGTACAGGCTCCCCGAGAACAGTACGATGCCCGTGAGCATCGCACCTCCTGCGAGCAGCAATCCCCGGTCGGCTCCGCGCGCGGCCCAGCTCGCCAGGATCCCGAGCGCGAGCGCGTGTACCAGGTGATAGTGCGATGCCGTTTGCCACCAGCCGAGCCGCTGAGCGGCGTCGGCGGTATCGGCGAGGCGTGTCTTCAGCCCGTGGGCCCCAAAGGCGCCCAACGCCACCCCCAGGAAGCCGTTCACAGCGCAGGCGGCACGAAGAAAAGTCTGCATGGCTGCCAGCCTAGTAGGAGAAACCCGAAGTCCGCGCCGGGTTTCTCCAAATGTAAAGGAAGTACCGAGTGCAGAGTGCCGCATCTGCCGGGTTTCGTCGTGCCCTTCACGGCGCAGCGGGGCACGGCGAAACCCGGCACGAACTTGGGGCACGAGGTACTAGGGCGCTGTTGCAGCGCTGGACACGCATTCCAGCGGCTGCAGAGGCCGATTTTTCACCTGCTCCTGGAGCGCGCTGCATTCGGTCGCCGGGTCGCGAATGCTGGGGCGGCTGCCGCGCGGTGTCAGGCCGCGGCACCACCCATCCGGAGCGGCGGTCGCGCTACCGCCACACGCAGCAATCAGTATCTTGGGCGCACGTGAAGATTGCCGCCGTTACCCCCGCGTTTCCCGACCACCACTACTCGCAGGCCCAGCTCCTGGCCGAGGTGCGCCGGCAGTGGCGGCACTCGCCCCAGCTCTTCGAGCGGCTGCAGAGCTTTCATGCGCGCTCCGAGGTGGGCTCCCGGCAGCTGGCCCTGCCGCTCGAGCGCTACGCCGGGCTGAGCTCGTTCACGGAGCGCAACCGAGAGTACGTTCGCTGCGCCGTGGACCTGGGTGAGCGAGCGCTGGGCAAGGCGCTGAAACAGTCCCAGCTGGAGCCGGTCGACCTCCAGCACCTGCTGTTTGTCTCCACCACGGGGATCTCCACTCCCTCTGTCGATGCGCGGCTCGTCAATCGTATGCGCCTCAACCCCGAGCTCCAGCGCACTCCGATCTTCGGCCTGGGGTGTGCGGGTGGGGTCGGGGGGCTGGCGCGCGCTGCCGAGTTCTCGAGAGCCCATCCCGAGCGCAACGTCGCGCTGCTGGCGCTGGAGCTATGCAGTCTGACCTGGCAGCAGTCGGACCTTTCCGTCGCCAATCTGCTCGCCAGCGGGTTATTCGGCGACGGCGCGGCTGCGGTGGTCTTCTCGCCGCGGGCTCGCTCTTCAGGGCCGCGCGTTGTCGCGTCGCGTTCGATTCTCTATCCGGAGACCGAGCACCTGACGGGCTGGAACATCGGCAGCCACGGCCTCGAGCTGGTCTTGTCGGCGCAAGTACCCGATCTCGTCCGCCGGCGCTCGCGCGAAGAAGTCGATCGCTTCCTGGGCGAGCAGGGGCTCGCGCGGCGCGACATACAACACTGGGTGCTGCACAGCGGCGGTCCCAAGGTGCTGGATGCCCTGCAGCAGAGCCTGGAGTTGAGTGACCGCGATCTCGAGCCAAGCTGGCAACAGCTGCGCGCCAACGGTAACCTGTCCAGCGTGTCCGTGCTCGTCGTGCTCGCCAATACCTGGCAGTCGCGGCAACCGGGGCTCGGGGAGCGCGCGCTGCTGATGGCGACCGGGCCCGGGTTCTGCTCGGAGCTGTTGCTGCTCGAATGGTGAGCGTAGCACTCTACAGTGGCCTGATTGGGCTGATTGCCCTGCAGCGCATCAGCGAACTCCTGCTCAGCCGCCGGAATCGAGCCTGGGCGCTGGCGCAGGGCGCGCTCGAGTTCGGTGCACCACAACTCCTGCCGATCAAGCTCCTGCACACGGCTTTTCTCTGCGGCTGTCTGCTCGAGGTCTGGGCGGGTACGCGGCCCTTTCTTCCCGCGCTCGGCTGGCCCTGCCTGGCGATCGTCGTGGCCTGTCAGGTCGTACGCTACTGGACGGTGTCGACCCTGGGCCCGCGCTGGAATGTGAGCATCCTGGTGATCCCGGGCATGGCGCTGGAAAGTGGGGGCCCGTATCGGTTCCTGCGCCACCCCAATTACCTGGTGGTCGTGTTCGAGGGCCTGGCGATACCACTGGTGCACTCGGCCTGGCTCTGCGCGCTGCTCTTCACGCTCGTGAACGCGCCCCTGCTCCGAGCCCGCATCCGCTGCGAGGAAGCCGCCTTCCAGAAGCATGCGGGCTCGCCGGAAGCGTGGCATTTTGGCTCCGGAGGCCTCTTCGGGCTTTTTGGCAGTCCTCGCACCACAGGGGTAAAAACCGCCCAATGAAAGCACGCATCGGCTATCTCGTACCCGAGTTCCCGGGCCAGACGCACACCTGGATCTGGCGCGAGCGACGCGCACTGGAGCAGCTCGGAATCGAGGCCGATCTGGTCTCCACCCGGCGTCCCAAGACGGTCTGCCACGAGTGGTCGCAAGAGGCCATGCGGCTGACCCACTACCTGGTGCCGTTCTCGCGCCGAGACGCCAGCGAGGCCGCCAAGGCGTTGCTCCGCGCTGGCCCGAAAGCGATCGCGCGCTGCTTGCTCGTGCCGCTCGAGATCAAAGACGTCAAGCTCACGCAGCGGCTGAAGGTCGCGGCACTGATCGTGGTGGCCGCACGCTTCGCGGCGCTGGCTCGCGAGCGCGGCTGGAATCAGCTGCACGTGCTATCCGCGGGCGACGCGGCTCATGTGGCCGCGTTCGCCTCCCACCTGAGCGGCATCAACTATAGCCTCACCCTGCTCGCCTCGCTGGAGGGCTATGGCCCGAATCAGTCCGAAAAGTGGCGGGGCGCCTCGTTCGCGCTCGTCATGTCTCGGCGCCTGCTCGCCGAGGTCGAGCAACAGCTGGCAGACGTGGCCCCGGAGCGGATCTGGATCGCGCCAATGGGAGTGGATCTCGATCAGGCGCAGCGCAGCGCGCCGTACCGCCCCTGGCAAACCGGTGAGGTCTGCCGGATCTATACGTGCGGCCGATTGCACCCGGTGAAGGGACACAAGTATCTGCTGGAGGCCGTTGCCTTGCTGGTTCAGCGTGGCCGGCAAGTGCGTCTGCAGATCGCCGGAGGGGAGGAGGGAATCACCGGCTACCGGCAGTCCCTGGAGGAGCAGGTGCGCAGCTCCCAGCTGGAAGGCAGCGTCGAGTTTCTGGGGTCCGTCTCCGAACAGCGCCACCGTGAGTGCATCGAAGCTGCCCACGTTTTCGTGCTCGCGAGCCTCGACGAAGGCATCTCCGTCGCCGCGATGGAAGCGATGGCCCTGGAGACCCCCGCCGTCGTCACCGACGTGGGCGGGATGCGCGAGCTGATCGATCCGGGCGTAGACGCCTTGATGGTGCCTTCACAGGACGGTGCGGCGCTGGCCGACGCCATTGCCCGTGTATTGGATGATCCGGAGCTCGCGCGGCGCCTGAGCCAGACCTCTCGCCAGAAGGTCGCGCGCGAGTTTCATCACCGGCGCGGCGCCGAGGCGCTGGCGGAGGCATTGGGCGTTCTTCCCCAAACTTCTGTCCCAAAGCCCGCAATCGGCCACCCGGAGCGAGCCCATCAGAGCAACGGCCGAGCTCTTTAGGCGCGGAATCCAGAACCGTTAGTTTTGGGAGTCGGTGGCGCGTCGGCCTGCCTCATGCTCTCCTGACGGTGAAACTTGCCCGGCCCGGCGGGCCACCCGAGGATGTACGTCTGCGGAACAAACGCCGCCGGCCTGGAGAGGAGTCAGTCGAACCACGTCATGGCCCATCGAATCCCGTTCAATAAACCGTACATCTCGGGCAAAGAGAACGAATACGTCAGCCGCGCGATCAGCGCCGGCGAGATTGCCGCCGACGGGCGTTTCACCAAGGGCTGCGCGCGCTTCATCGAGGAAAAGTTCGGGATCGCCAAGACGCTGATGATGCCCTCGTGCACCGCGGGCCTGGAGATGGCGGCGCTGCTCTGCGACATGCAGCCCGGTGACGAGGTGATCCTGCCCTCGTATACCTTCGTTTCGACAGCAAACGCCTTCGTGCGCACCGGCGCTCGGCCCGTCTTCGTCGACATCCGTCCCGACACACTCAACCTCGATGAAACCAAGATCGAGGCCGCCATCACTCCCCGCACCAAAGCCATCTGCCCGGTCCACTACGCGGGCGTGGGCTGCGAGATGGACGCCATCAATCAGATCGCCAAGAAGCACGGGCTGCTGGTGGTGGAGGACGCCGCCCAGGGCGTACATGCCTACTACCGCGACCGTGCCCTGGGCTCGATCGGCGATCTGGGTGCGTACTCCTTCCACGACACCAAGAACTACGTGGCGGGCGAAGGCGGTGCGCTCACGATCAATAATCGCGCGCTGCTCGAGCGCGCCGAGATCATCCGCGACAAGGGCACCAACCGGCAGAAGTTCTTTCGGGGTGAGATCGACAAGTATACCTGGGTCGATGTCGGCTCCTCGTTCCTGCCCGCCGAGATCGCCTGCGCCTTCTTGCAAGCACAGCTGGAACAGCTCGACCCCATCCTGCAGCGCCGTCGCGAGATCCACGAACGCTACGCCGAACGCCTCGCGCCGCTCGAACGCAGCGGCGCCCTGCGCGGCCCGCGCGTCCCTGCGCACTGCAAGCAAAACTACCACATGTTCTACATTCTGCTGCGCGACGAGCACGCGAGAGAAGGCCTGGCCGGCCACCTGCGCCAGAAGGGCATCCAGGCCGTGTCTCACTACGTCCCGCTTCACCTGTCGCCAATGGGGCGCAAGTGGGGCTACGAAGATGGCTCGCTGCCCGTGACGGAAGATCTCTCCGCGCGCCTGCTGCGCCTGCCGCTCTGGTTTGCACTCAGCGAACGCGAGCAGGATGAGGTCTGCGACGGCGTCCGCGAATTTCTCGGCTGAGCGCTGCCCGCTTTCGGGCGCAAGTGCATTGCCCCGAAGGACATCGGCCATAAAAGCCATCGGCCCCGAGCGGAAACACTCGGGGCCGATTCAGGGTGGGGGAGGCGCGCCCCGATGAACGGGACGCGGATTAGCGCTTCACGTCCCGAAGCATGATCCCCGTGTAGATCTGGCGCGGACGAGCAATCTTCTGCTCCTTGTCCATGAGCAGCTCCTCCCACTGCGCGAGCCAGCCCGAGGCGCGCGGGATGGCGAACATGACCGGGAAGAGATCGATCGGGATCTCGAGGGCCTGGTAGATGAGCCCCGAGTAAAAATCCACGTTCGGGTACAGCTTGCGCTTCACGAAATACTCGTCCTGCAGTGCGATCCGCTCCAGCTCGCGAGCGATCTGCAGGAGCGGATTCTGCTTACCGAGGATGTCGAATACGCGGTCTGCGAGACCTTTGATCACCTTCGCGCGCGGGTCGTAGTTCTTGTACACGCGGTGGCCGAAGCCCATCAGGCGCCGCCCGCCGCTGCCGCTCTGGATGTCTTTGATAAACTGCGGAACAGCGCTCATCGTGCCGATCTCGTTCAGCATGTGCAGCACGGCTTCGTTCGCGCCGCCGTGCAGCGGGCCATAGAGCGCGGCCGCTGCGCCCGCCACGCCCGAGAAGGGATCCGCCTGCGAGCTGCCGATGGCGCGCATGGTGTTGGTGGAGCAGTTCTGCTCGTGGTCGGCATGCAGGATGAACAGCACGTCCAGCGCCTTGACGATATCCGGATGCGCCGCGTACTTCGCCTCGGACCCGCGCTTCATCATGCTCAGGAAGTTGGCGGTGTAGCCCAGCGTGGGGTCGGGATTGACGAAGGGCTTGCCCACGCCGTGGCGGTAGCTCCACGCGGCAATGATCGGGATCTGCGCGATGATGCGCGCGATCTGACGGCGCCGCACCTTGGCGTCGAGCACCTGCTTCGACTCCGGGTAGAACGTGCCCAGCGCGCCCATGGCGCCGATCAACATGCCCATCGGGTGAGCGTTCGGGAGGAAGCTCTGAATGAACCCCTTCATGTTCTCGTGCAGCGAGCTCTCGGCGGCGACCTCGGCCGTGAACGTCTCCAGCGCCGCGGGAGTCGGCAGATCCCCATTCAGCAGAAGGTACGCTACCTCCAGGTACGAGCACTTCTCGGCGAGCTGCTCGATGGGATAGCCGCGATGCCGCAAGATGCCCTCGTCCCCATCGATGAACGTGATCGACGAACGACAGGACGCCGTGTTCATGAAGGCCGGGTCGTAGCCCATCAAGCCAAAGTCTTTTTCGTCAGCTTTGATGGCGCGCAGCCCCATCGTGGGAACGGTTCCGTCGACGATCGGAAGTTCATAGGTCTTGCTGGTGCGGTTGTCGGTAATGGTCAGAGAGTTCTTGGTCGCCATCGAGTTTTCGTACCGATTGGGGGTTGGGGAGTCGCGAAGTTTCTCTCGAGCCGCCGAGCGCTTGGAGCCGGATCGGCGGAGACCCGGAGTCGGAATGGTTCTAACGCGATTTGACCAAATAGGGCACTCGCGATTGCCGGTCTCGGTCTCATCTGCATCAGAGTGGGGGGCTTCGCGCCCCACTGGCGTGGCCGGTGGCGCGCGCCGGAGTCGCGCCCGTTCTGAGCTGCGCTCGCGAGCGCCGCGATTTCGCCCGCATGTCCTCGAGCAGCGCTGGCGGCTGGTAGCCTTTCCCGGAGCCACTCGAGCTCGGGCACGAAAAGCGCTGAGGCGCCGCGCCCAGCTGAAGTCTGATGCGTACCCAACAAGCAGGCTGAAAAATTAACGTCGCGCGCGACAGCGTCCGTTGTCGCCTTCCCTATGCGGCTCGAATGGCTCGCGGGCCAGGGCATCATGAGGATCTGCACCCAGGCGAGCTTGTCTGACATCAGGGCAGCTTCAAACCCAGACGAGGCCCAAAGAAGTAGATGGCGGCGCCCGCCAGCAGGAGGGCCAGGACGATCCAGATCCAGATGCCGCTGCCTTCCTTGTTGGGAGGCGCCGCAGCGGCACCCGGCACGGGCTCCAGAGGGCTCGACACCGGGGCGACGCTGGGCCCGGGCAGGACCGCCGCAGGCAACGGGGCTGCAGGCAACGGGGCTGCAGGCAACGGGGCTGCAGG